>NZ_CP089588.1:1244878-1556097 GCF_021249345.1 Halobacterium wangiae | reverse complement strand
GCGGCCTGCGAGTCGATGAACAGCGACGTGTACGCGTGTCCGTTGCCGTCGAAGGTCGTGTGCAGCGGACCGAGACCGACCTTCGGCCGGCCCGCGACGACGTCGTCGGGGTCACTCGAGGAGTCCAGGGCCTCGATGTCGAGCATCGTCACCGTCGGCGACAGTTTGCCGGCGATGAACGCGTACTTCCCGTCCGGCCCGACCTCGACGCAGTGCGGACTCTTCGGCGTCGGGATGTAGCGCACGATGGGGCTGTCCCCGCTGTTCAACGAACTGTCCTGCGTGCCGTCGACGACCGGCACGCCGTTGACCTCGCGGTAGTTGCCGGCCTCGACGGCCTTCTCGATCTGGGGCACGTCGAAGGCCTTCACGTAGTCGCGGTCGTCGTGGGTCATCCCGGAGACCTCGGTGGCCTCCTCGGAGTTGTACGCCGACGCGATGGCCCAGCGGCCGTCCTTGTCCGTGTCGACGATGTCGAGGTTACCGTCGACCTCGACCTGCCACTCCGTCTCCATCGTCTGCGGGTTGATCGCGGAGAACAGCGCGGTGTACTTCTCCGGGTTGTGGACGTCGCGGCCGTCGTTGGGCAGCGGCGTCCGGAACTCGCCGTTCCCGAAGATGTAGCCCGTGTCGGGGCTCTGGACGGCGCAGCCGTGGACGGACTGGACGTTCGGGACGTCCGTGATGGCGTCCGTCTCGAAGTACTTCAGGCTCACGCGGGCGATGCGACCGTTGGCCTTGTCGTTCACCCAGAGGTACTCGCCGTCGTAGTCGCCGTCCGTCTCCGAGAGGACGGGGTGGTGGTTGTCGCCCCACGTGTAGTCGCCGGCGCCCTCCAGCATCTCCCGGGTCTCGTCGTCGAAGCCGTACCCCCGGGAGGCCTCCTTGTTGAACACCGGGATGCGCATCAGTTCGCGCATCGACGGGATGCCGACGATGCGGATCTCGCCGGACTGGCCGCCCGACCAGAAGCCGTAGTACTCGTCGTGTTCGCCCGGCGGGACCTTGTGGTCGGGCGCCGACCCGCTCTGGCTGCCACCGTTGTTCGAGTTCCCGCCCGAGCCGCCTCGGTTGATGATGTCGCCGGAACAGCCCGCGAGCCCGGCCATCGCGCCGGTCGCGACGCCGGCCTTCACGAAGTCGCGGCGGTTCAGTTCGAGACCCGCCAGCTCCAGCGTCGGCGAGTCGTCGCCCCGTGGAGTCGGTTCGTCGACCTCGGCGAGGAGGTCCTCGATCTGGCGTTCGTGTCGCTCGACGACCGCCTCGGGGTCGAGTTCGGTGCTGTCGGTGCCGTCGGACGGCGAATCTGTCATTTCAGACCACCTTGATAGTGCCGACCATCCCGTTCATCTCGTGGGGGATGCAGTAGTACTCGTACGTGCCGGTCGTCTCGAACGTGTGCTCGTAGGTGCCGCCCTCCTCGATGTTCCCCTCGTCGGGGTAGGCGTCGGTGGCGGCGCTCTCGCTGTCGAACCCGCCGGACGCGAAGTACGCCGCGCCGTCGGGGATCTCGTCCTCGTAGGCGGTGACCGAGTGGGCGACCGCACCGACGTTCTCCCAGGTCACCGTCGTCCCCGCCGACACCTGGATCTGCTTCGGCGCGAACGCGAGTTCGTCGTTCATCTCGACGGTGCTGGTCTCCGTGAACGACCCCGAGTCACCACTGCTCCCGGAGTCGTCGGACGCGGTGGTCGTCGTGTCGCCACCGCCGTCGTCGCTCTCCCCGGACCCGGAGGAACAGCCCGCGAGCGCGAGCGCGCTCGCTGCACCTACCGATGCCAGGAACGTACGTCGTGAGTGTTCCCTCATACTCTTGCCTCGTCTGGGCCTCAGAGTGGGTTCCACGTAAACCAGCAAGCAGAGTACAGGAAGTCGGGAACGCGGCCGAATATGTTAGTGAGGTCGTTGGTAAGGCGCGTGTGGACCCCCACAGGCTCCAGTGAGTATCGGTAGCGTTCGAGAAGGAGACCGGCTCGCGTGGAGTGCGGTTGGGGGTGCGTTACTCGACGACGACGGTGCCGACCATGTTGGACGCCGCGTGCGGCACGCAGACGTACGTGAACTCGCCGGTCGTCTCGAACGTGTGCTCGAACGTCTCGCCCTGCGCGACGGTGGCGTACGGGTCACCGTCCTCCGGCATCGTCCCGAACCCCTCGGCACCCTCCGGAATCGACACCTGATCGTCCATCTCCGGCCACGCGGAGACGTTGTGGCTCGGGCTCTCGAACTCCCAGGTCACGGTGTCCCCGCTCGAGACGGTGATCTCCTCGGGTTCGAACACCAGTTCCCCGTCCGGTCCCGCGGCGACGACGTTCCCGCCGCCACCGCCGCCCCCTGTTTCGGTCGTTTCCGTCGTCTCCGTCGTCTCCGTCGTCTCGTCGCCACCACCGCCCCCTGGGTCGGTCATCTCGCCGCCACCGTCGCCGTCCCCGCCGCTACCTCCACAACCTGCGAGTGCCACTGCACTTGCGACGCCGACGCCAGCCACGAACTGTCGTCTCGAATAGGACTCGTTCATGTACGGAGGTACGTCCGCGAACCCCCTAAACCCCGCGCAGAGCCGCGGTGGGGGTTCGAGGGTCAGGTCAGGAACAGTCTGCGGTCGGCGAGCGCTGCGGACCGACGGCATGAAACGCCCCGCCACACTACACCCCGCCAATGCAGATCCGGTTCCTCGGCGGCGCCCGTGAGGTCGGTCGGAGCGCCATCCTCGTCAACGACCGCCTCCTGCTGGACTACGGCATGCAGTCCGGCACCCCACCGCAGTTCCCCGTCGACTCCGTCGACCCCGACGCCGTGGTCGCCAGCCACGGCCACCTCGACCACGTCGGCCTCCTCCCCGCACTCCTCTCCGGCGACCGCCGCCCACCCATCCACTGGACACCGCCGACCCGGGACCTCACACGCCTCCTCGCGACAGACACGCTCAAACTCCAAGGGATGGCGCCCGGCGACCACCACAAGTGGAACGACCGCGGCGGCCGCTACGACTGCCCGTTCACGCACACCGAGGTCGCCCGCCTCGGCGAAGTCTCCGAGACCCACGACTACGAGGAGTCCTTCGACGCCGCGGGCCACGAGGTGACGTTCTTCAACGCCGGTCACATCCCCGGGAGCGCCCACGTCCTCGTCGACGACGGCGACACGCGCCTGCTGTACACCGCCGACTTCAACACAGAAGACCAGCGCCTACTCTCAGGGACGACCGCGCGCCCGGACGCGGACATCGTTCTCTGTGAGTCCACGTACGCGGACGTCACCCGCCCCGACCGCGCGACCGTCGAGGAGGGGTTCGCGCGCTCGGTGACCCAGACCATCCACGAGGGCGGCACCGTCGTCGTCCCCGCGTTCGCCATCGGGCGCACCCAGGAGGCGATGCTCGTCTGCGATGCCCACGACGTGCCGTGCTACGTCGATGGCATGGGGGTCGCGGTCACCAGGCGGTTCCGGGAGACTCCCGGGTTCCTCCGCGACCCCGACGCCTTCGGCCGGGCTTGCGGCCACGCGCGCTTCGTCGACGCGAGCACGCGGAACGGCCAGCGGCGTCGCATCGCCGAGAAGCAGACCGCCATCGTCACCACCGCCGGGATGCTCGCGGGCGGCCCCGCGATGACCTACGTCCCCGCCATCGCAGGCAACCCCCAGCACAAGGTCGCGTTCACGGGCTACCAAGTCGAGGGAACGCCCGGCCGCGAACTCCTCGAGACCGGGAGTGCGGAACTCGACGGCCGCCACCGTCGCGTCGCCGCGCAGGTCGAGAGCCACGACTTCTCTGCGCACGCCGACCGCGACGGCCTGTTGTCGTTCCTCGACGAGTACCGCGGGAGCCAGGTTCTCGTCAATCACGGGGATCGCTGTGCCGACTTCGCGTCGGAACTCCGCGGGGACGGATACGATGCTCGGGCACCCGAACTCGGTGCTGACATCAGGGTCTAAAAAGGAGAGAAGACCAGAATAGTGGGAGCAATCATTGCTACGTAGACGGCGTGGAATCCTCGTCTGCCCAACAGGCTTCCCCACAGGGGGACTCCTCGACGGGCGAGATTCTCGCGCTGGCCGTTGTGTGTCACTGACGGGGGTTTCCGTCTCGGCACAAGTGCGCGCTGGCCCTGTCACCCAGAAAGACATGCGCGTCGGGTTTCACCCGAGCCAGGAAACCACTGAGAGTGGGATAATCCGCGCGAGCGGAGTGTTCACGGGCGTTGACTGTCCTGTTCAACAGAAATGCAACTAATTACCCCCTAGTGAGTGGGCTGACTCGCTACCCCGAAAATCAGCCCAGATGGCCCCCGTATATGTCGACCCCAAATACTCCTAATACTGAACCCGATACCGCCCACCCAGATATCGTCGAAGAAGCCGAGTCAGCGCTCCCACTCAAACATTACTCCGAACTCGAAGCACCGCCTGAGTCGGTGACCCCTCGTACATACCTCGAGATTCGTCCGTCCGAGACTCCACTCGACGCACGAACGATTGGGCGTGCGATGGACTCCCTGCACGCACTCCTCGACAGCGAGACGAAAACCGGGATTCGCGCGGTCCTGGGTCGTTCATCACAAACACCACTCATAGAATGGGTCCTCGTCTCTGACGGGCGACCAGATACGACCATCCGCTATCTCGCCGGGACGACACACGCAGACCTATTCTCTCAACTCAAGAGCGTTCTGCGGACTGCGTTGCCCAACACCTACGAGCTACGAGAAGCCCAATGGCACCCCCGGCACATCGAAGAACACCTCCCACGTTCACTCCCACAAACACGACCAGACAACTCAACCACCAACACCAGTGCTACGCATTCCGCGGGTACGCGAGGTCCCCCCTACGTTGCGGGCGTCACCTACCGCGGCCGTACTGTACGCCGGGACGACTGGCAGACACCCCTGAGGTCATTCGAGGACTTCACGAACGCCAACGAACCTCGTACGCCATCGAAGCGACACACCCAGTCACGCGGGCACCCCACACAAGCGGAGTCTCGGCGGATTCCATTGGCCACACTAGTCGAGACGATGCAGGACGTCGACGTCCCGGTCATCTATCAGGCCGTCTGTTGTCCTGGTGGTGACTGGACGACTCAGGCCGATAGTACAATCTACGACCTAGAGCGTGGACTCGGGACGGTCCAAGATCGCGTTCTCGAAGCCATCGTTCCGAGAGACGACGAGACCGAAGCATCCTACACGCCCCCAAGAGCTGATCAACACCGAATCGAAGGTATTCGAGGGCGGACGCTCCGGCGCACCTTCCGAATGAGTGCACGCGCGGTGGCACTCACCCACGAGTCACCGACCGATGCCGATAGTGCAGCAAAACGACTCCGGAGCGTCTTCGCATCAATAGGCGGTGAGACCCACACCATCACGGGTAGGGTGACTACTGACGACGAACTCTACGCTGGACCAGGGTATCCACCGGGAACCCAGATCTTCGAAGCAGTCTGTGACCGTCTCGTCGGGCGAGTATCCTATGATGCGAAGCGAAGCTACCTGCCGTGGGTTCCACACGAAAGCACGGGGTTCATCGTCGCCCCCGAGGAGCTCCCGGGTTTCTGCCTCCTTGGGGGTGCTGGCCTCACTCCCAGTGGTCGACGCGCGCTGGCAACGCGGTCCCCGGAGCGAATCGGGATTCCATTGCCACCCCCAGAACTTCTAGGCAGGTATCGCGGGCCGGGTATGGCACTTGGTATGCCGCTTACGCGCGACCGCCAGCCCTACGGCCACCCACTCATACTGCCGCCCGCCCAGCAGACTCGCCACGTCCTCGTGGTTGGTGACACTGGGTCGGGTAAATCCGTCCTGCAGTGTACCGCGATGCTCACGAATACAATCGCGACGGATGGCCCGGCGATCGTCTTCGATACGAAAGGCGGGGGCACCGCACTAGAATACCTCCGAGCGCATTTCGCGGCCTACGGCGACCTCGAGGACGTCCACTACTTTGATTTCACTCGGGTGTTGCCTGCGCTCACGTTCTTCGATATCACCCGTCTCCTCGAGGCGGGTGTCCCCCACGAGGAAGCACGCTCACGAAAGGCAAGCCACTACGAAGAACTCCTCCAAGGCGTGATGGGTGCAGAGCAGTACGGGCAGGCCCAGGAATCCGTGAAAGTCCTCCGGAATCACGTTAAAGCCCTCTTCGACCCGATTCACGGTGAGGATTCGTTCTCGCATGCGGATTTGTATGCGGCGTTGCGTCGCACTCAAGAACAACGTGCGACACCCCCGGTTTCTGATGACCGCCTCGCTACGTATTTTGAGAGTTTGCTTGAGCGCGACCGCGATATTTTCCAGAAGGTCATGACCGGCGCGATCGGCCGGGCAGACAGCATCGCCACAGACGGCCGACTCGGCCCACTATTCGAACACACCGCCGAGAACGGGGAGGGGGCTCGTTTTGATTTTTCTGAGTGCATCAGTGAGGATTCGGTCATTGTCTTCGACTTCGGTGGCATGGAGGCGGGGGTGAAGCGTACGCTGACACTTGCGTTGCTCTCGAATCTCTGGAGTGCGCTCAAAGCCCGCTCACAGAACACTCCTGAGTCCGAGGTCGCGTTGGTGAATGTGTATCTCGAGGAGGCCGCCGACGTTGCTGATACCTCACTCGTCGACACCCTCCTCTCCCAGGGTCGCTCATTCGAGTTGTCGATGACGCTTGGCGTGCAGTTTCCCCGGCAACTCGATTCGCCTGACCCAGAGAATGAGACGTATCTTGAAGCGCTCAATGAGACGGCCACGTTCATCGTTGGGAACGTCTCCGTCAGGGACGACCTCGCAGAGGTCCTGGCGACGGAGGGAATGCCGCCGGAGGCGGTGGCGCGGCGTCTGAGCGCACTAAGGCGTGGGAATTGGTTGGTGCGACCGGGCTCGGGGTTCGACGAAGCGACACCCAGGCCATTCCTCACGGAATCACTCCCCGCACCAAACGGCCACCCCGCAAGCGACGCCCCACTTTCGGAGAGTGAGGAAGCCCGGTTCCAGGCTGCACTCGAAAACGCAGAATCACGGACGCTACGAGAAGCTGGTCTCCCACAAACCAACCCTGATGAGGAAGTGGACGACGAATCGGACACCAAAGAGGAAGACGGAGACGAGGTTGAGGACGAAGAGTCCGTGAGTACACAGTCGGTTACGCGTGTTGATTCGCTCTTACCGTATACGAAGCGCCTCCCGAGGGTGGTGGCGTATGATGAGCAGGCGCACGCGCTCAGGTGTAGTCGGTGCCAGAACCGGTACGACCCCTCCATCGAGGGATTGCGTCGCGCCATCGAGTGCTGCTACTCAATGGGCGATGTGAAGCGGGACAACATTCCGGTGTGTGAGTTCAACCTCAAACTCGCCCCGAGTGAAATCACTGACTCTCCGTGGTCGATTCCTCAGTTATTGTTCTTGCAGGCGGTGTATAATGCCCAGCAACTCCGGTACGACCGACTGGAGTACGATATCGTCGGGGACAGCATGCTCCGATTACAGGAGTACGTCGGAATCGAAGCGGGGGAGCTCGAGGAGTTGATTGAGGCTGGTGTGCTGCGACGCGATGGCGACCACCCACACCGATTATACTCGGTTCCACCGGAGGGACGTTCGGTCATTGGTGAAGCCTATCGCGAGGGAATCGACTACGGCCATGGTGCTGGTGACCTTGAGGAGTCCGCCCAGCACGTCTGTTTGAACGAGGCCGCCCGACGATTCCTCGTCCAAGAATTCCAGGAAGACCCGGATTCGGAGGTGGTCGAGGTCCAGACATACTACGAACTAGGAGATGGGCATCGCCTCGATTGTGCGGGCCTGGACGCGAATGGGGAGATTGTGGTCGTGGTTGAGGCCGAACGCATCAATCACGACCGCGCGGAAGCCATCGTGAATGATTACGATAAGATGGCGTCGTGTGACCCAGTGGAGGCGATCTGGGTCGTGCTGAATCGAGAAGACGCCCACGAAGTACTCGAAACACTCTACAATCCCAGTACGGGCAAGCCCCGGGTGGATAAGACGTATAGTCGGAACACGCCCCCACAACAATTCCGACTCAACGCCCCCGGTGCAACCAGTATCTACCCAATCAGCTACCTCCAAAAAGAACTCCAAGACTAGTGGACCGTATTTTCGACTCCCAGCGGGCGAGCCCGATTACCGTGGTTCGCTCTCCGACTCCGGTACTGGGGGGAGCGACATCGAGAATGTGGCGCCCTCACTAGATTCAGATTCAATCCAGATGTCGCCGTTATGGCGCTCGATAATCCGGTCACAAAGCGCTAGCCCAATCCCCGTTCCCGAGTGGGCCTCACGCGAGTGGAGGCGCTGGAACACCTCGAAGACACGTTCTGCATCGTCCTCATCGATACCGATACCCTCATCGGCCACCGAGATCACCCACTCGTTGCCGTCGCGTTCGGCCGAAACCTCGACAGAGGGCGTCTTCTCTCCACTGTATTCGATTGCATTGTCGAGCAGGTTCTGGAATACCTGCCGCAGTTGCCCCCCGTCTCCTCGGACTACGGGCAACTCTCCCACGACAACTTCGGCGTCGTGTCGATCAATTCTAAACTGGAGATCAGCCAGAGCATCTTTGACCACGACGTCGAGGTCCACGGTCTCGAACGGGTCGCCCTGCGTTTCGACCCGTGAGTACGCTAACAGACTATTGATCATCGCCCGCATCCGCTCAGCTCCGTCGACCGCGAACTTGATGAACTCCTCGCCGTCCTCGTCGAGCTCGTCGGAGTACCGGGACTCTACTAACTTGAGGTAGCTGGTAACCATCCGCAGTGGCTCCTGAAGGTCGTGGGACGCCGCGTACGCGAACTGCTCGAGGCGCTCGTTTGACTCCTCCAGTTTCCGGATCAAGCGTTCCAACCGGGTCTCGTATTGCTCGCGTTCGATCGCCTCCGCGAGAATGTTCGCCACACTCACCACAAAAGAGACATCGTCCTCACTGAATTCCCGGGGCTCTGGATCGTGCACACTGAGGATTCCCCATGGGTCCTCGCACGGCCCGATAACCGTATTGATGCCACTCCGGACGTCGTGGTTCGTCAGCAAGGCCTGCCCACTGAATCGTGTTTCCGTGTGTAAGTCCTCAACGACGATGGGATAGTCGTTCTCCAGGGTGTACGCGGCTTGAGACTCCGCTTCGACAGCCTCCATCCTCGTGTTCCCGACGACTCCCTCGTCCCAGCCGGCTCCCTGCCGGAGTAGGAGTGCCTCGGCGTTGGTTTCGAGGTCGAAGACGGCGCTGTACTCGGCGTCAAGGGCGTCGGCGACCGTACGGGCAGCCTCGTTCATGAGAGCGTCGAGGTCGCTTGATTCGAGGGTGACCTGCCCGAGGTCGGCAACGGCTTGTTGCTGCTTTTCCCGCTCGTACGCCTCCTCTCGGGCTTCGTAGAGTTTCCGACTCTTCAGAAGCATATCCGCCGTGAGGTGAGACTTCTCCACTTCTAGTTCGTCGCTTAGATCCACTCCATCTTCTCCCGGGGAGGTTTCAACGAGTGGCGTGACGTCCTGAACGTGGTGGATGATATACAAGAGCTTCCCCCTCGCATCGAATAGGGGAGTATTGACCGGGCTCCACCAGCGATCCTCAAACTGGTTATTTGTGGCGTCGCGGTCTGGAACAGGATAGTGCGTCACTGGCATGACGTCTTCCTCGCGCTGCTCGGTGACCCGGTCAAGCGAGCGTCGCAGCCGAGGGGCGCCTTCTGGGTCGGGGTCCTCAGGGTCCGCTGGGAAGACCTCGAATAGTGTCTGGCCGAGGATCGTTTCACGCTCGGTCATGGTCGCCTCTAAGTATGTGTCGCTGACGGCCACGATTTCGTACTCGTCCGGTTGTACAATCAGATAGGGGTTAGGGGCGTTCTCGAATAGCTGGCGAACAATTGATTCAGTAATCTCGGCCTCAGACACTCCGACGGACTTGCTGTCCGTGTGTGGTCGCCACCAGACACGGGCATCGGCACTGATGTCCTTTGACTTTAGCTTACCACGGCTCACCAGGTTTTCGAGGCGTTTGTAGACGGTTTCTCGGGCCGTTTCGAGCGAGTCTGCGATTTCTGGTGTCGTGAGGGGTTCAGTTGGGTCATCGCGCTGGTCAAAGAGGGCGAGCGTTTCACCATAGTCATCCCTGGAGGGGCCCGATGACGACATACCCGACCTAGGGCCAGCGAGGCGTAAAGCGATTCTGCCGATCGCCTTACGGAACGGTCATCTTCGCCCGTGAATACAAACCAGGGCCGTGGTGACCTGGTGGCTCACGCTCGTAGAGAGTCTAGATACAAGGAGAAAACACCCTTCAGGCAGGAGTAACTGTTAAGTATTCTATCATCAGTCCTTCAGTGGATAGGCCATGAACATCCGCCAAAGCAATCTCATTACGCCAAAGCTGGTGCGCATCCTCGCGGCCGTGGTTATCGGTTTCAGTATCGGTGCAGTGCTTCCCCCGGACCCAGCCGCAATCAACGCCCTCGGAACGCTCCCCGGTGTCCTCCTAGCAGGCACGGGAGTGATTGTAGGTGTCGTCATGTACGTCAAGGTCCCTGGCCTCCTCGGAGCGAAGAGCTGCGGGTGTACCGGCGAGTGTGCCTGTGCGGCCGACTGAGACACCGTGTACCTCGGAGGCTACAACGGAGTGTCCCGCAGTCGCTCTGCCCGTAGGTTGTCTTGAAGGGAGGGACTCGCTCAGTGGGCGTCCGGTCGCTCACGGTCCAATTAGGAGCAGGAGTCCGACGAGGGATAAGAAGAAACTGACCACGGTTCGGAACGATTCCTGTGGGATTCGGTCTACGAAGGACAGCAACTATCAATCGCCACACGTGACGGGGATACGGGCGTAGGGTTCTACACGGTGCAGCCCTTGACAGTGTGTATGAGAGATCCCGGGGGCACAACTGAGGAGGATTTCCTAGGGAACCGGGATGTCGTCGAGGGAATCGTCCAGACGAGCCCGGTCGGTATCACGGTCGTCGACGGCGACGGCACGCTGGCGTTCGCGAACGAACGTGCGGAGGAGATCTACGGCCGCTCTCGCGAGGAAATAAACGAGTTCACGCACGACGACTCGCGGTGGGGGCTCGTCGGCGAACACGGCCAGCCCCTCGAAGCGGGCGAGGCACCGTTCGACCGCATTGTAGCGGAGGAAACGGAGATACACGACCAGATTATCGGCCTCCACCGCCCGTCCGGAGAACGCGTCTGGGTGTCAGTCAACGGTGCTCCCCAGTGGAACGAGGACGGCGAGCTGGAACGCGCTATCTTCACGTTCAAGGAAGTCACTGAGCGCAGGAAGCGCGAGCGCGAAGTCGAGGAGAGCGAACGCCGCTACCGGACGCTCGTCGACAACTTCCCCAACGGGGCCGTGGCTCTCGTCGACGAGGACCTTACCTACCAGACCGTCGGCGGCGAACCCCTCGAAGAGGCCGGCGCCCCCGCAGAGGATATCGAGGGGAAACAGGTTAGCGAAGCCGTCCCTCGAGAATTGGCCGACGAACTCGTCCCCCGCTACGAGGCCGCCTTCGATGGGGAGTCGAGCACGTTCCAAGTGGAGTCCAACGACCGTATTTACAGAATCCGGATTGTTCCGGTCTTTGACGATGACGGTCACGTGTTCGTTGCCCTCGGGGTGTCACAGGACGTCACCGAGCAGAGAAATCGCGAACGCGAACTCAAGGAGAGCGAACGCCGCTACCGGACGCTCGTCGACAACTTCCCTGGCGGCTCCGTCGGGCTGTTCAACGAGAACCTCACCTACGATATCGTCGGTGGCGAACTCCTAGAGGACCTCGGGATTGATTCAGCGGATGTCGTCGGCACCAACATCTACGCCCGGTATCCCGACGACCTCGTCACGGACATCGAGCCGAACTTCCACGCGGTCTTCGAGGGTGAGTCGAGTACGTTCGAGGTCGACCTGCCAGACCGGGACCTGCTGGCGCACACGCTCCCAGTACGGAACGCTGCCGGCGAGATATACGCGGGGATGGTAGTGGTGCAGGACATCACGGACCAGAAGGAGTACCAGCGCAGACTCGAGGAGTCGAACGAGCGCCTCGAGCAGTTCGCGTACGCGGCATCCCACGACCTTCAGGAACCGCTCCGGATGATCTCCAGCTACCTCCAGTTGCTGGAGGACCGCTACACCGAGGATCTCGAAGGGGACGGTCAGGAGTTCGTCGAGTTCGCGGTCGACGGCGCCGAGCGGATGCGGGACATGATACAGGGGCTCCTGGCGTACTCGCGAGTCGAGACCCAGGGCAACCCGTTCGAACCCGTCGACCTAGACACCATCGTCGCCGACATCTGCGAGGACCTCGGGGTGAAAATCGAGGAACGCGACGCCGACATCACCATCGAAGACCTCCCCACGGTGGCAGGGGACGCCAGCCAGTTGCGCCAAGTGTTCCAGAACCTCCTGGACAACGCCATCGAGTACAGCGGTGATGCCCCACCGCGAATTCACGTGGCGGCAGAACGCGACGGCGACGAGTGGGCCATCTCGATCAGTGACGAAGGAATCGGCATTGACACGAAGAACCAGGAACGCGTCTTCGAGGTGTTCCAGCGCCTACACAGTCGCGACGAACACCCTGGGACAGGACTCGGTCTGGCACTCTGTGAACGCATCATCGAGCGCCACGGCGGCGATATCTGGGTCGAATCCGAACCAGGCGAGGGGACGACGTTTTCGTTCACGTTGCCTGATGCTGGCGGAGACGAACAAGGGCAGGACTGAGAACCGAACTCGGCGTAATCCACGATCTCTTTGCAGCGCATCCCACAGCGCACCTCTAGGGTGAATGCGATACACTTCTCGGTGTCCGCGACCGTGTTCAGGAACTCCATTGCTTCTTCTTTGTTCAGCCAGATTTTGCGACCGTCTTGGTCGTCGTAATCCCTCATCTGCATCGTCGCTGTCACCTATCTCGAGAGGTGCGACGGAAATTCTGGAATCGTTCCCTCAACCGGGTCGATTCGAGGGTGAAACGGAGAGTTTCTGTCGGAGATCCCAGTATTCTCCGACAGCCCGCTGGATTGCTAAGTACAGAAGATATTTCCCCCTTAGACCGAGAGGAATGCTATGGTCGATTGGTCCTCGGTCATTTCTCGGAGAGCCTTCCTCGCTGGGAGTGCAGTAACCTTCAGTGGGCTTGCTGGCTGTTCTACCACCTCTCCCAGTGACGAATCCACGTCCCCGGAAGCCGTTGAGTCGCCCATCGAGCAAATTCTCGTTCGAAGCGACACCGGCGAGAAGGAACGCGTCCGGTTGACGCTGGTGTATGGTCCTCCGGAGGGACATACTGAACGCCCCATCTGGAGTACGTTCGAGGCACCGGCCGATGGCAAACCCATTACTGTTGGGCAATCCCTCGAAACAGGAGCCGGCATCTACAGTCTGACCGCCGCTTCAAAACAACACGCAAACCATGAAGTCGTCTCGTTCAACTCCCTGACAAGCCAAGACGAGACGAAGTCCCAGTTCGAGGTCGTCGTGAAACACACTGGAGACATCTGGGTCAACCTCAACGACGCGGGAGAACCCATCAATATCCCCTAATCTACCGACTGTAAATACACAATTCTGCTTAACTGCCATTTTGGGAACTAGCTATGTCGAATAATCAGTGAAAGTACGACGGCGGTTGTCGTCGATTCCCCTCTTCTACGACATAGATACAGGGACCGTTCGCTCAGTACAGAGGTTCTATGGGTCAATATGATGTACTGCTTCGGGAGAAAGGAGACGACCGGTTGGTAAAGCAATCCAACTATTCGGGAGAATACGGACGTTGCCTTGGTGAAGAACCTGTTCCTGTTCAAAATCGCCGTAAACCGTCGCGTTTTCGTACTCAATTACCGAGCCGTCCGAAAGCTCGTCCGCCACTTCGTCCCATACCGACTTCGTTGAGATGACCATATCAACCGTGTTGTTCTTCCAAGTATAATGCTTTTCGCGAGCCAAAAAACAATCAATAGGCAATTCTGTTTACCGGCCATTTCAGGGAATGGGCCTGTCGAACAATCAGCGAAAGTACGACGGCGGTTGTCGTCGATTCCAGTGTTCTCCGACAGCCCGCTGGATTGCGAAGTACAGTCGTACAATGGTGTAGTTGATTCTTCCGTCCGACTCTGAAATCATCGATTTCGGATAGTAGATCAGGAGTTCAACGGCCCCGTCCAACCGAGTGAACAGTCACCCGATTACCCTGATAAGGTGTCCTGAGGGTTGGAGATCTTCCGATGAATCTTCCACGCTCGATAGGCTAAGAACGCGCCAATCGGGAGGGCAATCACCGAGATTATACAGAAGAATGCGACGGCGAGGTATGCATCTCTCCGAGTTTTATCGCTGTTGATGAGAGGCATTGGAGAGCCTACAATCCACAAATAAACTCTTGTGAATAAACACTTCTATAAATAAGCATATCTACAGGCGGAACAGGCCGAGTGCCTCGAGGCTTGATCCCGAGGCGGTTCACGTCTATCGTGAGTTCGTCGCAGCTGGTGTCATTTTATATCAGAACACGGGGAGTATTCTGAGTTCTGTGAGATATAGAAGTCGATCCCGGACGGCGTTTCCTCCCCCCCGATCACCACAATATATTCCACTACCGCAGACGAATCGGTTGCCTCATCGAGATGCCGCGTGTCCCAGTCAGATGATTCAACAAGTCGAACACGGACGGAGAGAGGCCCTGATGCGTCTCGCCATTCACAGGGCACCATAGCTTTTGACCCGGACATATCGTCTTTTGCGAGTGAAAACGTCTCATCTGTGACAATCGTGTCACCGCCGAAAACCTGAACGACTACTTGCTGGGGCTTGTCAGCCCGGTTCTGAACCATAATGTCGTTGAGCTTCGTGTGTTTGTCATCTCCGAGGACACTCAATACAGCGGAACCACCGGCGATTGTACTCGCCCCAAGGAGGGCGAGGAGATTACGCCGCTTCACGTCTATACTCCCGTCTGAAGGATATTTAGTTCCGCTGACTCGCACCCTTGGAATCACACCTCCTGCAACCCTAACTCGATACCCAAGTCCAAACACCGAACCGTCAGTCGTTTATACACGAGACTCGCTCAGATTCGATCTATACCGGTATCTATTGCTCCCACTGCACAATCGCGCCCTGTTCCCTGGGAGATACGCAACTCTTCTTAACGGCCATTTCGGGAACTAGACGTGTCGAATAATCGGTGATTCTCCGACATAGATACAGGGACCTTTCGCTCAGTACAGAGCGTACAGTTCTCGAAGTCTCACGTCCCGATTGGGAGAGTTGCTCCACTCGGGAAGACGAGCCTCACATCCGTCGGTTGCTTGCCAGTATACTGGTAGACGGTGAGTGCAACGCCGACGGCCTCGTCACTTTCGACGGTGGTTGAAATTGTTTGGCGTTCCAGTTGGATGTGAAGGCCTTCGTCGTCCCACGTGGCACCAGTTGGCGTTGGCCAGAAATGAGCGGGGGAAGCGCCTGCAGTCCGAAGGTTCGTCAAAACCGCGAACTGATCGCTGGACAGTTCGTCAACCCGTTCAGCGAGCCATTTTGCATCCGCGCTATCAGTGACGGGGACGGTATCATCGGGAGAGAACAATCGACCGTATAGATACTGCTCGGAGTCCGCGGTTAGCCCGTGCTGGATGAGCGGCTCGTCAAGTGGGCGAATCGTCGCCCGCCCAGTCGGATTAAACACCTCCCTTGGAGACGCAGTACTGGAGTCCGTTGAGGGCGTATCTTCGGAGTTACCTGTCGGCGCATCAGCGATGCATCCGGCGAGGAGTGCAGTACTGCCAACGAGACTGGTGAGGAGGGCTCGACGACGCATGGACAACACAACCCGACCCGCCCAGTTGTATCTTCCCCCGATATGAACATAGTCACTTCCTCACCAATGACTGCCACGGACAGTTGCCGGTGAATCCGCAATTCTGTTTACCGGCTATTTCGAGAGATAGCACTGTCGAAGAATCCATTCTGCGACACGGACCGGGACTATCGCTTGCTGCAGAGAATGATCCTCGTCCATTAACTCTGCATTCGTATTACTGCGTCAGAGCTTTCGCCCACTAAGTAAGTGATTAAGAGATTGCGTTGAATCATCAGGCAGGTCACCTCGTGGGATGTCGCTATTTCGAGGGATGTACTTCCTAGGTTTTGCAGTGACATGGCTTTCCTGAACACCAGTTACAACACATTGCCACCAATCACCCGGAGACAGCGAAGCTTCGATTAATACAGGACCATACGAGGGGTCGGCCCTGACAGTCGACTCATCGACGACTTCGTCGATCCTGAGGCGGAGCGTCGCACCTTCAGTGACTGCGATGAAGGGGCCTCCTTGGTTCTTCACAATCCGAATTTTTCGCGTATCTCCAATCGAGCCTTCGCCTGCTATGCTAAACCGACTTCCATCCCGCTCAGCCTTGAGATAACCGTCATGGCGTTCACCAATCTCAACTTCTACCGTCTCACCCACGTCCATAATAATATCTCCAACACAGACAGGTCCTTTGTATCATCCGGTCATTCCCCCTTCTAAGCGAATAGTCCAAGACCCCTCTTACAAATGAACCAGTAGAGTGTCCTCATGAGAGGGTACCCTCTGATACGAACTGTGGACTTCAGCAATCCGTTCATAATTCTGCTTGCTGACTACTTATAGAAATTGCCCTGTCGAACAATCCGGTCTTCTCCGACAGCCCGCTGGATTGCTCAGTACAGATGACCTACTGGTCAACCAGAGAAACCGCCTTAACGAGCCCGCCATCTTTGAATTCGTCCCGACAATCGGCACACAAGGGAATTGTTTCGCCCTCTTCAACCTTGTATTCAACCTTCGTTAGAGCGGCATCGCTTTTGCCACACTGAGCACATCCCATGAAACCCGGAAAGATTGCCACCAGATATATGTATTCGGATTGTGACAAGGCCTCGGTTTCTTCGCAACTCTGCTTACCGGTCATTTCGGGAACTAGCCGTGTCGAATAATCGGTGATTCTCTGACACTCACTGTCGCTAAGTACAGAGAATCAGTTTGACCTGGCGAGGGGGAGGCAACTACCGGGACTTATAATGGCAATAGCGGGTTTCCCGTTGACCCTCCAAATAGCGGTGTGGGACATACTGAAGAATTCTACTACGAGCCAGAAGCGGGCGACACGTTAAGCGTAGCGGTCGTATCGGCGATTGCAGCGGCTCACGACGAGGAGATAATCGATCAGGAATGGCGCATCAGTGACGATATTAACACTGACGCACTCGACGCCCTCTTCCAAGACCACAATCTCAAGATGACCCTCCAGTTTGAAGCGGATACGACGACCGCGACGATCATTGCTGACAAAAACGGTAACCCAATCATCAAAATCGAATCGCACCGCTAGGTATGCAATTTTGTTACTGGTCGTTTCGGGAAAGGGCGCTGTCGACTAATCGGTGATTCTCCGACATTCCGCTAGATTGCTAAGTACAGATACTACACCAAACGAACGGGCAGGAGAGTCGAAAACACCACCGCGTGAGCAGTCCAGCATCCGCGTCGTACAGGAAAGCAATCTGTCGCCCCTCGTCGAAAGTCCCACCACAGCCGTAGAGGACCAAGAGACAATGTGTCGAAAGCGGTCCATCGACCACGTTGTTTTTACACCACCACATTATTGGTTCATCCCATGAAGCCCCCGACACGACGCGCGGCACTCGCCGTCTGCGTCGCCCTCCTCCTCGTCACCGCCGGCTGTACCACCGGGACACCCCCCACCAGCACCGACACCACCACGAGCGACACGACCACGAGCGACACGACCACGAGCGACACGACCACCCCGACCAGTACCTGGTCACCGAATGCCTCCGTCGAGCAGTACCCGCCGGGCGTCGCAGACAACGGTACACTCACGAACGCCTCGGCCCTCGCCGACGCGCACTTCGAGGCGACGGCGAACGAACCGATGGTGTTCACCCAACAGTGGGAGGTTTCGAACGATACCTACGTCCGCACCTACGCGCGCGGTGCGAGCCCAACGCCGTACTACAGCACGTTCAACCGGACGACCGACGGAATACGAACCGCGGAGCAGTTCTACTCGACGGGCTCGCACGGCTACTCCCGGGTGACCATCCCCAACAGAACGGGGTACCAAGTCCTGCAGAATGACACCGCCATCGCCAGAGCCTGGACGCGTGACGACACGTTCGGCCCACAGCACGCCCTCGAGAACGCCTTCATAAGTGGGAACTACAGCGTCAACGGCACCGTCGAGCGCGGCGGTCGGACGTTCGTTCAACTCACCGCCGACGAGCCCTCGCCAACCTCTTGGGGCACGTCCCTAACCTCCTACGAGGGAACCGCGCTCGTCACGCCCGACGGCGTCGTCTACAACACCGAGAAGTCCTTCGTTCAGGACCGCGACGACACCACCAGACGCGTCAACTCCTCGATCACACTGGAAACGGGTATCGACTGGTCCGGCCCGCCGTCGTGGATCGGCGACGTCCCACAGCTCTCGCTGTCGATCGTCGAGGACGGCCACGCGTTCGAAATCAGGAACACTGGCGGGGTCACTCTCCCGGCGAACGCGTCGTTCAGGGTCAGCGCAAGTAACGAGTATGCGTTGGACCATGTCAGCTTCGGCGACAAGTTCGGGACCGTTACGACGGACGCGCCACTTGAACCCGGGGATGCTGTCTACGTGACTGCGAGCGTCGACGAGAATTCGAAGTCGGTGACGCTTCACGACGACCCTACACGCGGGGAGTACACCTTCGTGACCGCCAGCGTCGCCGGGACGCACGAGCCGTTCTTCTACTGGTTGGTAACGAGTGACGAGAGCCGTGAACGAGCGAGAGAAACGACAGCCGGCGGCAACTGACCCTCTCGATACGGCTTAATCATGGCTCACATAGTCATACGACGTACGTCCGGCATTTCGGTTCGTGGTCGAACGCAATCGAAGCGGCGTTTGACACAGACTGACTGGTGGAGCACAGTAGAGATGTGCCGTTAATGGTTCGTCGTGGACTATCGTTCGGCTCTACATTCGTGGTGCTGTATCCGCTCAGGTAATCCAATTTTCCCACAGACCGGGCACTCTTGGAGGGGTGTCGGCGGTAAGTCGTTCCAGGCTTCTAGTGCGGCGTTGAGGTGTGCTTTGACGAGTGGGGAACGGGTTGTTTGGTGGGCTTCGCGGAGGTGTATTTGGAGGCGTTCACGGGCTGTGAGAGTAGGTTCGTTGGTCATCGTTGCGTGAGGGCGCGTTCTTGTGTGCCCTCCGCCCCTGTGGGGGCAGACAAACACGGCTCGGCTCTCAAAACCAGTACGCCGCCTCATCGCGCCCCTCTTAGCCGTGATTGAGGTTGTGGCTGCGCGCGCAGCGAACGCGAGGCGCGACCCCTGTGGGAGCGCCTCGATGCGAACGGCGAAGGCCGTGAGCAAGCGAGCACGGAGCGGTGGGTGGGGAGGCGGGGCCAGGGCTGGTCCGGCACACACCAAAAAGAGAGCTGCGACGATTGGCTATTCCCACCACCGACCGCGCTCAGGGAAGGATAGAGTGCTCCAGCCAGTGACGGCGAGTGAGACGCGTCCCTCGTACCAGTTCCGTGCAGCCCCCCGAATCCGCACACGCTCACCCTCCCTAATCCAGGGGGCGTTTGAGGCCTCCCAGATTGTCACACGGGTCTGTCCACTCTCGTCCGCAATCAACCCGACCTGGGCGATGCTCGGATGCGAAGGATTCCACAAGACCTCGACTCGACCCTCGATACTCACCTCCTTGCGATTGATGTCCTCGAGCTTCCCGATTGGAATCACGTGCCCGGGCGCGGTCTGTAATTGTTCGAACACTCCGAGGACTGCACTCGTCACGTCCGTTCCGTTGGCTACGAGTTCTGCGAGTCGTCGGCTGATTGCTGCTCGCGACCACCCATCCAGTGCCTCGGCCAACCGCACCGACTCCGTGTTCACCGCTCCTAACTCCTCCCGAGTGAGTTCCTCACGGGGATCACCGCGCTCCGGGTCCACCCACGGGTCCACACTCCTAGCACGCTTCTCGAACTCGAGACGTCGCTCCCTGCTCTGGTCTGCCACAACCGTCCGTGACCGCCCTGCTCGCCCATTCTTCCGTCCGATCCTTGCGCGCCCTCGAATGCGCTCTAACTCCGCCTCCCGGCCCCGAATCCGCTCCTCTTCTTCGAGGGTTGCTCCACGAATCCGCTCACCACGAGTACTGACTACTCTACTAGGTTGGTTCGCGTCCACTTTCGCCTGGATTTCCAGCTCCACCGTCGCTCGGAGCTCCGGGGTCTCATCGACGAGTTCGAATCCATCCTCATCAACCGACTGCTCGCCCGTTTTCTCAAACGATTGTTCTTCGACCGAAACGACCTTGCTACGCGCTTGCTTACTTGACATTGGAACTCACTGGTTCCGAAGGCGTTCGACCGACGCCCGACAACCACGATCCCTAGTCGTGGTTTTCTACGACAACCAACTACCACCAGACTCGTCTGCGCGCCGCTCGCGCCTTCGCTCGCCCCCATGTGGGGGCGAGCGGCGCGCTCGATGGTGGAGTCAACCAGGTGCGCGCGCCCTGGGTAGTCCGCCTGAGCGTCCAGCTTCAAGTCAGTACTCGGTCCCCGGGACCGATACTGCACTTGATGCTGGCGTCCCGAAAGGGCGAGCGAGGAACGAACAGTAGTGGTCGCTGTTCGTGATGCGGACTACTCGAAAAGGGCGAGCGCACCGAACCCACCAGTGGCCCACACAAACACACGAATAGGAAGCCTGCACAACGGTGTCCTGGTGGACTCCGAAAGGGCGAAACCGGTTCGCGGGTGGTCGTGGACCACTCTTGAACGAATGTGAGGGATGTCCGCGAGCGGCCGCGAGCGGTTGAGGGCTTTCGAAGCAGTACCAGTAGTTGCTAGTGCGGTTTCTTTATTCAGAACGGGTACTGGAACTGGGGTATCTGAATTGGTGTAGGGAGGGAATTGACCGTACGTCTGGGAAAACACTGGCGTGCCCACGTACACGCTGCGATTGCGTGGGTAGATGCTGTCCTCAATTCTCCGAACTACTTGAGTGGGGACACGCCATCTCGTCGCCGGTCTCAGGTCCGCCGTCACATCCGAAATCCTCGTAGGAGACCGCGGCGACGAGGTTGTCTTCCGTGTCTTGGACACGCACGGTCCCTTTCTTGCCGAGTAGTGGTGCCGTATCAGCCGCCAGATACCGGAGATAGAGAGGCGGGCTCATTTGGAACACCGAGTCCTCCCCATCCCGGCTCATCAGGGCGAACTGTGCGCCCGCTTCGAGCACGAGATCCGTTATCTGGTGGGAGTAGCCTGTCGGGTACTCAACGATGTATCCCGAGACATCAAGCGAGTCCGCACCGGTATTCTTCATAAGGAGATACTCCCCGTCGAGAAACTCGCGCTCGATGTCGTCAGCGTAGACTCCAACGATGCGTAAGCCGTTGGTTGTGTCTTCAGCACCGTCGTTCGTCGGCGTGGTCTCCGGTTGCTCCGAATCGACACTTTGGTTGAGTAGGTCTAGACAGCCGGCGACTCCGACGGCGATTCCTACGGAGCTTGTTGCGAGGAACGTGCGTCGGTTCACGTCTGTAGGTCGGCGCATTCGTCTAAAACTCTTTCAAACGCTCAAATCGCGCTTTGTGTCTCAGATAGTGGTACAGAAGTCTTCGCAAGGAAGTCGTAGATCGAATCTGAGGCACATAACCCTGAGGCCCGGAATGTCGCCTAACCAACTCGCCCCCTCGTATCTCTCGACTCATTCTTGACAAATAATGGGGGTTCGACGGATTGCTCGCTACGTGAGTCCGCTGTACTCAACGGCTGTTTCACCTTTCACTCTGAATAAAGAAACCGTATTGGCAACTACTGGTAAGCTAGTATCTCACCCCCTGGGTGGTGGATGCCAGTAAGAGTGCTTGAGTTGGTGTGTATCTCGAAGGTATGGTTATCGTGGGTGGCTTCTCTGGAGGGGGTATGTCCCCGGATTTTCCTTCGCGGCCGCTCTCAGTAGAGGAAGTTCTGGGGTTACGGGATCACGTGGAGGTGTTCGATCATACGGCCCCACTCATTGGTCTCAAATCAGAGAGTAGTGGGCGGATGGAAGTGATTGGGGTGTATCTTGGGTTTGGTGGTGGCGCGCATCTATCAGGGTTTGACCCGGGTTTGGGTGAGTGGGTGTCTGTGAGCGTCCTCAAGTCCGTAGGGGGTGCAGGGAGGGGTGAGTTTGGGGATTGTGCCGATGCGTTGCTGGAGTGGCTACAGGAGCGCTACTCTGGCGAGGATTTCGTGATGTATGCGTCAATGGGTTCAGGCGTCATCGAATAATTTCTAGGGAGAGTGTTGGGTGCGCGTTGTTGCTGTTGGACCCGCGACTAGGTACGCCCGTGGGTGGCCGACGCGGGTCGTTGCTGGCTGAGGGGAGTGTATATTCTCTTGTCCTAATCCCTATTATCGGCGGTTCTCGCTTGTTTTTCCCGGCAATAATCTCCTTACGTCAAGTAAATCCTACACTAGTTCTTTGGTCCGGGAGTACTATTCGGGGGTATGGCAGTCCAGATGGCGTCTCGCCTCGAGGAGTTCTTCGAGGAACAGACCAGTGGTGCCCTCAGGAGTATCGTCAAGTACGACCACGAGGGCATGGACATCGTCTACCTCCGGAATGATGTCGCTGAGCAGTACTCCGAGGCGGAGCTCCTGGATGCAATCGATGAGTCCCGTATGCAGTCATTGTCTACTTCGCTCTACGAACGAGCGTACTCTGAGGGCCACGGTGAGCTTGAGTGCATAGTCAATTGCTTCGAGAACGTCGTGGAGATGAACTTCGCACTCGAGGACGGAATTGGTGCTGCTGTTGCGCTTGACGTCGAAGCACTGGATGACGACGATGGCCTTGTCTCGGAAGCCCGTGATATCGTCGTCGAAGAACGCGCCTAGGGGACTCCGTAACTCCGGCCCTGTTGGTTCCTTATTGATTAGACTATCATTTGTTGTGGAATAAGCGGTGGGTCGGGTTGCGTGCTTATTACACCGGTAGGGGATGCGCCCAATCATCTCCTCCTCCCGCTGGTCGCCTCGAAATATTCAGCGACGAATCAGTTACAGGCCCTAGTCATGGTCGTCAGCGTTCTGTTCAAGAAACCGACGTACCTCGTCGAATTTTATTCCTCGCCGTACCTTGTCTTCGAACCTGTCGAACTCGACGAATCCCTCATCCGATAATTCGGGAAGTAGGACGTGATGGAGTTCGTAACAAATCGTGAGGTACTCCCCGGAGTTGAGAGTCTCTCCCTTACGAAGAATCGGGTCAGCAGATATCGAACTCTCGTCGAGGAGCGCACGTAATACTCGCCGTTGTTGCGCTGAGAGTACCCGTTTGATGCGATCTTGGTTACAGCGTTCGTCACTCACAGGTCAAGTAGTTGCAACCGATCCGGCCACGCTCGAAGTCGTTCACTCCGAATGCCCGTTCTTTTCGACTTCAGTGACGATCACGTCCCAGTCAGGATGTTCGACCCCATTCCGACATTCGAATCCGCCTTCCACATCGATTCCACTCTCGTAGGCCCTGCGAAGGAGGGCCTTCAGCTCCACGTTTAATTCTTCCTTCGACGCAAGCGAGGTCTCCTCAGACGTCATCTTCCCGCCCCCTTTCGTGTTCCTCCACTGTGAGTTCGTGTTCTGGCGTGATAGTGATCACACCGTAGCTGTGTACGGTTATTGCGTGCCCCTCGTGCGTGAATGCAACGTGGACATCTCCGTTCGTCCCGTTGCGAACGCGGACGAGCGCATCCAATCCGTCGGCGTCAACAGTGGAATGGAGCGGGTCGAGTTCTACAGGATCAGTATCCATTACGTCCGCCAGCGTTGCGACAACAGCCATGCTCGCGGGTGTCTTCTCCTGATCAAACTGCGTGCGAACAGTCCCAGATTCCGGAGAGTACTCGACTGCTTCGACTCCAACCCCAGATACCGTTGCGTCCATCTAGCCTGATTCTAGCCGTCTGAGTCGGTTCAATAAGTACACTGATTATACAGAGGGTTTAATGCAGGGGGCCTATCCGAACGGTCACACCGAACTACTGAGTGTTGCTGCAATGAGGCGTCGATGCCCGCGTCGAAGGCGTGACGAGAGCGATTGCTGGGTGATGCCGAGCTCTTCGGCGATCTCTTCGAGCGACGACTCGCGTGGGGTGTCGAAGTAGCCCCGTTCGTAGGCTAGTACCAGTGCCTCGCGTTGGGTCTCGGTCAACTCGTAGCCCTCTCCCTGGATCGGAAGCATGGCGTGGACGGCGGTGATCGCTATCGGAATGTCGTTTTCCTGGCAGTATTCTCGGAACTCAGCGAGCGTCTCCTGACTCTCACCGCGTACCTCGAACCGCCAGTCCTCTTTCGTTCCAATCCCGGAAAGCACGACGACGTTGGCCTTGGCAAGCGCACTCAGGATGCCGAAGTACTCTGACTCCCACTCGGCACGCATGAGATACTCGTCTTCGACGCGATCGACCACTCGAATGTTTTTCACGCCGGAATGTGCCTCGAACGCAGCTTCGATATCCTCCGTTTCTACATCACGCACCCAGAAGTACGGGATAATCAGCGTCTCGTGTGGAATCAATCGCTCCAGTTCAACGGTCACACCCGGCAGGTTCTCGAACACACTTCCCAGCGGAAACTCCGCTACCGGACTCGTAAATTCCATCACAGTCGCCATTCGGAAGCCTTCGTCTGGCAGACGAATAACCGGCATGGGTGGTGTATCATGGCTTCGAGACGAGTCGACGCACCGTTGCTGGCCGAGATGGTGTGCGCTGCGAGCGGGGTGTACCTCTGGCACCCGGATGGCCATGGTGTACCATGTCGCCTCCTTTTGTGCAACCGGACAATCTAGTCTTACAAGCGAGTATGAGTGTGATAACGGAGGTTCGCATCCCATCCGATGATTTTGAACTCGGGCAAATCCTCAGTCTGGAGCAAGCCTCGGCCATCGAACTGGAAACGCTCGTCCCGAGTGGGGACGTGACCGTGCCGCTCTTCTGGGTCTACGAACCGGTCGAAAACGGCTTTCTCGAGGCCGTCGAACGCTATCCAACTGTCAACAGCGTCACAGAGGTGGACGTGTTCGACGACAGGACGCTAATCAGGCTCGATTGGGATGCGAGCCAGGACCACCTTTTTCAGTGCATCTTGGAACACGACGGGCAGATACTGGGTGCGACTGGATCGTCGGAAGGGTGGAATTTCGAGATACGGTTCTCAGACCGCGAGGCATTGAGTCAGTGCCAGGACTGCTGTGAGGCCGCGCACATCTCTCTGGAGCTAACCCGCATATATAATCCGACGGACCCTGAGGCCGGTCCGTGGTACGGCCTGAGTGAGCCCCAGCGAGAAGCGTTGGCGCTCGCTATTCGAAGGGGATACTACGACATTCCACGAGGGTGTACGACCACAGAGTTAGCTGACGAACTCGGGATTTCCGATCAAGCAGTGACGGAGCGACTGCGTCGTGCCATTGGGACGTTCGGGAGGTACGCACTCCTCACGCCCGAGTCAGCAGCAGAGATGGACTGACTGTTTCCATTATGCACCATGGGGCAGAGCCAGGCAGATGGGACTACGCTATGTGAGTATGGATGAGAGTCGAGAGCTGGGGACACCTGATATACAGTCAATTGATGAGGGCTCCGGTTCTTCGGGCCGTGAGAGATCGATATCCCCCGATACGGTTCTGTCGGCAGTAGCGAACGAACACCGACGCGCTACCCTCAACGCGTTGGACAACGCTTCTGAGAAGACACTGGAATACGATGTGCTCGTAGATTGCGTTGCAGACCGGGTTCGGAACGAAGACCCGAGACGGGAGTTAGACGAACACCAACAACGCGTCCGAATCGCACTTCACCATACTCATCTTCCAAAACTGGAGGAGGCTCGGATAATCGACTACGAGGCTGAAACGGGGCACGTCCGGTTTGTTGGCGCTGAACTGGAACAAGATCTCCTGACGTTGGTCGAGCAGGACGACGTCCACGAGTGAGAGCCGAGCGTATCCAGGAAGGTTAGCTCCAGTTCCAAGCTTATTTTACGGATCTAGCGCGATAAAATTCTTCAGGAACTGAAGAGGAGTGGGTCCATTCAGCGAGTTATCTCGATTCAGAACGGGTGTGAGTTGGTGGTCGCGTTTCCGAGCTTTACCCGGGGATACTACTCTACTAGTGAGTTTGTCCATTCGTGTTCTGTAAACGGAATTGACATAGTGTTTGAGCGCAGTGACTCTCATTCACCCTTGGCCTATCTACTTGCTCGTGCTCTGGGTCGCTTGGATCTACGTAATTTCCTGTACAGACCACTGTTAGCGCCGAATATGGATTGTACGCTGCTACTCAGAGAATACCCTAGCGAGCTCGATGAGTATTGATTCGACGTCTTCGTTTCCATGATACTGTATCCACTCCTCTCGGGGGTCGTACTCTATCCATCCCTCTTCTTCGAGTTTGGGGAGGTGGGTGTGGTGGAGGACTGTTTCTAGGTTGGTGGGGGTCGTCGACGGCATCCGAGTATCGAGATGGGAGACGAGTGCATCAAGCGAATCACCATCGGTCTGAGGGGATGATTCGAAGTAGTGAATGAGCTCCCGTCGGTGAGGACTGGACAGGGTCTCGAGGAGGGTGTTGACTCTCGGGGCCTTATCCGGATAGCATTCACTGTGCGCCATGCGTCAGACAATAATTTCTAGCCAGGTAATTCTACCTCCAATATACTTACCTCGTGTCAGGACACTCCGTTCGAGTCAATAGCTCGGCTTCTGAGTAGTGGAATGCCTATACTGAGCGAGTCCCCCCAGTGCCACTCTTGGAGAATCACCGATTAGTCGATCAGGACGATTCCGGGAGTAGCCGTGACCTCGAGAAGGCCTGGATTCCCCTAGACTACCGATCGAGCCCACAACTCTCCAGTGTCACTCGGATGGATTTGGGGTGTTACGTCTGTGTTCTCCGGGCCTCACGATCGTCGTCTGGGAATTCTCGATGACCACTTCGGTAGCACTCCCAGCACGGAAACTCCCCAGGGAGGTCCGCACACGCACACTCGTCCTCGCATGCTTCACCAGTAGTCACCTCTGGACTCGGGTCTGTGGACTCCGGTTGTGGAGTGCCACCATCAGCAATCAATCCTAACGGGTCGGGCTTGCAGCGTGCGAGTACCTCAAGAATCATGGGCTGTATCGCGACCCCGACGCGGTGTTTGCAGGCGCCACTGTACTTCGCGTTAGCTGGGCACTCACAATTACTGGGTACTCCATTCAGGACTGTTACGTGGTATTCGTGGTTTTCCGGGTCAGCATGACTTTCATTGCGAACGAGCACACCCCTTGCCTCGGGGTGAATGGAGAATTCGAGGGCTTCGTACTGGGCTCGTTTGATGACGCGCGTGCTAAAGTTGAGTTGTGTTACTGGATGCATTCGAATTGACTCGGGCCACCCACTATGTGGGCGCCCGCACCCCTGGGGGCGTGATAGAAAAAAGCCGGGCGTGAAGCTGGTGTAGACGGTGCTATACTGGGTGTGGTTTCGGGGAGTGGCGTTCCCCGTTGGTTTGCTCGAGACAAATGGGGGTCGTCATTCGAGTGCTCTTGATTCGAAGCAGGCCACCAATGGGATCGATGAGAGTCTCACGCGAGTGGGTATAAGGGATGCTGGTGACTAGAGGGCTGCCAAGAGGATGGGGGATGTTGGTGTCCTGTTGTCGAGTATTTTGTTGTTAGCAATTCAAACTGGGATACTTCGTTTTTGGAGACGTGGAAAGGGATCTTAGATTCTGAGAGTCAGGCTTGTTTCACGAAGGCGTTAATCCACGGATTGAGGAGGCCTATTATCTGGTTTCGGCTGTGTTATTGTTGGCTATTGAGATCCAAAACCGGACTAATGACGAGAAGAATATACAATGTTTAGACATTTAGGTTGACAGAATATGTATAGTTCTGCAAGGGTTTATTATATTGATTATATATCATCAAGCTAATGTCGGAGTTTGAGGCCGCCCCTGGAGTCACCGTCACCGTCGAACAAAATGCCGTCGTCGTCACCCTCCCTTCTGGCGTCAATATTGATAGGCAAGCCGCGCGCGCCATCAACCAGGAGTTCATGCACACCATCCGCTCTGAGGACATCACCGGTGCTTTGACCATCCTCGAACCAGGCGTATCGCTTTCAAACCCGGGATTCAAGCATGTCGAGGACGCGGCTGTGGCTGGCTACTCGCTTGGCGTCCAACGCTGGGCCGTCGTCACCGATAACTTCTCTGATGCCGACTCATTTCCGGACCACGTCATCGGCATCGAAACCGGCGTCTTCGAGACCAAACAGGCCGCCCTCAACTGGCTCGCGAGAGAGTCATGACTCCCTCTCCGTGGAACTCCTGCTAACTGCTCCGACACCCTAATACCTCCAAGCGTGCGCCCCCTGCAGAACCCCTAAGCCGAGATTCCCCCGCTATGCGCGTCCGCGATTTCAGCGACGTATCCGCCCCCAGGTTGCTAGGTCCGGGGACTATCGTTCTCTACCAATGCAGCGCGAATCTCCGATAATTTCCCGTTGGCTGTATGTTCTTCCACCCACTCATTGTGGGCTGAGTCTCGGCGAGCTTTCTCCTTGATATGCTCTGCAAGTTTGGCAGTTGCAATCTTTTCTTTCGTTTCCGACGATGTGTTACATAGGGGGCAATCCCCGTTGTTGGATTCTGTCATTGTAATGGCCTCTGGTTGGATGTGTTTAGATAAGGAATGCGTTGAAGCTCACGCCGACGAGAACACCAATTACTACGACCGTTCCGGCGTAGGCCAGAAGCAGTCGGCGCTTGAACAGCTTGTTCAGCAGAATCAGGTTCGGAATGCTAACGCCAGCACCACCGATCACAAATGCCAGGACAGTGCCAATGGCGATACCCTGTTCATGCAGCACCACCGCAGTAGGGAGCATCCCACTCATACTGACGTAAATTGGTGCTCCGAAGAGGGCAGCAAGTGGAACTGCGACCGGATTCTGCGACCCCAGAACGGCCTGCAGGATTTCAGCGGGAACGACGTTGTGGACAAGAGCACCAATAGTCATACCGAGGAGGAGGTACGGAAGGGTCTCTTTGAAGAAGGTCCCTGCTTCACGAGCGGCTTTTTCGAAGTGTTCGCGGTGGGTTACCCGGGTGTCTGGCGAGGAGGCACAACATTCGACTGTTCCTCCGTCAGTAGCCACGGATTGATCCCTGTCGCTGTTCAATTCAATGTCTTTGACGTCCTCAATGAGCCCTAGCCGGCCGATGATGATACCGCCGATGATTGCCGCAGTGATCGTGGTTGCGATGTACCAGATCGTTACTTTGAGACCGAAGGCTCCGAGGAGAAGGAGGACTGCAATCTCGTTGACCAGCGGTGAGGCGAGTAGGAACGAGAACGCCAGCCCGAGCGGAGCACCTGCTTGGAGGAGCCCACTCAACACAGGGACGGTCGAACACGAACAGAATGGGGTGATTGCACCGAACCCTGCGGCGGCGACGTTTCCAGTTCCCTCATTATACCCCTGGAGTTTCCGTTCGACTTTTTCTGGCGGGAAGTACTCTTGGGCAAGCCCTACGAGGAAGGATGCACCGATGAACAGAGGAACAAGGGTGATTGCTAGATGGATGAAGAAGTTCCAGGACTCCACTAAGGATGCGGAGAGCTCCGGTGAGATCATTCAGATCCCTCCTGAATGGTCGAGGCGGCATCGAGGACCTCGCGTACAGCGTCGTCTTCGATGCGGTAGTACGTCCAACGGCCGTCCTTTTCGGATTGCACGAGCCCGGCACGTTTGAGGTTCTGGAGGTGAGTAGCGATTGTAGATTGGGGGGCGTCCAACGCAGCCTGAAGTTCGCAAGTACAACAGGCTGATTCCCGAAGAGTGTCGAGAATTCGGACCCTGTCCGTGTTGGCTAAGGCCTTGAAAATACGTTCTTTCTGAGTGGCTTCTTCCCGAGGTGGAGAGTCCTCTCGGAGTACTTCGACTCGAGCTACTGGATCTTCGTATATCTGTCCTAGACTACTGCAGAGATCTGGGTCAGGGGATTCTGTTTTTGTCATGATGTATGGAGGAGTTCGTGATTAGCAGCCACTATCGGGGCTGGTTTGCTCTGTCTCTGAGATGGATTTCTCGTCTGATCCGGTGGTGGTGTCTTCGTTTTCTTCGGGGCTACAGCCACAGGAGTCGTTAGTTTTGTAGCGGGATTCGAGCCGGTTCCACAGTCGATGGAGGACACTTCTAGCCATCACTTCGTATTGTGTATTCCCGATTCATATAAAACCACTAGAATCGCGACAGCACAATACGTTCCCCCGGCACCACGAGTACGCATCTGCCGGCACAAACAGGGACCCCGCCCGGAAACAGAGCCATACGCAGCACTTAGCTGGTTCCTGAGCCTATAGGACACACGCAGATCATCGATTCTAACTTCAACCCCCACATGCACACCCCAGAGGAAGGATTGTAGAACCAAGCCACGATTATCGGCGCCTCATTCGCCACCAATCTTACGCGCGGGGAACGTTCCAACCTGAAGCCACTACGGTACTGTCGAGTAACGGCAGTATCAATGGCACTGGATACGTAGTCCGAGAACTAGGTCAGTCGACTTCGATCGCTTTTGCAAGGTCCAGCAGTTCGATGACTGCGGTATCAGCAATCCGGTAGTAGTTCCACTTACCCTTCTTACGACACTTTACGAGCCCGGCTTGCCGGAGTTTCCGGAGGTGAGTGGCAACGGTTGACTGCGGAGCATCGAGAATGACCATCAGCTCACAACCACAAAACTCCCCCTCGCGGAGGGCCTCAAGGAGACGAATTCGATCTTCGTTCGCAAGAGCTTGAAAAATCGTATACTCGTCTTCGATGACTGCCGAATCCTCCCGGAATTCGAGCAGCTCCTGAATTGTATCATCTGGATTCTGATCGTAGAGCCGCTCCAGTTGGCCTCGATCAACGTTCCCCGGGGTCTCAGACTGCGACTCGCTCATAGCCAAAACCAAGCGCTGACAAATTATAAGGCCACCGTAGACAAGCCAGCCAACGGTGTCATTCGACCTGGCCACTCCAGCTCCCTCTCGCCATCAAGAACACGAATAGAAACAACTGTAGAGGAACATTTCAGGCCTACTCGAGGCCATGTGCTAGGTTTGCGAGAAAATCTTCAGCCTCCTCAATTCCGACGGACATCCGAATCAGCGAATCAGAGGAGCACTGCAGCTACAGCTCCACCACCAGAGACCTCGAACGACAGCTACCCATCATACCCATCCATTTGCTTTCTTAGCTAGGTCATGTTGGCTATGGCTCTCTAAGCCCGGGTGGTGAACGGTGGCTACGAGAGCGGCTCAATTGGGGATTCGGGGGTCATCGAGCGCCCGTACAGCCCTACCAGAACGGCGGCGATTAGCCACCACGCACCCGAGCCAACGACCAGTGAAACCGACAGTAACCCGTCTAGCTTGCCACCGGAGCCCACTAGAATGCTCCCGACGTTGATTGCGGCGTGCATAAACACAGCCGGGATGACTGCGCCTTTTGTGATATTGACGAGCGCACCGAGGACAGTAGAGGCGCCGAGGACAAACGTCGTATACTCCACTAAGAACAGCGCGTCAGGTGTGAAATTTGGATGACCGAAAAACAGAGGAAGATGCCATGCCCACCACAGCACTCCGACCGCGAGACTCGCCGTTAACACCGACATCCGTTCTTGGAACTGTGGTTGGAGGAATCCGCGCCACCCGAATTCCTCGACGCCACCGAGGAGGAAGACATTGAGTAAGAAGAATACGAATAGCAGGTGAAGCGGGGCTGGCGGCGAGTAGCTCACCGACCCACCGCCGAGGGCGAGAAGTACCTGCTGGACGTTCCCGATGATCAACGGGAGAAGGATTGCTCCGATGTAATACCACGGATTGAGCCGCCACTGGAACACGCGGCCGAGCCACTCCCGAAGCGGGACGTCACTCGCCCAGACGACGAGTACTGCGCCGATTGGGAGCCCCCACTGTCGCGGGAAGGAGTTAATGTAGACCGGGAGGAAGTCCCACCAGCCGAACGCATAGTACACCGCGTCCCACACCCACGTCCAGGCGAAGACGACAAGCAAGAAGGCCGGAATCCGGTGTCGTTCGATGCGTGATCGGAACACAGCCAGATTAGGGAACATACGACTCGTACCGAGAGAGATTATAAGCCCGATATATAATTCTGATAGGTTTCGCACAGTGAAACCCCCCTCAAGTCGTTCGAAGGCCATGGTTCAATTCTCCCAGAATATCCAGTGAGTCTGGCCGTACACGAATCTCAGTAACTTCTTGATGAATATGCACCCTATACGTAGCAACTCAGCTTCCCCTTCGTGTTGTCCCGACAGTTGAGATCGCCCGTCTCGGAACCGACTACTCTGGCCCCCCTTCTAGATGAATTTGCGTTACAACCCCCGGTAAAGAGATCAGCTGGCAGCTCAGCTATATGGGAGTTTGGTCCCACTCGGGCCGCTGTGAATCGCGCTTCACAGAACGGTTAATGAGTATCCCCCAGATGACTATCTCGTGAATGCGACACTAATCGGGTCGGGGTTCGGGGACGAAGGAAAAGGGAGGATGACCGATATTTTCAGTGCTGGTGCAGACATTGTCGTTCGCTTTCAGGGCGGGAACAACGCAGGCCACACGATTACTGTCGACGGTGAGGAGTACGCGCTCCGCCTCGTTCCAAGCGGCGTTGTCCGAGGGAAGACAGGCGTCCTCGGCAACGGCTGTGTTGTGAACCTCGAAACACTGTTCACTGAACTCGATAGCCTCCGTGATCGGGGACTGAACCCCGAAATATACGTCTCTAAGCGGTCCCATGTCGTCTTCCCGTACCATCGCGTACTCGACCAAGCAGAGGAGACTGCAAAAGACGACGACGCGACCGCAGTCGGAACAACGGGCAACGGTATCGGACCCGCGTACGCGGACAAAACCAGTCGTCGTGGAATCCGAATCGGCGAGTTACTTGACCCAGAAACATTGCGAACGCGTCTTGAACATGTCGTCCCGCAGAAGCGGGCGGTCGCGGAGGCAGTCTTCGATATTGAGACCGGTGATGAGTTCGACGTAGAAACACTATTCGAGAGGTTTCGGACTTACAGTCAGAGACTCAAACGCGAAGACATTGTTGTAGACGTGAGCTCATTCCTCGCTCAGCGTGAGGACGCCGCCATTGTCTTCGAGGGCGCACAAGGGACGCAGCTCGATCTCGACCACGGGATATATCCGTTCGTGACATCATCGAACCCGACCGCCGGCGGTGCAATCGTCGGTACGGGGGTTTCACCGCAGACTGTCTCCGACGGCGAAATTATCGGTGTCGTGAAGGCGTATCTCTCGCGGGTTGGAAGCGGACCGATGCCGACCGAGTTCGATGAGGAGGACGCCGCGGATTTCCGCGAGCAAGCAGGCGAGTTCGGCACTGTGACCGGGCGGCCGCGACGCACCGGCTGGCTGGACCTTCCACTGTTGCGGTATGCGACCCGCGTCAATGGGTTCACGGCAATCACACTCAGCCACCTCGATGTGTTAGCGGGCCTTGACGAGCTGCGAGTCTGTGACGCGTACGAGTTAGATGGAGAATGCATCGATACGGCCCCCACTTCACCAGATGAGTGGAGTCAGTGTGAACCCCAGTACGAGGAGTTCGAGACGTGGGGCGACCACGACTGGCTCGCATTGGCCGAGGACGGCTACGAGGCGCTACCCGAGGAAGTCAGAGCGTACGCGGAGTACGTCAGTAATGAACTCGGGGTGCCGATATACGCTCTCGGCGTTGGTCCTGGTCGGGAGGCGACGATCATCCAAGAGAATCCGCTCACGCAGCGACGAACGCCTAAGCGGGAGACCTGAGATGAGTATTCAAACTGGTCTCAGCGTGCCGGAAGGATACGGCGTGGCGTTCAGTGACGCGGTCGAAATGGTGTCCCAAGCGGACTGCGATTTCGTCGAAGTCCTATTCGACGGCCGTGCGCACCCGGATCATGTCGAAACGACACTCGGCCCCGCGCTCGATGACGCGCCGAGCGTCGGACTGGTCGCACACCTCCCATTCACCGTGCCGGTCTGGTCCCCATTCAGCGGGCAACGGCACGGAGTCCTGGAAACACACAGAGACTGTCTCGATGCAGCCGCCACCCTCAACGCCGAAGCAGCGGTCGTACACCCGTCCCACGCCGCCATGGGAGACGCTTACGACGAGCCAGCGATCACCGAGGGGGTCATCGACTCACTGACCGAACTAATTGCCTACGGCGACCAACTCGGTGTCGAGGTATGCGTCGAGAACATTCAAGCCGGGCCGTTCACGCTCGACGGACTCACACACGTTGTCGAGGAGACACCTGCCGGTCTGGTAGTCGATACAGGACACGCCCGGGTATCGGGAGACGGAAGCGAGAAACTCACGAAGTTCGTCGCCGAATACCGTGAGCGAATTGAGCATGTGCACCTCAACGATACGCGCGGCCCGAGCGACGAACACTTGCCGCTCGGAGCGGGGACAATCGACTTCGACTCGCTCATAGCCGCACTCGGCCCGGAGTGGACCGGCCGTCTCTGTGCTGAGGTGATTACCGGCGACCGGCCATCGCTCGAACAGAGCCTCGACAGACTTTCAACGTACTCCACGCAATGCCGTGATTGAAGCGATACCAAACCGGATGAGACATCCCGTGATGCATACCATCACCTCACGATGACCGACGGAGGGTTCGATCAGGAGACCGCGTTTTCACTTCTCGCGGACGAGACCCGAGTTCGAATCATCAAAGAACTCGGGAACGCGACCGTCTCGCCCGATACAGGCATCCCGCGTCTTTCGTATGTGGATCTAAAGTCGCGTATGAACGTCCGGGATTCGGGCCGATTCAACTATCACTTACAGAAACTGCTCGGAAACTACGTCGCCAAAGAGGAGTCCGGCTACCGACTTCGGTGGCCCGGTATGGTGTTGTACCGCGCGCTCGTCGCCGGTCTTCTCACAAGCCAGGCCGACCTCTCTATCGATCGCTTTTCTGTCGGTACCGACTGTCATCGCTGCGGCGAACCTGTCGAAGCCCATCTCTACGAGACACTGTTCCGCGTTCGGTGCTGGTCCTGTGACGCGAACTACACGGACATCTATGTCCCAACCCAGGGCTTAGTCGGGAAGACTCCCGGTGAGAAACTCAGAACGGTCCATCGACGGAGTCGAACTGTCCTGAGTGCCATGACTGCTGGTCAGTGTCCGTGGTGTGCGAACGAGGTCGCAGTCGAAATTCGCTCCGGCGAAGGAACGTTGCCCTCGCTTCACGACACCCGAGACCTCGACGTCTACGCAATCTACCGATGTACTAACTGCACTGGATTCCACTACCTTCCCGTCTCACAGGTCCTCCTGTATCACCCGGCAACAATGGCTTTCTACCACGATCACGGGAAAGACCTGACCGAAATCCCGAAGTGGAAACTCCGATGGGCAGTTACCGACGACACAACTGAGATACGTGAAACCGATCCGTGGAGTTTCATCGTTCGCATACCGCTTGCAGACGACGAATTCGTTGCAGAGCTCGACGATAATCTCGACGTCGTCGACACACGTGCACAAGCAGACCATCAATAAGGACGCACGTGGATCCCTGTAGGGTTCCTAATAATCAGGACAATCGAACGAAAGTACGAACAGTGCGTTCATCGTCCTATCACCCCACCGCCTTCGGGCGGTTCTGACCGGGAAATGGGGTGCGGGCGTGAAGGACGTTCGTTCGACCCACGAACGAATTGTCGTTTACGGGGGGAAGCGGCCGAAATCGGTGGCAAGAGACACGCATTCCGGAGACGGTAGCTACCCGTGGGAAAACGCCGGACCGAGACTGCGTGAAATCAGAGATTCACCCGTTGCTGATGATACGAGGAGGTAAAGCGAAGCGGCCGTGTCACAGTTCTCGAAACTAGCCCTGTCGAATAATCCGGTCTTCTCCGGCACTCGTTGTTCCTAGGTGTGGCGCAGTGAGAAGTACAGAACGAGGCCGAACCGCTCAAAATCGTGTTGTCGGTTCCTAGGCTTGCTCTCGTACGATTTCTCGACACGACTCGACGAATTCGATCAAGTCTCGACCGGCGTCTCGCGAAACGCTGATGAGAATCGTTTCTGAGTCTGAATACGGGAGCTGGATGACACACGCCTTCTCGTGATAATCGATGAGGGCGCGTCGTTCGCCGACCGGTTTGCCTGCAAGTTCAGGCGAGAGAAACGGGTCTTCGAGCCGGAAGGTGTCGACGACCTCCGCGTAGGTTTCTCTCGTGTATTCCTGTTGAAGGTCGTCGTTGAGATAGTAGACCTCGTGATCGTCATTGCTGACGATGACCACGGTCCGGAGACCGTCGCCAACGAGGTCATACACGTACTCTGCGAGCAGTTCTGCCGTCTCTTCGACCATGATAAGCGGATTTGATAGCGAGTGGGATAAGCGTACGTTTGGAGTTACTATCGGTATTCTCTGACGTCCTCCTAGATTGCTAAGTACAGGTGACGAAGTGACCAATAGAGGATGAACTTGACTGTTCGCCCGATTACGTGTCTGGCAGCAGTATTATCATTTTCCCGCCATCAAATGTGTCGTTTACGAGGTCGAACAATCTCACACGGCCCTATGCGAGGAATACGGCCGTTAGTGGCCCCGTGAGGGCCTGGTTGATGGCTGTTGAGTCCGCATCCCCGAATGTGGGCTTATCTGATATGATGTTGCATATACCAAATAGTTTAATATCAATCAGTGGGATTGTCCGAGTAGGAACAGCGTGTGCTTAGGTGGCGCCCGTTTCCTTACACTGTAAGGCGGGCAATGGACACCATAGGAACTCCATCCGCGTTTTTAGCGTGGTTTGCTAGCCTCGGACGGTTCTGTTCTGAGAGCTACGAACATGGACACGACAATCACGCAGGACGATGCCTCAATGGATGACCAAATCCTCGTTCTCCACATCGATGATGATGAACAAACGTCTGAGTTGACCGCAGAGTTCCTGGAACGAATATCCGACAGCTTCAACGTGCGTACGGAAACCAATCCACGCGAAGTACTAGGCCAGTTATCTGCGGAGCCTATCGACTGCGTCATCAGCGATTACCAGATGCCCGAAATGGACGGAATCAAGTTACTCAGCGCCGTTCGCGAGGAGTATCCCAATCTGCCGTTCATCCTGTTCACGGGGAAGGGAAGCGAAGAGGTCGCCTCCGAAGCCATAGATGCAGGCGTAACATCCTACGTCCAGAAAGGCGGAACCGAAGTGTACGACCAACTCGCAAACTCTATTCAGAACGCGGTCAGTCGGCGCCGATCCGAGCGACGAGCGCGAATCGCACAAGATCGGCTGCTTGCTCTCTACGAGCAAACCGACGGGTTCTACATCCTCAATTCAGAGTGGCGAATCATCTACTGGAATCAAACGATTGCAAACAGAACAGGCTTATCGGCTGACGATGCCCTCAATGAGACCTTCTGGGACGTGTTCCCTGATGCCACTGAGACTGAGACGTATGACTGCTTCCAGAATGCGATGGCCGCTGGCGACCCGACTGAGTTCGAAACCTATTACGAACCCCTCGGGTACTGGGCTGAAGTCCGAGCGTATCCCGTCGAGGATGGCCTCTTCGTACACTCCCGGGACATCACCCAGAACCGAGAGCGCGAGCAGGAAATGGAGCGGCGAAATCACATCCTCGAATCGTTTGCAAACACGGTTTCGCACGACCTTCGAAACCCCCTCAACGTGGCTGAAGGGAAACTCCAATTGGCACAAGAGACGGGTGATTTCGAGCACCTTGACGAAGTCGCAAAAGCACACAATCGGATGCGGAACCTCATCGACGAGCTGCTTCGATTGGCTCGCGGAGAGGAGTTAGCACTCACAGTGGTATCAATCGGGGAGATCGCTGAGCAAGCATGGGAGACGGTCTCCTCGGAATCAACAGAGCTAATCGTTGACGCGGACGCGGAGATACGAGCGCACGAATCACAGTTACAACGGCTCTTCGAGAACCTCTTTTGGAACGCCATCGACCACGGGAACGCGTCAACGATTCGAGTCGGCCTGCTCGATGATGGCGCCTTCATCGAGGATGACGGCCCAGGGATTCCCCCGACGGAGCGCAAAACGGTGTTCGAGTCGGGATACTCAACAGACGAGGGGAGTCCAGGCTACGGGCTCTCAATCGTGAAAGGGATCGCTGAAAACCATAACTGGGAGATCAAAATCACCGAGAGCGATGAAGGCGGTGCGCGCTTCGAACTCACGGGAATCGATCGCTAACCCGTAGGAAGAAGTGACTGTCCACCCCATATTCAGCACGCTGACTTGAACTCATCCTCGCTTCGAGGGTACCAACAAGGCCGATCGAATCAACGTACTCACACTCCTGCTTACCGGCTAGTTCTCGAAACTATCCCTATCGAATAACCCAGGTCTACGATACTTATTGTTGCGTAGTGCAGAAGGTGAATTCAGGAAATTCTACCCGGTGAAGTTGTACGGAATCGAGCCCAAGGGCTTCGTATGAAACGCAGGCATATCGCCCGCTTCCTCGAGTTCCTCGTCATCGGGATACTAATGGGTGTTATCGAGGATCTCCTCGCCATCGGGCTCACTACGGACGAACCGTTCACCCTGGAAATGGTCGTCGTCGTCGTACTGGTCGCGATACCATTCGCAGCAATTGCCGAACTTGTCGTCGACCACGAAGAAATCGAGCCCTTCCAGTATATTCTTCGGCGTCTGAAAATTGGGGAGGAATCACCCCCCAACCAGCAATAAGACGAACAAGCGAGCAAGTTCGCGAACCAATAGGGTGACCAGGGCTTCCCGGAACTACAGGTGGCCTAGTCGGCAGCCCCTCTGGTCTCCGAGACTCCCAGTGGATCAGCCGGGGACGCTGCGGTGACCAGCCGCAGGAACTGCCCCGCGTTCGTCAGCAGTTTGTTCTCCGCTTTCCGGAGGTGTTCCTCGTAGGTCGAGCGTGCAGCGGCAGTCTGCTCGGCCAAGTCGCGGAGTGACGTCCGCCGGGATTGTTCGTAGTAGGCGCGCTCGAGTGCGAGTCGGAGCGCCGCTAGCTGGCACTCGGTCACGTCCTCGAACAGGACCCAAAGCCAATCGACACGACCCCCCTCGAATGAAAGGACGTACTCCGGGCCTTCGACAGCCCGACCTGACGCAATCTGTCGAAACCCCGCTATCAGAGACGGACCTGAAGAAACCAGTAATACCCTGTGACGAAACCCGGACACCGTCCCTACGGGAGATAGAAAGAGACTCCTATCGCTCAGTACCGGTATCGTTCGTCGAGCTACGTATCTTCAGGCTCCACTCTCCCTCTTCGATGTCCTTCGCCGAGAATCATTCCCGGTCAATCGTCATACGCCTGGCCAATACCTATCGATAGAGCCCCTTCTCGAACCAACGAAGAGAATCGAATGCTCACTATCCTACTCGGCGCTATTCGCTGGCGATTGAGCCGTCTCGCGGAGAACGAACGCCTCTTCTTCGATATTGTCGACTGCTGGCAGACGGCGTAAGCGAGGTCGAAGGCTGAAGTAGAGGCTGACGAACGCAAAGCTGAACGCAGCGACTGCCATCGTCGGTACGACCCCGACGGTACTCCCTGCAACACCACCGAGGAGCGACCCGAACGGCACCGTGAGAGTTCCGACGCTCGCGTCAACAGACGTGACCCTGCCAAGAAGATCCTCAGGGGTGACCGTCTGTATAAGCGTCTGACCCATCACGTTCGTGACACCCATCGGGACTCCTGTCAGACCAAACAGAACGACCGTCAGTGCTGTCCAAGGTGAGTAGACCGCGACAAGCCACATGACAAATCCGATCCCGAGTCCGAAGATTCGGATCGAGCCATACCTGATGTGGATCAACCGGGAAGCAACCAGCGCGCCGGTGAGCCCCCCCGCCCCGATCGCCCCGAGTAAGGCTCCATAGAGTATCGAGCCACCACGAGCAGCTGCGAACCCTGGGAGAACAGCGAGCATCACACCAGTGCCGAAGTTGGTGACCGCTGTGGTGAGCATCATTTCGGTGAAAACCGTCCCTCGAAGCCACTGCACGCCATCTCGGAGGTCGGATAGATACCCGGAGACGTCGATTGCAGGCCGTTCATCGATCGTCTCGGACCGCTCGGGAACAGTAACACCGACGAACGAGAGAACCGCGATAACGAACGTAATAGAATCGAGAACGAACAGCGAGACAGCTCCAATCAGAGCAATGAGTACACCACCGAGTGCATCGAACACCATGTTCGTTCCCTGATTGGCGAACGAGAACGCGGAGTTGGCACTGGTCAGCTGGCTCTCATCGACGATTCGAGGGAGTGCCGCGTTCTGAGCGGGATACACGAACTGATTCAGAAACGAGAGGAGAGGAATCGTCAGCAGAACCACCTCGACAGTGAGGCGATTGAAGTAGGCCGCAACAGGGATCGACAGGATGAGCACTGCCTGGATTAGCTGTGTCCAGACGAGGGTCCGGATAAGCGGCCATCGGTCGACAAGGGGTCCAGAGACGAACTGAAGCGCTGGTGGCAAGAGAAGCAACGCTCCGGCAAGACCTGTATAGAAACTCGACCCCGTGAGGTCATATACAAGCCATGTGCCAGCAATCGTGTAGAGGCTGTCACCCGCGTTCGTGACGAACCGCCCGAACAACAGACGGAGAAAATCCCGGTTATTCCAGGGAGACGATCTATCTGCGTCGACAGTAGCCACTGCGTCCTGTTGCTGGCTCATAGCCACCGCCCCACCGAGAAATACGCCAGTTGTTCACCAGCAAACGTGGGCGAATCTCCACCGCTGCAGGGATTATCACTGTGAGTCCGGGCAGCAGGACAGAGAACTACTGATAGTCTATCGACTGTTGCTACCTCGTGAGGCGAATCGATTCGGCGTCCAGAGAGGGCCTGATCGTAGGCGACCAAAGACCCGGTGGCGGTCTGCATTTGTGTTAGGGTTCATGTTGAGTACGTGCGACTACGGAATCCGTAGTGAAGTGAGGCAACCCGAGTGCTGCTGCTATCCGGCCGTCGCTATGCGGTCGCGACGACTGCAACGAGAGGAATGAACGGACGTGCAGCCAAGTGGGTCATAAGACGGAACTGAGTGAGGAGACACTTGTCGATTTCAAATATGTGTCGATTGAGCACGACCATACGGCACTAGATAACTCACAGTACACAACAAAAACCGCGAGTGGCCTATCACAGTGACACCCGTCACGCTCTGCATCGAGCGATCCAATCGCAACGTCCGATCACCAACCGATGGGTTGTCCAGGCTTAGCGACTTCGTGAACTGATGGTCAAGCCGCGTTTGTCACACTGCATGACGAAACTCATACACGGACTCATTCACCAAGCACCCTGGAAATCGCCGCCACCCGGCGATTCTTGACCGGTGAAAGCCAGCGGGCGCGAAGGGCACTCGTCATACCCCGTGACGAAACCTGGATGGCAGTTCTCCGAGAAATAGAGAGTCCCCCCTTATGGCTTACTGCAGACAAAGCATTTTCCGGTGTGATGTGAAGGCTGACTAACAGTGTCCGGGATTCCCGCTCAGCGCTGGCCGATTCTGGTAGTCGGCATCGGCCTTGGGATGGTGGTCTTCGGCGGGCAAGCCACGCATTTCGTTAGTTTAACCGAGTTCACGTATAGTGTGGAGGCGACGACGCAGGCCGCGGCAACCGACGCCGCCCACTCGGCAGAACCCGGAGTCGACGTCGTCTACCAGTTTACTGAACTCCCAGCAGCTGCACAAGAAGCCTTTCTACGGGCGTTCGAAGCCCCAGCCAACAGAACCACGATTCGAGGAATGGAACATCAGGTCACAGAGTTACCGAGCGCAGCTGACACCTCCGCACCCCCGGGATACGGGCGCTACTACGTGGACTACCAGGAGAACTACTACGAGTTCACGATCCGACAACCGATGAATGCTGACGCACTCGGTGGGCTACTCGGGTACGTGTTCGTCGTCCTCGGAGCCCTCTTCGGGGTCTGGGGGAGTTTCGAACTCGAGTCGACGACCCCCGCCCTGCTCGCACACCTGAGCGGAGTTGCGTCCTTCATTGCTGTGTACGCTACGACGGGCTGGTGGGCGCTCAACACCTTCCTGGCCCTCTTCGTTGTCGGGGCGCTCTGTACGTACCTCCCAGCGGCCGGCGTATGGTCGATTTATGGAACACTTCGGTCCTAAGTGCGCAACTCTGCGAACCAGCTATCCCAGAAGAATAGCCCTGTCGAACAATCAGTGATCCTCCAACACTCCCTGACCCAAGCTGCAGACCCCTGCACTCGCGAACCAAAACCCACACACACGGACCGACCTCCTCTCCGCCAACAAGCACCCCTCTCGATGGCCCTCACCGACTCGATCAATCTCACACTCGACTCCACAGACCGCAAGAAAACCATAGACAACAAATCCAATTCGATACGTGAACCCCCCGCCCCCACAAGAGAGAACGCGAATACAACCCACGATCAACAAATACAGACCGTCTATCACCCCAACCCAGGTGAATTGAACCCAATACCCAAACCAAAGAAGATACGCGAACAAACCCCCCTCAAGAGAATCCGGAAAACCACATGACGGAAGCGGCCTGTGAAAACCCACCAAACACAGAAAAACCACCAGACACCCCCTGACCACAACCAATAACAAGCCCAAATCAACCAGAAAACCCCCACACCACCCAACCCACAACAAATCAACGCCCACGCAGAACACAAACACACAACCCCACAACCAAAACGAAACAACAGTATTACGCCTTCTTGCGGCCGATAACGCCGAGTGTGAGAATCAACCGAGGCGGGGGATACTGTCGAGAGGTCTGGAAAGCGATTCTGTGTTCGTGTCGTCAATCGTGTGGAACTCCGCGGGGATGGATACGATGCCCGGGCACCCGATCTCGGTGAGCGCCTCACTGTCTAATCTGTGAGTCCTACCGAAAGCACTCACAGGCGGTCGTTGCCAAGACGGTTTCCGTGTTCAGCGTTGGGAGTGAAACAGGTTTCCGTGTTCAGCGTTGGGAGTGAAACAGGTTTTCGTTGTCCTGAACGCCCTCGGCAGGGCGAATACTCCGATGTGAAGGGGCCACGCGACCTTTTCATTCTCGCCCTCCAAAGGCATGGTATGGACGATAGGCCGATTGACGACGTGGACCGGAGCATCCTGCACCAACTCCAGCTCAACGCCCGACAGACCGATACGGAGATCGCCGAGAAGGTGGACGTGACCTCCACGACAGTCCGGAATCGCCTCGACACACTCGAAGACGAGGGCGTGATCCGGGGCTACTACCCCGAGGTCAACTACGAGCAAGCGGGCTACCCACTCCACGTCATGTTCGTCTGCACGATTGATCCGAACGAGCTGGAATCGCTGACCGAACAGATCCTCGACGTTCAGGGAGTGGTGACCACCCGGGAGTTGCTCGGGGGCGAACGGAACGTTCACGTCGAGATCGTCGCCGGCACGGTCAGGGAGATCGAAGAGATCCGCAACGAACTGGCGGGCTTGGGCCTGACCATCAACAGCTCCGAGATCATCTCCGAGACGCAGGTCCAGTCGTGGGACCACTTCTATCCACGGACGGGCCCCGACGCCGCGGAAGACGACGACACCGACGACGGGTCGGTCACTGATAAAGGATAGCAGGGGAATCGCTTGAATATTTCAAATTTAAGCCGCCTCGACTACGCCACTGGCCGCATCTAGATTTCAATATATCTACTCATATTCGAGTATGGTTGGATATTTCAAATGCGTTGATTATCCTGAAAGAAGAGGTTATTCGTTAGTACGCCCTTGCCAGAGTATGGCTGGATCAACCAAGGCGGTAACCAACACCTTCAGCGCTTTGGCAGACCCCGTTCGTCGGTCTGTCCTGTACTACCTCGCCGAGCAGGATGATCCTGTCACCTTCGAGCCCCTCGCCAAGCAGGTTGCCGCCTGGCACACCGACAGCGACCCGGACGCCGTCGACGATGCTACCCTCGCAGAGATGCGCACGGCCCTGTATCACGTGCACCTGCCCATATTCGCCGAGGCAGGCTACATCGTGCGGGATGCGGACACCCACACGATCCGGCGGGGACCCAACTTCGACGAGAACGCGCCGTTGGCCCGGTTGATGGCCGACTACGAAGACGAACTGCCCGCGGTATGGCCGTAACCCTATGAGCCGACGTTTCCACACGTGGCTGTCCCGACTCGGTGAGCGCACACAGGCCGAGCCACCGACCTCTCGTCACGATTCCGAGAGTGAAGCCACCACGGCTCGTATTCATGCCCTGCCTGTGAGACGACGTACATCAGTGAGGAGATGGACGCCTGCTCGGAGTGTGGAGGGTCAGTCACCCAGATTCCGACCGAGCGTGAACTAGCCCTCTCAACCAGTAGGACATGACAGGACCACCTAATGACAGCTGAGGAACGTAAAGCCGAGACGGTGAGTCTGTTGCAGGACCTCGGGCTGAAGGAGTACGAGGCGCGGATTTTCCTGGCACTGACCCAACTCTCGACGGGGACCGCCAAGGAAATCAGCGAGATCTCGGAGGTTCCCCGGACCCGTGTGTACGACGCCGTCCGAGTGCTGGAGTCGAAGGGGCTGGTCGAAGTGCAGCACTCGAACCCCCAGCAGTTCCGCGCGGTCAGCGTCGAGGAGGCAACCGCGATCCTGCGTCAGCAGTACGATACGCGGATCGACACCCTCCAGTCACACCTCGAAGCACTCGATCACCAACCCGAGGTCGACGATGGCGACCGAATACAGGAGGTATGGGCGCTGTCCGGCCACGATGGCATCGAGGCCCGGACACACAATCTGCTGGCGGACGCCGAATCGGAGATCGTCCTGCTGGTCGTCGAGGAGGAACTTCTGACGGAGGCGTTGTACGAGCGCCTCCACGACGCGGTCGACCGCGGCGTCGACGTGATCATCGGTGGCGAAACGGACGCGATCATCGCCAAACTCGATACCGAGATGCCGTCCGTGAAGGTGTTCGAAACCGAACTGGACTGGCTCCTGGGGCCCGCGATCGACGACGAGATCGCCATCAGCCGCCTGCTATTGGTCGACCGCACTACGTTGTTGGTCAGTTCCTTCTACCCGGACGACGACCACGACGGATCACACGAGCAGGCGGTCTTCGCCAACGGCCTGGAGAACGGTATCGTCGTCCTCCTTCGCCGGATAATCTCCTCGGGTCTGCTCCCTGTGGCGGACCCGGTGAGGTAGCCGGTCAGCGGTTCCCAGGCCAGACTGCACGAACAGAGTGATCACTACAGAGGACGAATTCATCGGTCCGTCTCTTTCCACTCGTCCGGGTTCCCTTCACGAAACTCCTCGAATCGGTCATACCGGAGAGACACCGCCTCGTTCCATAAGCGCCGACGGTGACGGCATGAGAGGCGCAGCTAATTGGGTACTATCCAGCGGATAGTGGCATCGCCACCTCCAGAGTGTATCTGATGTCCACGACGGCCGAGTGTAAGAATCAACCGAGGCGGAGGATACTGTCGAGAGGTCCGGAAAGCGATTCTCTGCTCGTGTCGTCTATCGTGAAGAGTTGCGCGAGGACGGCTTCGCGGCGAGCGCGCCCGAACTCGGCGAGCGACTCACTGTCTGATCACTTCGTCGCCCGCGCGCGGAACGCGCTCGCGACGAGGTAGGCGTACGCCAGCGCACCGACCAGCCCCAGAGCGACGCCCAGACGAGCGACGCCCCCGGTTTCCGTGAGTCGACCTCCGGCTTCCACCCAGAGGCCGCCGGCGAGCAGGAGAATCGACGCGAGCGCGGTGCGGTCGTCGCTCCCGGGGAACACGCCGACCGTGGGCGGGTAGAACTGGTAGGTGACGCCGACGATACTGAGGCCGAGCAGGCCGAGCACGTTCAACCGGAGGTGGGCGAGCACGCGGCCAGCGGTCGGCGCGAGCATGCCAGTCGCGAACCCGAGGCCGAGGAGGACGCCGACCACGCCGCTGAGGACGCCAGCCAGCACGCCGTGGAAGCCGACGCGCGAGCGGTCGCTGCGGGCGTACAGCGCGACGTAGGCGCCCGCGAACCCCGCGACGGCGACCGCTTCGAGGGCGGCGCCCGCGTGGAACAGCGGGCCGCCACCGAACCCTGCGACCAGGAGCGCGGGGGCGAGCGCGCCGGTCGGGAGGACGACGGCGACGAGGGCCCGGGGCGGCGACGCGACGAGGAACCGCGGGAGCAGGCGGAAGCCGACGGCGAATAGCAGGACGAGCGCGCCGCCCGCGGCGACCAGGTGGACCGCGCCCGGGAGGCCGGCGGCCGCGAGCGTGGGGAGCGACGTGACCGCGGCGACCGTCTCGTACGTGCCGGCGGCGAGGTAGGCGAGGGCGACGGGGACGGCGGCGTTGGCGGCGCGGTCGACCTGTCGGCGGTGGGCGTTGTGCTCGCCGGTGGCGGTCGCCGCGCCCGAGAGGTTGCCGCGGATCGTCCAGGCCAGCGTCGCGAGCGAGACCGCGACGCCCGCCGCCCAGAGCGCCGCGCCGACGGCGGCGGTGGCTGCGAACCCCGCGGCCCACAGGGAGAGGGCGGCCGCTCCGAGAGTGGTCGACGGGAGCGCGAGGAACGCCGCGCGGGGGAACGCGAGGTCGCGGTCGAAGTACGTCGGGACGAGCGCGTTCGCCTTCCCTAGGAGCACGTGGACGACGAAGCCGTGGACGCCGAGGACGGCGAGCGCGGTTCGGGGGAGGCCCGCGAGTGCGGCGGCCTGGAACGCGACCAGGAAGCCGACGCCGGCGGCGACGAACCACCGGGAGCCGCGTGACGCCGACGCAGCCGACATACGGGGTGGTCGCGCGAGCGCGCCAAAAAGCCACTGCCGGAGCCGTTCGGCCGGCGGTGCCAGCACGAATAACCGGGTCGCGGTCCAACGAACGGGTATGGACGACCTCACCCCCGCGGAGCGCGAGGCGCTCCACGAACTCCAGCTGGGCGTCGAACACGTCTACCGCGCGTACGGTCGGCTCCTCGGGTTCCACCACAGCCTCGGCCGCGGCGTCGACCACCTCGACGCCGCCGAGCGGCTGCTCCGCGAGACCGGCCACGAGGAGTTCGCGAACGCGCTGCGCGACGAGCACTTGCCGGCGGGCGCCGTCGGCGACAAGTGGAGCTACGAGCTCGTCGAGGCGTTCCGTCACGGCCTGCTCGCGGACGTCAGCGAGTTCGAGACCGGCGTCCGCGACTCGCTGGCTGGTGGCGAGGAACACGTCACCGAGCGCCGTCAGCAGCGCGAGTGGCGCGAGCGCGCGGGCTGGGGCGAGGACACCGAGTGACGGCTGTGCGCTCCGTCGGGGAGCGCCGCGAGAACAGTTACTCTTCGGCGCGGTCGGCGTAGGACGACAGTTCCGTGGCGAGTTCGCGCGCCTCGTCGGGCGAGAGGCGGGCGCGGTCGGCGTGGGACGGGACCGCCGCTATCTCGGTGTTGTCGAGTTCGAGTTCGAGGAGTACGTCGCCGTCGTCCGTCGTCACGTTCAGGACGGCGGGTGCGTCTGATCGCCAGCCGTGGCCCTCGACGTCGCCGTCGAGTAGCGTGAACGTCGTGTACGCGTTGACCTTGAGGACGCGGTCGGCCATCGTCAGTCGTCCGCCGAGATGGTGTTCCCGTCGCCGTCGGTCGGTGCGGGACTCGCGTCCAGGTCGTCCTCGTCGGCGTACGGGTACCAGGTCAGCTTCGTGTTGTGCATGTAGGGGTCCTCGTAGTCCGTCTCCGCGGGGTCCGCGAGGTCACCGAGCGCGTCCTCGTCGTGGCGCGCGACGAACTCCCGGAACGTCTCCCCGCCGTCGCGTTCGGCCTCGAACGCGGCGAGCAGGTTCTGGATGTACCCCGGCACCTCGTCGGCGGCCACGCGCAGCTCCACCCAGTCCGCGAACTGCGGGTGTTCGCCGAGGCCGCCGCCGAGACCGACGTCGAGGGCCTCGACGGGTTCGCCGTCCTTGCGGGTTTTCATCCCGCGGAGGCTGACGTCCGCGATCTGGGGCTGGGCGCAGGAGGCCGTGCAGCCCGAGAGGTGGATGTGGAAGTCCGTCACGCCGTCGGGGACGTCGACGTGCTCCTTCAGCCAGCGCGCGTAGCGCACCTGGCGGTTCTTCGTCTCCACGATGGACAGCGAGCAGAACTCCGTCCCCGTGCAGGCGATCGAGCCGCGCATGAACGGGTGGGGGTCCGGCGAGTAGTGCTCGAGCAGGTCCTCCGCGAGGAAGTCGTCGAGGTCGTCCTCGGGGACGTCGGTGACGATGACGTTCTGGCGCTGGGTCAGCCGGACCTCTCCGGAGCCGTACTCGTCGGCGAGGTCCGCGAGTTCGAAGACGTCGTCGACGCCCTGCCGGCCGACGAGGACGTTCAGCCCGACGTAGTAGTTGCCGTCCGGTTGCTCGTGGACGCCGACGTGGTCGCCGTGCTCGTCGCCGCCGGCGTTGTACGTGTACTGCTCGCGGAGGTCCTCGCCCGCTGTCTCGAGGTCCCAGTCGGCGTACTCCTCGTCGAGCACGCGGCGCACCTTCTCGGCGCCCCACTCGTCGACGAGGAACTTGATGCGGGCGTTGAAGCGGTTGTCGCGGTCGCCGTGGTCGTGGAACAGCCGCGTCGCCGCGTCCGCGATGTCGACGACCCGCTCCTCGGGCACCCAGATGTCGACGTCGCGGGCGAACCGCGGTTCCTTGCGCGCGAGGCCGCCGCCGATGCGGACGTTGAAGCCGAGTTCGCCGTCCTTGCGTGCGGGTTCGAACGCGAGGTCGTTGATGTCGCCCTGGCCGCAGCCCTGGTCGCAGCCGGTGACCGACACCTTCCACTTCCGCGGGAGGTTCGAGTGGTCGTCGCTGCCCTTGAACGTCTCGTGGAGTTCCTCGGCGACCGGCCACGCGTCGAGGTGCTCGTGGGTGTCTTTCCCGGCGACCGGGCAGCCGACGATGTTGCGCCAGGAGTCGCCACACGCCTGCTGGGCGGAGAGGCCGTCGGCCTCCAGTTTCTCGAAGATGTCCGGGACGTCCTCCAGTTTGATCCAGTGGAGCTGGATGGACTGGCGAGTCGTCCAGTCGCAGTAGGCCGCCCCGAATTCGGGATTGTCGACGGGGCCGCGGGCGTACTCGTCGGCCACCTCCGCGACGGTACGCAGCTGGCCCGGTTCGAGGACGCCGTTGGGCGTCCCGATGCGCAGCATGAAGTACGACTCCTGGCCCTTCCGCTGGTGGTACAGTCCCCACCACTTGAACCGCTCGAACCACTCGTCGTGTTCGTCCTCGGGGATGGCGTCCCACCCCTCCTCCGCGAACCTGAACAGGTGTTCGCGGATCTCGTTGCCGTAGATCTCGTCCTTCCAGCGCTCGACGTCCGTGGCCATACCGTCCAGTCGGTTCTCACCCTTACCAAGCCGCGTTTGGTGTCAAGGTTCCCCGCGGCAGGGCGACCGCGGCGAAGTTCGCCGCGACCGCCGGACGCCCGTCGTGACCGCGAAGCCGTCGTCGGTGACGCGCCCGACCGGGAGCCACGGCGTCGTCCCGGCCTCGCCGCAGCTCACGCAGTGCCCGGTCACGCGAGCGTCCACGCGGCGGCCGTCCGCACCGACGTCCACGAACGCTTCGACCGCCAGCCACGCCAGCGGGCACGCACAGAACGAGTCCGCGACCGGCCACACCTCGCTGGCGCCCGCCGCGCGGTGGTCGTTCACGCTCACCCACGCGGCGTCGTCGAGCAGTCGCAGTCGCGTCGCCATACCACCACTCGGGGTGGCGTCCCCCTCCCCTCGTCGGCGCGGGCAACGCCTGCCAGTCGTCACCGACACCGTCAGGGCTCGCCGGTACCGGACAGCACTGGCGGGCGTTGCGGGGGAAGCGACTGTTATGCGCGACCCCACCGTAGCGGGGTGCATGCCAGAACGACCGCGCGGCCGCCGCCAGCACGCGTCCGCCGACGTCGCCCCGGAGCTGTTCGTCCCGACGGAGGGGGACGACGAGTGAGCGACCGCACCGACCGCGACGACGACCACCTCGCGGACGTCGAGACAGGCGCCGGCTGCACGGAGATCTGGGAGTACCTCTCCGAGCGCCGCGAGGAGCGTGAGGAGTAGCGCCGCGAGGAGGAACAGGGGTTTTACGCGCGCCACTGTTACTGAGTGCCATGACTGAGGACGCCGGACGACCACCGACGGACCGCGAGTCACCCGTCGGCGAACCCGTCGTGCGCGGCGACGAGCGGGTCACCGGCGACCACGCCAGGGACGCCGTCGCGTTCGACCCCGACGACCCCGACAGCGTCGTCGAGGCCGCAGAGACCGTCGCCGCCTTCGCGCGGAACGAACTCGCGGACAGCCACCTCCACGTGCTCCGGGGCGCCGCGGCCTGCGCCGCGCTCGTGCGCGCTGAAGGTTCCTACAAGGCCGCCGCCGAACGCGCCGGCGAGGGCGTCGGCGTCTCGTTCATCCGGAAGTGGGCGCGCGTCCACGACCTGCCGCGGGCGGTCCGCGAACACGTCGCCCGCGGTGCCATCCCGCCCTCCGCCGCGAAACACATCGCGCGCGTCGACGGCGACGACCGCTACCTGCTCGCGTGGGCCGTCGTCGACACCGACCTCACGGTCCGGGACGTCCGGGCGGCCGCCAGCGACGTCAACGACGGCCGCGACGTCGAGCACGTCCTCGAGGACCTCGGCGTGACGCCCGGCGAACTCCGCCTCACGCTCCCGCCGACGGTGTACCGCGACCTCCGGCGCCACGCCAGCGACCTGGACCGCGACCCCGACGACGTCGTGGCCGACGCGCTCCGGGAGTACTTCTCAGAGTAGGCGACGCAGCGCGTCCGCGAGCACGTCGACGGCCACCTCCACCTCCCGGAAGTCGACCGTTTCGTCCGGGAAGTGCGCCTGCTCGATGCTCCCCGGACCGAAGAGCACCGTCGGGATGCCGGTGTCGACGTAGTGGCGGGCGTCAGCGCCGTAGGTCACGCCCCGGGCCTCGGTGTCGTCGAGGCCGTTGTCCGCCATCGCGCTCTGGACCGCTCGCACGACGGGTTCGTCCGGGTCGACCTCGGAGGGTTCGAACTGGACGGAGAACCGCTCGAACACTGGCGGGTGCTCGCGGAGCCACTCGCGCTCCGCGACGACGTCGGCGAGCGCGGCGTCGAACTCGGCCTCCACCTCGGCGACCGTCTCGCCGGGCGCGACGCCGATGCGCCACTCCGCGGTCAGCGACGCCGGCACGGTCGACGCCCAGTCGCCCGCGTCGACGGTGCCACAGACCACCGGCCACTTCGTCGGGAACGACTCGTACAGCGGGTGCGTGACCCGTGCCTCGCGCTCGGCCGCGAGGTCCTCGAAGGCCGCCTCGATAGCCTCGAAGTGGGGGAGCACGGACTCGCCGCGCCACGGCGTCGCCGCGTGCGCGGACCGCCCAGTGACTCGGAGGCGCTTCATCAGGCTCCCCTCCGAGGCGACCACGGGCGTGAGGTCCGTCGGCTCCGCGATCACCGCGGCGTCGCGCTCGAAGGGGTAGGGGTTGTCGAGCGCCGCGGCCGCCGCCCCGACGCCGCCCTCCTCCTCGCCAGCGACGCCCTCGACGACCACGCGGCCATCCAGGTCGCGGTCCGGTCGCCCGCCCGCGGCGAGTCGTTTCGCCGCGAACACGCACGCGGTCAGCCCGGACTTCATGTCCGCGGCGCCGCGCCCCGTCAGTTCCGTCCCGTTCCACGTCGGCTCGAACGGGTCCGACGACCAGACTGCGCGGTCCGCCGGCACCACGTCGAGGTGGCCGTTCAGTACGACCGTCGGCCCCGCGTCCGGGTCGCCGAACTCGAGGACGCCGCCGACGCTCGGGCGGTCCTCGGTGTCGATTTCGCGGGGGTCGTCCGGGAACGACGGGTGGGCAGCCAGGCGGGCGGCGTCCGGTTCCCACACGCACGTCTCGAAGCCGAGTTCGTCGAGTCGCGACCGGAACCACGCCGCGGCGTCGGCCTCGTCGCCGGTCGTGGACGCGAATCCGACCAGCCGCGACGCGAACTCCTGGAGGTCGTCCATGGGAGAGGCGTCCACCGACGGGCGCCTAAGCCTTCCGGGCGAGTTCCGGCGATGGTAAACGTTTAACGTCGCGCCAAGAGACGTGGAAACGAGGGCCGGTAGCTCAGTTCGGCAGAGCGTCTGGCTTTTAACCAGACGGTCGCGTGTTCAAATCGCGCCCGGCCCGCTTCTCTCTGACGACGACCGCGAGCGACCGCCGTGTCGCTCGCGTCGTTTCGTGGTCGTGTCGCGGGCAGCGATTTGAAGTACGGAACGAGCGACCAGCGGGAGCGAAGTTCCGACGGTTCAAATCGCGCCCGGCCCGCTTTTCAGTGACCCGCGACGAAGAGCGAAGCGGCCCCCTCAGAACGCCGAGGGGTCGAGCCAGACGATGAAGCGGTCGTCGTCGTTGCGGACGACGCCGCGGGCGAGCGAGCTCTCGACGTCCTCGTTGATCTCGTCGAGGTCGAACCCGATGACCTGGCTGACGGAGTCGACGATCCAGCCGACGGGGTTGGCGTCGTCGCTCTCGCTGTCGAAGACGACGACGTGGTCACCGTCGCCGTCGCCGTCGGTGTCGAGTACCTCCTTCGGGTCGACGACCGTGGTCGTGCGACCGCGCAGGTCCATGACGCCCGCGACGTGGGAGTCCGTCTCCGGGAGTGCGGTGACCGTCTGGTCGTAGTCCACGATCTCGTCCACCGCCGTGATCGACACGCAGTACTCCTGGCCGTCCAGCTGGAACGTCAGCACTTGCTCGTCCCCCTGCGTAGTGGTGACGGACATCGTCACTCGGTCAGGTTGTTGACGGCGTCGTCGATGTCCTTCACCATCGCGGTCTGTTCCTCGACGGCGGCGGCGATGTCCCGCGTCTCGTCGCTGACGTCGGCCGCGTGGTCCGAGGTCTCCCGGACCATCGCGGACACCTCCTCCGCGCTGGCGGCCTGCTGGTCGCTTGCGCTGGCGACCTCCTCGATGCCGTGGGAGACCTCGTCGACGGCCTCCGAGATCTCGTTCAGCGTGTGCATCGCCTCCTCGACCTTCTCGAGACCGTCCTCCACTTCGTCGGTGTTCGTCTCGAGGTTCTCGACGGCGTTCTCGGCGTCCGTCTGGATCTCCGAGACCATGTCCTCGATCTCGGCGGCCTGGTCCTGTGAGTCGCTGGCGAGTTCCTTGATCTCGTCGGCGACGACCGCGAAGCCGCTGCCCGCCTCGCCGGCGCGTGCGGCCTCGATGCTGGCGTTGAGCGCCAGCAGGTTCGTCTGGTCGGCGATGTCGTTGATGACCTCGGTGATCTCGTCGATCTTCTCGACGCCGCGCTGGATCGTCCGGACGTCCTCGGCGACGGTGTCGGAGGCGCTCTGGATGCTCTCCATGGCGTCGATCACTTCGTCGGCGGACTCCTGGCCCGACTCCGCACTCGCGCGGGCTTCCTCGCCGGCGGACGACACCTGGTCGGCGGAGGCCGCGACCTCCTCGATGGCAGCGCTCAGCTCCGACACTTCGCTGGAGACCTCCGCCATGTTCTCCGCCTGTCCGTCGGACAGTTCGGTGATTTCGTCGATCGAGCTGGCGATCTCGACGGAGGACTTGTGCAGTTCCGCCAGCGATTCCTGTATCTCGATGATCTCTTCGTCTGCGTCTTCGTCGACGTCGGCGACGACATCGTCGTCGATATCGTCCTCGATGTTCGTGGTATGGCTCTCGGCCATGGTACCCGGTGACAGGAATGTTGTAAATACGTTGTCCCGACAGGTTCACATCTGATAACGGCCTGGAAAATCTAGGTGGAATCCCCTGAAAGAATCCCCCACAGCGGAACGAACCCCCGACATCCTACGGTAAGCGTAATTGACAGACGGAGTGCGAAACGCCCTCGCCGCCCCACCTACGTTTCATTTCCTTTACCATGCCCTACAGGCGCTATCGGACGTGGGGGACGACGGGCCAACTGCTCGCTGGTCGTCGCGTGGGAGTTTCGCGGAGAACTGGCAGGGCTACTGCGTGTGCGTGAGCCAGGCGAGACCGACACCGAGCGCGACTGCCGCTAGCGCGCCGAGAATCTGGAGTACGGTCACTGCGCCACCGGCGCCGTACTGCCACGGCATGCCGACGAGCGTGCCGAGACCGACCAGCGCGACGAACGCACCGACGAGAACGCCGAAGACGTCCAGTCTGTCCGCGAACAGCTGTTGCATGCAGGAGGCGTCGCCACGGAACACGTTAACGCTGACGAAAACGGAGTCCCCGGGTCAGTACCGCGAGGGCATGAACGCGAGCATCACCAGCAGCGCCGCCGCGGAAGACGCCAGGATGACGATGCCCCAGAGGCCGTTGATGCGCTCGTTGAAGTACGTCTGGGCGTCCACGTCCTCGTCGTAGTCCTCGTAGTCCGTCGTCAACTGGAGGACCGGGGTGCCGTCCTGCTGGGCGAAGTGGGCCCGGTAGTCGGTGTCACCGATGGAGGTGTTCTCGCCCTCGCTGAACGTGAGCTCGTTCGTCATCGGTGCGAACCACTCGATGGTCACCTCGCCCTGGGCGACGGACGCCACCGAGGTCTCGTTGTCGTTGCCCTCGTAGTCGATGGCGTCACCCTCGCTGAACTCGTGGACCGTCGGCTCGGGGAGGTACTGGTCGCGGGGCACGAGCGTGCGGTTCTCGCCGTCCTCGATGACCACGTACGTCGTCCCGTTCTGCTCGATGGTCTCACGGTCGACCTCCTGTGCCTCCTCGAGCCTGAACGTCGACGGGTCGGACTCGTTCGGGATCACGACCGTGTAGTTGGCGCCCTGGTAGGCGACCGTGTCTTCCGCGCTCCAGGTCTCCGTGTACTGGGCCGACTCGTTCGTCCAGTTCGCGGCCGCCGAGCTCTCGGTGACCTCGCCGAACGCGTACTCCGTCCCCCCGATAGTCCGCGGCTCGTTCGATGCGACCGTGTAGTCCGGGTCGTCCAGCGACACCTCCGGCTGCTGGGCGGCGCCGATGAAGGCGAACGAACCGGCCGCCAGCAGAACGAGGAGAGCGACGGACACCGCTGCAGCACGTCGTTGCATACTGGAAGCGTGTAGAGGGCGGCGTATAATCGTTACTTTCCGCGTCCGAGCGACCGACGGCGGGCGTCCGGGGCGCCGCGGCAGCGCGCCGTCGCTGGTCAGCCCTCGTAGGAGACGCGCAGAACGCGCTCGCCGGTCGGCGTCTCGACAGTCACCGTGTCCCGGAGGCCGCCCCAGACGGCGTCGTCGGCGTCCCAGTACCGGTGGTCCGCCGTGTCCCGCCCGCTCCCGCTGTGGAGCGTGACCTGCTCCCCGGGCGCGAGCGTAGTTCCCTCGGGGAACCGGTAGGACCGCCCCTCGTCGTTGTGGACGGTCCACCCGGAGAGGTCGAGGCGCTCGCCGCCGTCGTTCTCGAAGACCAGGTACTCGTCGTCGAGGTCCCGGCCGGTTCCCGGCTCGGTGCCGTGGATCTCGTCGAGCACGAGGCCTTCCGTCGCGTCCGTCGGCCCGTGTTCGGTGTCGGCCGCCGATGAGACCGACGCGTCTTCCGGTTCGTCGGTCTCGCGTCCGGCCTCGCTCCCCGCGTGGTCGTACGCGACCGGTTCGTGGTCGCCGGTGTCGCCGGTCGCCACCGGCTCGGTGTCCCCGCCGGACGGTTCGTCGGGTGGCTCGTCGTCACGACCGATCCCGACTACGTCACGGCCGACGACGTCGAAGACCGGGTTCTCCCGTTCTCTCGGCTCCGGTGGCCGGTAGAGGACCACCTGCTCGGCGTCGTCGAAGCGCTCGAAGAACGCGTCCCACGAGGTGGCGTCCCCCGCCCCCGGCGGCGTCTCGATGCGGAGTTCGGTGGTGTCGTCTGGTCGCTCGACGACCCGCGGGCTCACACCGTGGTCGTCCGCCAGCTTCCGGATTTGGTCGTGGGCCGTTACAACGCGGAACGTCGCCTGTGTGTTGTCAGTCATCGTTCCGCCTCGAGTCCTAGTACGGCCAACAGCGACTTAGCCTGTTGGCTGGTTCGCTGGACGGACGGGGGTGGGGAGAACCGGGTGAATTGCTCACTCCCTGAAGTCGGGGAACTGCTGGCCGCTGACAGTGATGTATCTCGGGGAGATCGTGGAGCGAGGGGCAGACCGGGGAGTGGTCGGTGCGCTGTCGCTACGCGGGCGTCGCTGTTAGAGTTTCTCTGCGGTGCGTTCTCGAGTCAACAGCGTAGCGGTCGCTGTCGTCTCTGGTATCGCTGAAAGCCAAGGGCCCGATCCTAGCCGAACCCTTACAATCCATCTCCCTATTGGTAGCATCGTGACCAACCGAGACCCGGCCGAGATCGTCCTCACCATGTCCTCTACGGGCTAACGGACGACGGCATGGTGGTCCTCGAGCACGCCTAACCTTGCGGAGTCGCCAATTCCGTTTGGTCACCCAAGCAGCTCTTCCTCAGACACCTCCAGCATCCGTTTTGCCTGCTGGGGCTTGTCGATCAACGCCTTCTGGTAATATTGGGTGACGGCATGCCGAACAATATCTCGGCGTGCCTCCTCGTCAATCACATCGTCAATCATCTCCCACGGAAGCTCCATCAGTTCGTCCACAGTGAACTCGCCTAAATCTTCGATTTGGGCCCTTGCTTTCTGCTCGAACTCCGCCATGATCTCTTCAGCCTCTTCTGGGGACACGCTCAACTCATCCCCGTCCAAATCCTCGATTTCGTCCAGAACCGCCATTACTTCTTCCACCGTCACGTCGGAGTTCTGGCCAAGTCGCTGGACGATCTCATACTGATGCCGGATCAATCTGGCCACTGGGACCTCGTCCTCCTTGGGGGGTGTCGGAAGATGCGTGAGGTGGAACGCGAGCCCGGCAGCCACCCGGGTTGTTCCGAGCGTCTCGCCGTCAACCATCCGCCGGACTGACAACGGAAACGGGTCAACCTTTTTCTGCAAATCGACTGTGTCTGGTTTCAGGGCCTCTATTTCGTCCAGATCAATCCTCCGCGAACTTTGTACGCTCACGCCCGTCGACCGAACCTCGGTCAATAGGTCCTGTACCTCTCGGTGCCACTCCCGAACCCGTTCCATCCGAGCCACCCGCCGCTGATGGAACCAATCGGCAACGCGCGGGCCAAAATACTTTACCGCTACAAGTACTGCGCCACCGGCCGCAGCTTGCGGTATAGTGATTCCTAAGGGGAGCGCCATTTGTCAGCCAATAGTTATCAACGTATAATTAACCCACTGGTCGTCGCGGAATCATTCCTCTCGGGAGACGATTACCAGAACTGCCACCAATACGAACAGTCCAAGCCAGAGCAATACGGGGCTATCCGATATTCGATATACCTTGCCCTCCAACGTCGTAACAGCGACATCCTCCCCTGGCCGCGGAATTTCCGAACCCCGAACGTGCCCCGCTAGCCATGGATCCATGTGCTGGCCACTGACATTGGCCACCGTGTCGGCGAACGTTGAGTACGTCACAGTGTCGTTCTGACCGATACCGCGATACTGGTTCATCAATCGGAATACGTCCGCCAGAGAATTGTTACCATCCGTCGCTCCACGAACCCGGTAGTCGAGGGCTGCAAGAACCAATGCCCCATTTACGTACTCGCTGTTGTCGTGCCAGGAAGTGTTGTTCGCCAGTACTACGTCATCCCTCGCAGCCCGGCTTGCGTCGACCAGGAACCGCTCATACTCCGCCCTCGAAATCCGATTCTGCTCGTAGAGCAGGCGGTATTGGTAGTACATTGCGCTCGCTTCGGTGAACCACTCCATCTCCGGATCGAGCGCCATCCCCTGTCGTGTGTGAACGTACTCATGGATCCACATGCTGCCGGAGGACGCGCTCTCGACGGAGGCATCATCATCAACTACCATATCTGGTCCCACAGCGAATCCGCCACGGGACATCTCGTTCGGAGAGGCGATTGCTGTGACCACGGTATGCCGGTATCCTACGTCTAATTCCTGGGCGGTACCGGCGAGCAATTCGAGGAGATCCTCCGGTGGCAAGGAGAGGCTGGCTGCCTCCGGGATAACGAGGCGAATCTGGTGGCATTCGGTAGCCCTCTCGTGGACGGTCACTTCACCGAGGAAGACCACATTCTGCCCGGCGACCCCTTCATCCGCCGGCTGGGGATTGACGTGGGGCTGGAAATGCTCTGGGAGCGGCGCAAGCGCCCACGTGTCCGAATAGCCGTAGTCGGCTGGCTCGTTCACGTTTGATTTCCCCGGTGGCGGACTGGTTTCGTTGAACGCAAACGTGATCGATGGCCGTCGTGTCGAATGATCCCAGGAGAGATCGTAGTCATACTCGGTTTGGTTCGAGAACCCAGTTTTCGAGACCAAGGTCGTGTCCGGCGGCAGAGACACTTCGAAGGGAGCGTCAGAGAGGTCTGTCAAATGGTAGGTGATCTGAACACGGTTCTTGTTCCCCACTCTTTCGACGGAGGCATTGATCAGGTTCTCGGGTTTTGGTTCCGAAAGCCCCGAGGTAGTCACACAGGAATCCGAATCGGTGGCATCTAAAGCCCTAGCGGGGGCGGAGGCCGTTGAGATCAGTAGAAGGAGAACTATCGTAGTTCGAATGAGCGGAGCGTACAGACTTTTCCAAGAACGGCCGGTTGGCATAGACCAGTGGGACCGCCCTAACATAGGAAGTAGATCAAACGGGGATAGGGACATCAAATAGGATTGCAGGGGCCTCGCCAATAAGGCCCATCAGAAATCGAACATCCCCCCACTCGAGTTCTGCCGACTCGGGTCACTCCCGTACTTCTCGCGCGGTTTGTAGATGAAGTGGACGGGGGACTGCAGGCCTATCGAGTCACGCTGGATTTTGTTTTGGACCCGGCGCCAACCATCCATATCGTCAATCCCGCAAGCCACGACAATGACCGACTCATACTCCTCACGCTGATCGTCGATCTGACCCTTGAGCTTTTTTGTTTGACTGTTTGAGAGGTTCCGTTTCATCTCGATTCCAATCTGATCGTTAATCGCAAGATCGGCCCGCGACATTCCACGTTCGGTGGACACCTCCACACCACCGCCACCACCACCGAGAAGCGTGCCGCTACTATTGAGGGCCTCGTCAAGATAGTCCTGCAATTCGCTCTGGAACTTCCGTTCGTGGTCGTACTCTTGGCTCGGTATCCACTGTTCGATTGCCTGTACAACTTCGTGATCGGAGACGCCTCCTATCATGCTTTCACGGCTGCCCGGCCGGAGGTAACCCATTTTCCAATGCGGTGAATAACCGCGTTTGGTGGTGTCAAGTTCCGGTGCTTTTGGCAGATATCTTGGTAGTGAATTGTAACCACGTTAAAACTAGGGGACCCATTGCACTACTACTCATCTACCCCGTAACCCCGTTCAACTGGTCTGATAGTGGAAGGAGACACGTCCAGGGGAAGCCACACATAAACAACGATCGTTCTCGTACACCCCTTCACCCACTATTGAGCCTCCAATCATACCCGATTACAAGCGGCGGTCCACTGCACGGATTGGAACGTTCCTTTAACTCATTCTGTCACCCATGGTGTGTACTAATCGCCCCTATCCTTTTCGACAGTCTGACGAGAAGGTAGGCGTTTTCGTCAAGCAGAACACTACCGTAACGAGCTTCTCAGCCGTCTACCCCAACAGGTCGTTGCGGTTTTGCACGACCGCATTCGACTAGTCGGCGAGTTTACAGCAGAGCTTCATCTTCCTCTCGTACGTCCAGCAGTACCACAGCTAGGTTGGGCCGGGCTCAGATAGATTTCAGAGGGGCGTACATCGCGGCGGCGTCATCTTCTGACTGTCGTCGCGTTCGGACGGCTATCTGCTCCCAAGTATAGTTTCACCCCGGTTGCGGAACCTTATAGGCAGCCAGCTACGAACGGCAAACAACCTATGGCGTGGATGCGGACCTGGTGGCAGCGCTACTGGACCTTAGGGGGGCTCTCCATGGGGCTGAGCATCGCCACCCTCGTAGCGTTTGACCGGTTTGCAGTTGACGAGAGTACCTTCCTTGCGATTTTCATCCCGGCGACGGTCGGGGTGCTCGGCAGCTACGGCCTATACCTGAAGCGGCGTGTCGATAACACCCGGCGATTGCGGAAGGCCCTCCGGTCCGAACTGGAGGGGATGACCTGGGTTCGCGCCTGGCCGTCGGACGGCCAAGGTGTCCCCGTATTTGACCCAGTCCCATCGCAGGTGTACGAGGGGAACGCCGACGCGCTCGGATTGCTCACGGATACGGAAGTGACGCATATCGTCGAATTCTACAGCCGAGCGGAGGTTACGGGTGAGATCCTAGGTTATCACGGCGATAGAAAGATTGAGGCCGACACCAGTTTCATGGGTCAGGACCTGGGCGAGGGCGACCGCGAAGACGCGATTGAGAAGGGTCTTGACCGGCTGGCGTTGAGCTATCAGCGGGCGTTGCTTACCGTTCAGCAGGAGTTAGATGAGACGGAGCGGCAGATCCCGGCATTGTCGACGGGCAAGGTCGTCACAGAGGACCATCCTGTGGTTGAGGACCAGCTGGTACTGTGTGCCGACTACGGGCTGCTGGTGCAAGACGAGGAGGACCAGATTCAGGTGACCGAGAAAGGGGCGGCGTTTTTCGAGGGTGAGCTTAGTGCGGCGGACTTGGACAAAGAGTACGATGTGCTGCGGCGGGATGAAGGCTGGACCGATCGGGTCAAGCGCGGTCTCGTCGGCCTGGTTGGGGACGCTAGCGCCGGCCAATCGTCGTAACGTCCGGCATTAGTGATGTATAGACTTTTCCGATAACTCCGTGTTGTCCGCCAGTATGGCCGTGGCAGACGATGATCACTACGTCCTCCTCCTTGCGCTACTCATGGCCGGTCTTGTCCTTCTCATGGCCGGTGTTGCCGTCCGCGTGTTCTTCGGTGCGGCTGGCCTGTCCATTCTTGACCTGGTAGTGTCGGCGATTTTGACAGCCGCCCTGGTCGTGCTATACTTCCGGCAGACTGAAATCCTGGATTCGCAGCGGGCACTCCTCCGGCAAGAGCAGCAGCGGGAGGCACGCCAACAACATACGGAGACGCTTCGGGACCGCGTACGGTGGTGGCACGGAAACCCGGACCGCAAGCAACCGGACGACCCACTGGATACGACTGGACTGAACCTGCCGACCGTCGAAGCCGCCTCATTCCAGTCAGCACCGCCCCGCGAGACCGTGTACTCAGCAGAAGAGGAGTTTCAGGTCATCCCGTATGACTTGGCAAACGATCGGTATTTCCAAGATCTGTTGGAGAACCATGCAAAGGACCTGAACGACCAGAAAGAGACGATTGAGGAGCTCCACGACCGGTTTGTATCCTACCGGGAGGCATTCGCAGAGACCCTTGACGACGGACCCGTTCGTGAGATGGGATCGTACCGGCTTGAACCGGATGACTACTTCGCGGAGTGGCTGTTCGAGTTCCTCGTGAAGTACGAGCGCAACATGTTGGAGGACTTTGACGAGGTGAAGGACCGGATGGTTGATGAGCTTGAACGAGGGACCACCAAGCAACGGTCAGATGCACCGCAAATCTGGGTGCGGGCAGCGGTCACCGCCACCCGTAACAGGGCGGTATACGCGGCCGTTTTCGAGTCCGCCGAGCAGATGGAACCCCAGGAGCACGAATCGGAGGCCAAGGTCGCAGTCCAAGACATAGTGAAGGGGTACATCAACGACATCGCGTCCGAGTACCCGATCGACCAGATAGAGGAAGCGGCCGAGATCCTCGCGAAGGCTGAGGAGGAAATCCGAACGCTGGAACATCTGCTGATCGAGTACGACGGACGGCCGATTTTTCCGGAGAACTGCCAGTATTTAGAGGAAGTACGAAGTGCGGAGCTAGAAATAGATTCGAAACGTGCCGGCGCTAACCTAGAAAATTAGTTCTCCCCATACGGGTGTGGCCGCTCAGTATTCAAGCCCCGAGACGATATAGACCGTCCGAAGCACCGGGCGACAGGCTGGACCGGCCGATTTACCGATATCCCTCAACCCCACTGTATTCACTCCGACCCGGCCGTCGATTCTTCGGCGGCATCGTTCAGAAAGGTATCTTGGTACTCACCATCAACGACCCGATGTGCTCGGATTTCGTAGTTTAGGTGTTCTTGGGCATACTCCGAACGTTCGGGTGGGTCGTCCACGTAACGGAAGCACTCAACAAACATTGTACGAGGACGCAACTCCTCACGCTGGTTCAGTTGGATTACATCTACAGTGCCCCAGATGTCCCAGTCCGTCTCCTCGACATAGCGTTCGATCAGCGTGTCCAGATACGCCTCGCTTCCCTCATAATTGGCCGCCCCACCGAGCTCAGCGTCGTAGGTGTCAGAATGGGCCGACGGGTCCGTCAACCGAGACGGAACTACCGGTGCAGTCACACCGTGCTCATCTAACGTCTCTTCGACCTGAACCCGAACCTCATCATCAGCATCCGGTGAAAGAACTACCCGATTGATCAGCGCGCCCATATCTGCAGACAGATTGATATGTCCCGGGTTGTCAGGCCTCGCCTCGGGCGGTATTTCGCGGCCGTCTGTCCGTAGTAGCGGGTTACCACCGCGGTTCACGACCACCCGGAACTCCTGCTCGCTATCGAACTCCCGGTGTTTGAAGAAATACAGCGTGTAAGGGATTCCAGTCGGAGTGAAGTCCTCCTCGTAATCCAGATATCGAACGATTCCCATATGGACGTCCTCCTCATTGGGAGCAACGTACTGCTCAATCTGCTCGTACGTGGTCTCGATCGCCACACCTCGTCCATCAGCGTATCCTTCCCAGATCTCCGAGTCCTCATCCGTCCCGATCCGCCAGCAGTTCGCGTAGTAGTTCGCACGGGCATCTCTACGGGCCTGTTCAAACCCGCTAGCGAGGTCCATCTCCTCGCCGTTATTCAATGTGACCGACTCAGTCTGCGCCGAGCGCTGACGTTCACGCTCGCGAGCCGGGTCAGAAGCGCGTCCTTCACGCTCTTCGTACCCGTCTGCTTGGCCAGCCCGAAACCCGTTTTCAAGCGTTGAAGCAAAGTGGCGTAGTGGCCTATACCGCCGAATGACCATCTGGTCCGATGGAATCATCCACTCGGTGCTCTTTCCGGTGACTGGACGGCGTGAGGAATCTCCTGACGTCATTCATCCATACTTGTAATTCCACTACTTAATAAAGAAGCGAGGTTATGTGTGTTTATCTAAAAACTGTTCTGCAGTATCGTTTCCGTCAGTAAAATAGGCTTCCGCGATATCTAACGCGGCTCGCCGCACGTCGGGGGTCTCGTCAAGCCCGGGTTGGAGGAGTCTTGCCGTAGTGTCCGAGAACGAGGTTCCATTCGGTCGCGATTCCTGATCCATCAGTTCGGTATAGACCTCTATGACCGTGATAGGGTGGTCTCTGGCGTGGTCTGCAAGGTATGATTCGACGAGTTCCCATGCGCGTCGCTCGTGGGCGATGAACGGAGCAGTGTCGATGAGGAGTGAGGTGAGGTTGTCGAACGCGACTCGGTCTTCGATAAAGGGTAGCCACTCAACAAACCACTGAAATTCGGCGGCGTACGCCTCAGGGTCGTCGGCCTCGTCAAGCCGCCATTCCCATAGTGCCCGTACTTTCGGCCAATTGTCTCGCAAATCTTCGTTGTCTTCCCCCCACCGCCAAATCTGCCATGCTGCCTGCCGTGCCAGGTCCGGCTCCTCCTTGGCGTAGAAGTAGGAGAGAAGACTTTGCGGGTTGTTGAGGTCTTCGAAGTCATCGAAATACGCAATTAGCAGGTGGCGTGCTAGTCCACGCTCGACATCACGTGTTGCAGTGTTCTCGTTCGCGGCAATCAGATCAATCCCGTGGTGGTAGCAAGGGCGGAGATGGGGGAACATCGTCTCGTGTGGAGAATTGAACGCAAGGTATGCATCCCAGACTGCGGCAAAGCGGTTCTTGGCCAGTATAGTCTGATTCCGGGGGAACAGCGTGTCGAAGTTGTCAAGGATGAGGTCATGATCGAAGTTCCAGATAGTGTTCAGCGATCGGCCGATGGTTGACCGGGTGGAGAGGGACCCCTCCTGAATTTCGCACTCGATCTTTTCTCGGACATCGTGTTCAAACCCGGACTCGTCTTCTTCGGAGTAGCCTTCGTATCCACGGCGGTTCGCGACCCGGACCGAGTACACGATGATAGCGGATAGTGCGAGCGGCCGCACCGAGTTAATGGCGGTTTGCGCGGGATTGTTGTATCCTGCATGGCCTTCCGGTGGATGTTCCCGTTCATCGGTAGGGTTGGGGTCTCCGAGCTGTATGAAAAGGATCTCCTTGATGCGGTCGTTGTAGTTGAGGACAGATTCGAGGTCGTCGGTACTGTATGCCTCTTGGAATAGCCGGGCGACATTCATGCGGGCTGGCTCAGACCACTCGTCAGGGTTGGTGGCCACTGTCTCGCAGAGGTCGAGGATCGGCGTCCAAGGAAGGTCCGTTGGGAGGGACTGTGGATCGCTGTCAATTTTGTCTCGGAGACCACGAAGCAACTCGCTTACGTAGATGGAGGAAGCGTCCCGCAGTCGTGGGATCTCATCCCGAAACTCTGTTAATTCCTCGAGAATGCGGGGGACGACGGCTTCAGCGAGTCCGCGTGGGCTGACCTCGGAGAGGCCTTCCCCCTCTCGTTCGTTCCAGCCGGTGGCTTCGAACTGTTCATCGATACAGTATTCGATCAGGTTGCTCGGGGACTTTTGCCATATTTCCTCCTCTGAGAGCGAGCTTTCTTGGGAGACGAATCCGCCGCTAGTGTTCACAAGCGACAGGACGTTGTCCGGTTCCCCATATTCGTCGATGAGGCTCTGGAGTTCACCCTCCTGTTCATCCGCTAGCCAGTCCCTGATTAGCCAGAGGCGGTCACGGCGCCATCGGTTGATCGCGATTTCGGCAAGTTCGTCGGCCGTGTAGTCGTCGGTGCGTTCGCTTCGCTGCGCGGCCGCGTCCTCAAGTGACTCTTGCACGGGAACATTAGCGATGATTTCGGTAACCTGTCGGCGGTCGTCATGAGATAGTACGTCGATGCCGTCGCGTAGGAGGCGGAGGAAGTCCTCTTTCGTCCAAACTTCGGCGTAGTTCGTTCTATCGAGGAGTTCGTTAGCGACGAGGCCGGGATAGTGGTCTTTGTGTTCGTTAAGGAGGTATAACCCTAGACGGCGGAAAACGGTGATGTCGTCAAGATACCGGGTGAGCAGTTCGGCACGAGCCTCATCCTCGGGGTCTTCCTCAATCCAGTGTTCCAGGGCTTTCCGGTGGGCCTGGATGAGGAATGCTTTGAAATCGGTCGTAGTTTCGTTGGCGAAATCTGTCCCCGCGATACTGGTCGTTATCGGTCCGACGACCGCGTTGGTATTCTGGTCCCGGATCTCGGCTTCTGTCGATACGGCTTCGTGGAGGCGTGCCTCCAGTATGCCGATTGCTTGTTCGCCTTCGGCTCGTACGAGTGTTTCGAGGGTGTCCTCTAGTGCCGATTCCAGGCTATGGAGGCGGGTGATTGGTTGGGCTTTATTAGCCTCTTCGGAGGTAGGCTGGCGTGGTTGAAGGAGTGCGTTGAGTAGGTCTAGTCCAGCTTTGGTTTCACCAGCTTCAATAAGTTCTTGGAGAAGTTCAGTAGCTTGGAAATCGTGCCAGTCGGGTTGGGATTCCGTGAGGGACGCTGTCACGACATCTGTGAGTTCAGCGGCGGTATCGAACGGAAGTTCGCGGATGACGGTGACGACCAAGGCGCGTGAGTGCCGATCCTCGGTCTCGATTGACCGGATTATCTCTGCAACGGTCTCTGGGTGGTAGGGCGCGAGTTCACGGAGGTAGCCGAATAGCACGCTTGGTGGGTTTGTATAGTCACCTCTCTCGTGGAGGGTTTCCGCCCACGAGACGTCTGTTTTGCTGTCAAAGAATCGGTCGTATAGCGTCTCCCGGTCCTGGAGGTTGTTCAGTATGAGGTTTGCGAACTCCTCGTTGCTGGAGATGTCCCAGGTCTTGATTTCGTCGAGAAGTGTTTTGGCGGTATAATCGCTGAGACCCTCCTCTTCGTCAAGCATTTCTTCCAAGAACTGTTGCGCATGGTCCGCGGTGTCGGAGTTGACAAGGACGTCACCGAGTTGGGCGGTTGTCGTTGCTTCGCTCCGCATGTAGAGCACAAGCATGAACCGGAAGATGTCCTTGCCGAGGCGCTCATCAAGTGCTGATGTCACGTCTTGGATTGTCCGGTTCTCTTGAACGGCGTTCCAGGCGTAGATGTAGCGTTGGAAGTCGAGGTGGCGAAACCGGTATTTTCGATTCCCTGGTCGATTGGTAGCGACTTCGATGACGCCCTTGTTAATCAGTCGCCTGTCGATCCAGTCTTCGCTGGTGCCGACGGAAAATATGTTGAGTCCATCTGATGGGTCTTCTATCGCTTCCGCCGCATAGGTAGTGAGGCGTTTGATGATGTCATCACCGCTGCGCGTACCATCATCTGGGTGGTCTTCGCGGCCGAGTTGTTTTCGGAATTTGTCCCAGAGCGAGACATCGCCGGTGACACCACTGAAGTCGACCCCATCCTGGGCAAGCTGGGAAATGATGTCAAGATTTTCGATCTTTCGGCCGAGTTGGACCAGATCATCGGGGTCTTCACCGATCAAGTTCTGGATATAGGCCTGGGCGTCGGAGGTCTTGAGGAGTCCGATAGACACCGGAGGAGTGAACGATTCAACGTTGGTTAGGGCTTCATATTCAGGGCGGGCATCAAGATCGTGGTCGCGGCAGGCAAATGCGACAGAGACATTCTCAAGTTCTGCGGTTTGCAGGATGAAATCCCGGTAGATGTTCCCGGCCTTACGGTCGATATCGTCTAACTGGTCGACGATGATGAGAACGGAGTCATCGACAGCAACCTGGTTGATGGGACGTTCAACTCCTTCATCGAATCCGAGGGATGTCGAGAGTTCGATGTCGTTCCGGACCGTCGAGTAGGTGCTGGCGTCGATGAACAGGACGTGCCCGTTCCATTCTTGGGCCACATCTGCGAGGACACCGCTTTTTCCAATTCCGCCTTCCCCGGTCACTGGTACATTGTCCCCACTTTCGAGCTGGTCGCGGATGCGATCTGCTTCTGGTCTCTCGATATGACCGATCCCGTCAATCTTGGTTTGGATACGGTCTAATGCGCTATCGGTTTCATCGGAAAACCGTTTCCTAATGGACTGAAGGCTGGAATAGCGGGATTTTAGTGTTTGCCTGTTCCAGATGGTTGTCAGAAGCGTTGCGATACTTAAGATTGTGGCCCCAGTCGCCGCCTCGATGGTTGTATATGCTAACGGCGTCGTCCGCAATGAATTCAGTGCGGGGTAGAGGATGAGGATCGCAATGCTTCCCAGTCCGAAGTATATTGTTGCGGAGATGAGGATTCCGGTAAGACGCCTGAGTTTTTTCTCGGTTGTGTACCGTGCGGCATCGCGGAGAAAATACAACAGGAGTACTATACTAACCACGAAGCCGCCGCCGAGGACGACGTAGGCCCACGCCGACTGTGATATCTGAGCACCGATTACGCGGAAGCGAAAGACAGTAAGTGCGACTATCGCCGCGATTCCTCGAACGAATACGCTGCTTGGGAAATCAAGCTCCCCGCCAAAGGTGGTGTATTCGAGGATCACCTCCTTCAAGCGGGAGAGGCCCATTATTATCCAAAGTCTTCACCCCAGTGTTATAATATGTATGGTACAGTGGGCCGAACAGAGGTCTCGCACTGGACGACTCCCAGTCTGTATTGGGTCTCCGTATCTCGTACGCGATTCCTGACGATTCTCCGTGGGTCGTCGTGGACGTGCAAGATGCAGTACGCGTGTCATTCATGGTCAGGGTCGTTCGTAGCCTCCGGCGATGCGGAGGTGGTCCTATTCACCGGTTTGGTGAGGACAAATCCGATCGGTGCTGGGAACGATTGTCGAGTTTTCCTTTGACCGGGCTAGGGTCGCGCGCCGGGTAAGACGGGAGATGTTAACGGAGTATTTGGAGATCGCCCCCTTGTAAAGTTAGTGACTTGACATTCGAAATATCCTGAATCTTTATAAATGGTTTAGTACGGTTTTGGATTTACGCAATGAACTAGCAGCCTCTTTTCAAAGAGGACGCCGGATCGCTCAAAAACCACCATTTGATGAGTTCTATATCAGTCGCCACGACTGTCCAGAGGGGCAATCCTATATTCTACACCTAGTTTACTCTGGATAGACAGCGTGGCCCCTAGGGGCTACGCCAATAATCCCCCCGGACAACATTTGTCCACCTAAATTCTATTCCAGTTTTGGTCGGAATTATTAAGTTCGAGTAGGACTTCCTACACAAGCCGACGATGTCAATCCTCCAGACCGGTGTAGCTGCCGAGAACTTCACCGACACGTATAGCCACGGACTCGATATCGTCCGCAGCAACGACCCCCAAGCATTGACGCTGAAAACGACCGACCCGGTGGCTGACCCTACAGCCATCCCAGAAGCACGAACGTCGGAGCTCGACAAATGGCGGCCGGCGCTTAACCTCGGCCCCAAGTTCAGCGACATTGAGGACGTTCAGTTGAACAGGACCTCGGAGAAGACGGGGGGCAACACAGTCGCAGACTGGGTTGAAGACCGCCTCAAAGAACAGCTTGTAGACAACTACTGGGACCGAAGTGCGAGCGATATCACTGATATCATTCAGAAGGGATTGAACGGTTACCCCGGTGCTCGCTACAATTCGCTGATCGTGAACCTCTTTTCAGAGCACGATCTGCAGCAGGCGCTATCTGCCCCAATTGGTCCGAATACCCCGTGTGTGACTGAACTGCAGTTCACGCCAAGCCAGGGGACGCTACATCTCCATATCGCGCTTCGGAGTCAGTTCTATGGGCTGAAGGGGCTCGGGAATCTGGTCGCAGCGGGGGCCCTCCTGGCCTTTGTGGCGACGAAAGCGGACTTTGAGGTAGGAACCGTTCGCGAGGAAGTCCGCAACGTAACAGCTTATCATAGTTCGGGGCCGGCGAACGTCAACCGAATCGCCAACCATCTCTGAGGGAGTGCCAGCCGCCAATCCGGTGGTGAGGAGTTGGGGGTAGGGGCAGGTAGCACCGGGTTGGCTGTGAGGCCCGCGAGGCCGTGAACGAAGATGCGTTCGAAGAGACATCCCCCTGCTCGCGGAGGTGCTTAGTTGCGACTGCCGTGGCCTGAGGAGGCTAGGGTGTTCTTCGTCGACGTGACGGCGGCACATCCGCCGGAAGTACTTGACCAGAGAGACGTCCGTGTTCGAGACGAGGCGACCGCCCGTCAGCTCACCACTCCCGCAGCGGGATGGTCCCCAGGCGGTGGCGGTCGTCGGAGAGATCGGCGCCGCTGCTGGGACTGAACTTGTGTGCACCTCTCATTGTGGATGTCCTCGAGGAGAGAGCCGTGGCTGGAGTTCGTCCCCCTTCACCGCCCCAGGCTGAGGCATCCGGGCGACGTGCAGTTCCGTGGCCTTTTGATTGGTGTGTAACATCTAAAGGGTGCGGGAACTCGCTACTTTGATGACTACCTGTCTGAGGTCGCCGGATTTCCGGTCGACAGAGACGTAGTCGTCATTCTGGAGTGTATCGAGCGCTCGGTCGAGCGTGCTCTCGGGGAGTTCTGTGGCCTCCAGTAGGGCTTGGCAAGTCAGTTTCTCGTGCTGATCGAGCACATGATAGACGAACTTCGCGCTCGGCGGGAGGTCGGCGAAGCCGACCGGCGGACTGTTGCTCACACGTCCGACCCCCCGTCGGGCGGTCTCGTCCCGGCCGTTTCCCAGTCCCAGACCGTCGACTCACTCTCAGCCGCGCTGCCCGACGCGTCCTCACCGGCGTTCATGGGTGTGGCGGGCGCTACAGGGTCGCGAATCGCCAACGATGCCGTATAGAACTCCCATACCCCATTGTTGGCGGTATCAGGCGAAAGGTCCGCCACCCCACTTGTCGGGAGGCCGTCGTCCGCGTACAGCGTCGCGCCGTGCTCGTCCTGGCCCTCGAGGGCCTGAACCGCGTCGAGGTCGTGGAGCCGTGAGAGAGTGTTGCGGACGTGCTCCTTGCTGCAACCGACGACGTCGGCGAGCTCGCGAGCGCTCTTCGAGGAGTGGGAGTCCCGGAGTTCCTCGACGATCTCCCGCTGGGTATCAGTGAACGTCCACTGGATGCCCGACACCTGGAGGTCGGCGAATCCCCGAGGCATGGCGTCGGTGCGGACGAAGACGGTGGCGTGGGAGTCGGGGTCCTCGGGGTTCCGTACGTACCGGCCGACGGCCTGCGCGGTGTGGTTCTCCCGCACGGAGGCAAGAATCTCTGCAGCGCTGTCGGCATCGGGACCGGTGAAACCCCGGCCGTGAGCGCGTTCCTCCTCGCCGTCGATGTCCGTGGTCTCGGGTTCGGCGTCGAGGTCGAGTTCTGCGAGGAGGTTGATGACGTAGTCGTCGCCGGGGTCGATGCAGCCCTCGATGAGGGCGATGAGCTCGTCGGCGAAGTCGTTCCGGCTCTTCTCCTCGCCATAGTGCATCGTCTTCTCCTCGACGTCGTCGACGCCGGCGTGCTCAAGGATGTCCTGAAGTTCGTGCTCGACGCTCGCGGTGGTGATGGCCGTCCGGAAGTCGTCGCCGTACTCCTTGCGGAGGTGTCCGATGAGCGCTTCGACCTGCTCGCGCTGGAAGTACTCGCCGCTGGCTAGCGGCCGTGTGGCGTCGCCGACCTGAACGACGCGGAGGCCGCGCTCGTAGCGCCGCCAGAGCTGTCGCTCCTCGGGGTCGAGGACGCGCGTGGTGGTCGATATGGGGGAGAGAGTTCGCGGCCCAGACGGGCTGGCTCGGGTGCGCGTCGAAGCCGATAGTCGACCGGGTCTGGCTCAAGTCCGGCGCCGTCCGGATCGTCTGGATGGTGTTAGACTCGTCGAGGACGAGGGCCACCCACTCGCGGTTCCAGCTGTCGTCGTCGTGGGCTTGGGCATCGAGGCGCGGCGGCTCGTGGGGCGTCTTCCCGACGCGGCGGCCGTTCACGCGTTCCTCGGCGAAGAACGCATACCGGGCGAGGGCGGGCGCAAGGGTGTGGGCGTCAGGGTTCTCGAAGTACCAGTCACGGTCGGGCTCGTCGCTGAGCTGGTCGGCGAGCGCGTCGGCCTCGCGGGCGGCGTCGCCGGCGCCGCTGCTCGTGTTCGCGAGCGCGATGAGGCCCTCCCAGGTGGAGACGATGGCGCCGATCTCCTACAGGTACGCGGAGACCGCGCGGCGGACGCGGTCCTGGTCGAGGTCCGCGGTGAAGTCCGGTTCCTCGTCGATGACGATGTTCGTCTGCATCCGGAGGCCGGGGACGTGCGCGAAGTTGTGGGTCGCGATGATGACGTCGAGCGTCTGAGAGTCGCTGTCGCGGAGCGAGCGCAATTCGTGCCACTGCTCAATGGCGTCACAGGTGCCGGAGTTGCCCTCGTCGAAGTCGCCCCCCTCCTCGTCGTAGGTGGTGGGTTCGCTGCGGCAGCACGGGAGTTCGATGCCCTGGTCGTTGTGCTCCTCGAGGTAGGTGTGGGCGTGACTGAACGGGATGCCGCGGCCCTCGCACATCATGGTGAGCCACTCGCTTGCGGGCTGACCGTCCATGGTGATACCGACCTTTTCGTCGTCCTCGGCGGCCTGCCGGGGGTCGTGGTCGCCAGCAGCGATGGGGCACGCCTCGTGGCGGCCGAGGAGGACGAACTGGTTGACGCCGTCGGCGTCCGCGGCGGTCGCGGCGGCCTCGTTGCGGGCGTCCCGGGTCTTCGAGAGGTGGACGACGGGCTTCCCGCCGGTGATTTTGTCGTAGCGGCCGGTGGAGTTCCACGCCGTCGACGTGACGGTGGGCGTCTTCCCGAGGCTCGTGGGGGCGTCGACGACGGTGTCGTCGTTGTTCGCCATCGCCTCGGTGATGGTCGCGAAGAGCTCGTCACGGGCCTCCCGCGTGGACGGCCAGTCGAGGCCGCGCTTCTTCGCGGCGCGCTTGCGCTCGGGCTGGGTGAGGTGGTCGAGCTGGCCGATGGGGAGTGCAGACACCGGTTCGGCGCCGACGTCCTCCCCGTCGCTGTCGATAGCGGCCTCGAGGAGTGGGTGGACATCGTCGCGGTCGTGGGCGTCGGCGTACTCAGAAGGGTTGAACTCGGGGATGTCGAAGCCGAGGGAGCGGAGGTGTTCGATGCCCTCCCACCAGAGCTGGCCGGAGGCGGCACGCGGGGAGGCGTCGCTCGGACGCATCTTCCCGATGTCGATGAGCGCCATGACGACCGGGCCACCGTAGCCGCCGGTGTCCTGCCAGATGCGCTCGTCGACGATGTTCGCGGTGCCGTTCGAGGACTTCCCCCAGATGGGGACGAGCGCGCGCTTGCCCTCGCTCGTCGAGGCGTCGTCGTTCCAGGAGTGGACGATGGTGCGCTCGGCGACGGCGCGGGCGTCGATGCGGTCGAGCGCGGCGAAGACGTCCCGGATTTCGTCCGCGGTCTCCACGGTCGTCGTCGCGCCGGGCTCGTAGTCGTCGAGGTCGTAGTCGTCGCGCGCGGTGGAGAGGTCCTCGCGCTGGCGGGTGGCGACCTCGTCGTTCGCCTCCAGGAGCGGCTTGAGGACGTCGGCGTTCCACTCACGGACCTCGGTCGGCGTCCCAGGAACGTGGTGGCCGGTCATCACGCAGACGCGCTTCCCGGGGTAGATCTCGATGCTCGGGAGGTCGTCGTTGGCGCCCCACGGCGCGTCGTCGAGTTGCCAGGCGGCCTGCTTCACGCCGTCGGGGAGCTCCCCGCGGTAGATGGCGTGGGCGCCGGCGTCCGACTGGGAGATGTCGGCGTACGTCAGCCCGAGGTGCTCGAGGGTCGCGACGAACGCGGGGTGGATGTCGCTGGTCTCAGGATCGCGGACGTCGTCGCCGTCGACGTAGACGTAGGGGTCGTCGGGCTGCTGGAGGAACGCGCGGCCGTCGAGGCGGGGGTCGTCCTCGGCCAGCGCGACGGTCTCGCCGTCGACGTAGTTCTCGGTGAGCCTCCACTTCCAGCGGGCGTCCTCATCGACGTCGGCCTCGGGGTGATCACGGTCGGCCCACGGAGCGAACGGTTTCTTCGCTACATGCCCCATCCACTGCTCGCGTTCGAGGAGTTCCGCGGGCCAGGTCCCCGAGGTGGGCGTGGCGAAGTCGGCGGCCTCCCAGCGCTCGCTGGATAGTGATGCCTCTCTGCGGGCGGTTTCGTGTGTACAAAATCCGCGCTCGGCGTCGTCTGTTTCAAAATCGTCTGCGGTCGCGCTGCTGTCTGCGTCTTGGAGGGCGAGCTCGGGAAAGGCACCCCCTTGCTTTTCGTGGAGCGTGCCGGCATCGACGGCGCCGTCGACGAGCGCCACGGGATCGTCGACGAGGTCCTTGTCCTGGAGGACGTCGAGGACCTCACCGTAGGTGGGCGGGTCGGCTTCGTCGAGGACGGTCTCCCACTGCGTCCGGGAGAGCGTCATGGCGACCACCCGTAATCCTCAAGCGTGGTCTGCCCCTCCCGATTGGGCCGCCGGTCGTCGTCCGGGGAGGGGACGTTCTCGGTGACGTCTTCGCCGATGGGTTCGTCGTCGACGACGTCGACGGTCTCACCGTCGCCACCCCAAAAGGGGGACTCGGTGATGTACTGGACGGTACCGTCGAGTGCCGGGCCACAGTAGGAGTGCCCCGTCACGCAGGACACCCCCGGCTGTCGGTGGTTGCATCGACGGGAGAAGCACCCTCACGCCGTTGGATTGTGAGGGTTTGGGCGTAAGCCAAGGGCCGGATTCGAACCGGCGGTGGGCGGCTCTGCAGGCCGCTGCGTTAGGCCGGACTCTGCCACCTTGGCGCAGTACGTCGTACTTGGTTCGCTCGCTTAAACGTAGCGGTCCACAGTGTCTCCACTGCGCGCTACAAATGCAGAAAGCCCCGAACAGCGCTGTTGCTGTTCGAGGCTATGAAAGTATGAATGGCAGGCGGCGAACCGAATTTCCCAGAGGCTCGCGCACTCCAGTACTGATCGGAACGCAGGCGGGCTTATCTTCCGTGTTCGGGATGGGTACGGGAGTGGCCCCGCCGCTATGGCCGCCTTAATACCGACCAACGGAATCGAACCGTTGTACGCCGACGTCGGCGGACGTCCGTGTGTATGTGCAATCCAGTTAACGCCTGGACTCGACCACGTATGTGGTTAAGTGCATGAGTGTGTGGCATTGGTCTGTTAGTGCTCGCGGGCTGAACGTCTCGTTGCCTCGACGCGTACACCCCGAGTCTATCGAACTCGTCTTCTACGAGTGACCTCAACGGTGCTTCTTTTCCAGGTGGGTTTCGAGCTTAGATGCATTCAGCTCTTACCCCGTGGTGCGTAGCTGCTCGGCACTTGCCCTCTCGGACAACCGATACACCAGTGGCACCCGTTCATAGTTCCTCTCGTACTATATGAACGTTCCTGTCAAGCACCAAAACACCCCCAATAGATAGCAGCCGACCTGTCTCACGACGGTCTAAACCCAGCTCACGACCTCCTTTAATAGGCGAACAACCTCACCCTTGCCCGCTTCTGCACGGGCAGGATGGAGGGAACCGACATCGAGGTAGCAAGCCACTCGGTCGATATGTGCTCTTGCGAGTGACGACTCTGTTATCCCTAAGGTAGCTTTTCTGTCAGCAATGGCCCGCATCAAGCAGGCTCATTGGTTCGCTAGACCAGGCTTTCGCCTCAGCGTCCCTCGTTGTGTAGGACACTGTCAGACTACCTTATGCTCTTGCGCTCTTCTCCGGGTCTCCGACCCGGATGAGGTAGCCTTAGGGCGCGCTCGATATCTTTTCGAGCGCGTACCGCCCCAGTCAAACTGCCCGGCTACCGGTGTCCTCCTCCCGGAGTGAGGGTCACAGTCACTAACGGGTAGTATTTCACTGATGACTCGGCGACGTGCTGGCGCACGCACCTGTGTAATGTCTCCTACCTATGCTGCACATTAGCGACCGTGTCCCAGCGACAGCCTGCAGTAAAGCTCTATAGGGTCTTCGCTTCCCCTTGGGGGTCTCCAGACTCCGCACTGGAACGTACAGTTCACCGGGCCCAACGTTGGGACAGTGAGGCTCTCGTTGATCCATTCATGCAAGCCGCTACTGAAGCGGCAAGGTACTACGCTACCTTAAGAGGGTCATAGTTACCCCCGCCGTTAACGGGTCCTTCGCCCCATTGTACTGGGTGTTCAGATACCCGCACTGGGCAGGATTCAGTGACCGTACGCGTCCTTTCGGATTTGCGGTCACCTATGTTGTTATTAGACAGTCGGAGCCTCCAAGACACTGCGACCTGCCCAATTGCTGGGCAGGCATCCCTTATCGCGAACTTACGGGACTAACTTGCCGAATTCCCTAACGTCGGTTGTTCCCGACAGACCTAGGCTTTCTCTGCCAGAGCACCTGTGTCGGATCTCGGTACGAACACCGTACTCGTCTTTTCACGGGCCCCAGATTGACTCGAGTTTCCCTATTCCGCCGTTCGTCCGCTTCCTGCCATTACGGCTTCCACGGACTTGGACGGTTCGACCGGACGAAAGTCCGGCTCAAGCTGCTCCGAGGCGTCGACTTTCACTGTACGGTGGCACTGGAATATTAACCAGTTTCCCTTTTGACCTGTTCGAATTACGGCAGGCCTTAGGATCGGCTAACCCTCGGCTGATAAGCATTGCCGAGGAACCCTTGCTCTTCTCGGTCGTCGGGATTCTAACCCGACTAACGCTGCTACTATGGCCAGGATTTTCGTTCCCATTCGGTCCACTCGAGTTCTCACCCGAGCTTCCGCCCGAACAGAATGCCAACCTACTGGATCGCGCTGTTACACGCGCCGTCAGGTCTCGGTGGTGAACTTGAGCCCCGATCATTTTGGGCGCCCCGAACCTCGGCCGGTAAGCTGTTACGCTTTTCTTGGAGGGTAGCTGCTTCTAAGCTCACCTCCCGGCTGTCTAGGGCTCGGGACCACCTTCAATCGCACTTAGCTCACACTTTGGGACCTTAACCTAACTCTGGGTTGTCTCCCTCACGGTACACAGGCTTACCCCGCATACCGGATTCCCTGCGTCGACGGCGTCCGTAGGTTCGGAGTTTGACAAGGGAGTCAACTCCTCTCGGAGTTGAGCTCCCTAATCGGTCGCTCTACCCCACGAACTACCTCAGCAGAGGTCATGCTTCGACATGTTTCGGTTGGAACCAGCTGTTGCCAGGTTCGATGGGCCTTTCACCCCTACACGTAGGTCACGGGAGGGTGTTGAAAGACACCAACCCTAACAGACCTCCACATGGCTTTCGCCATGCTTCATCTTGCCCACGCGTAGATCACCTGGTTTCGGGTCGTACCCGTTTGACTCCCCGCGCTTGAACACGGCGGCCCTCGCAATGCTGCGGCCATGTCGGTTTCCCTACGCCTTCCCGGATGATCCGGTTAGACTCGCCAAACAGGTACACTCCCTGGCTCGTTTTTCAAAACGTACGACGGAACATCGGCTCCTCACAGGTCCTACTAGGGGTTTGCACCCGGTTCGTTCCCAGTGAGGCCTTTTATGCCCCGTCGCTCCATCGCCACCTGATTTCAAGCTCTATTGCAACCCCCTTTGTGGGGTGCTTTTCAGCGTTCGTTCACACTACTTGTTCACTATCGGTCTCGGAGAGTACTTAGTCTTGGCAGTCGATGCCTGCCATCTTCACGAGGGATATCCAACCCCCGCTACTCTGGAGCTGACGCACGCCGTACTTGTCCACGTTACGGGGCTGTCACCCTGTATCGCACTCCGTTTCAGGAGATTTCACGAGAACGTTCCGGCGATGAAAGCCAGTCCGAACACCACATTGCCCGAAGGCTTCGGTTTGGACTGTGCCGCGTTCATTCGCCATTACTAACGGCGTCTCATTCGATTTCTCTTCCTGGCCGTACTAAGATGTTTCAATTCCGGCCGTTCCCTATTGCGCAAGGCAATTGTTGAAGGGATTCCCATTAGGAGATCCTGAGTTCTTCGCCTCCGTGCGGCTCCCTCAGGCTTATCGCAGCTTGGCACGTCCTTCATCGGCATCCGAGCCGAGCTATTCACCAGGTGGCACAGTAGCCACGTTGGTAGTCGACTGCAAAGCAGTCGACGAATATGGTACTCAACCACACGAGGTGGTCGAGCTGTTGGCTGCAGAGCAGCCAACGACGATGAATGTTGACTGCAGAGCAGTCAACGATGCTCACCACACAATGGGTGAGCGCTGTTGAGTCACGGATGTGACCAACAGTCGGTACTCGACCACGGTGGTCGAGTCCAGTGAGCGCCTGGATTGCACGTACACACGGTCGTCATCGCACGTCCTCATGGTGACTGAGGAGCGTACATAGACCCTTCCCATCCTCGCTCTCGCGGGACGGTGCATCAGTCTTCTCTCGGGAATCATCGTAGCCCCGTCTCCCACTTAAGGGACACGGTTCACGTTGACTCCCGAGCGGGATGGACCCACTGGGATTCGAACCCAGGGCATCCTCCTTGCAAAGGAGGCACTCTACCACTGAGCTATGGGCCCACCTCCCGTGTTCACGGGCAACGTCGAGCCCGATCACTGACGAGGCGCGATGCGCCTCGCCTGGGAGGAGGTTGCGTTAGCCTTGATGGTTTGTAGGTGTCCAACTGGTCACGACGGCGTCGAAATGTGGGTTGGGGCGTCGCCCCAATCCCGTACGTTAGGAGGTGATCCAGCCGCAGATTCCCCTACGGCTACCTTGTTACGACTTAATCCCCCTTGCGGAGCCCAGATTCGACCAGCGGATGCTGGCCTCATCCGAACCCCACTCGGGTGATTTGACGGGCGGTGTGTGCAAGGAGCAGGGACGTATTCACCGCGCGCTGCTGACACGCGATTACTACCGAATCCAGCTTCATGAGGGCGAGTTTCAGCCCTCAATCCGAACTACGATTGAGTTTAGGAGATTAGCGCCTCCTCTCGGAGTGGCTTCCCATTGTCTCAACCATTGTAGCCCGCGTGTTGCCCAGCTCATTCGGGGCATACTGACCTACCGTTGCCCGTTCCTTCCTCCAGTTTGGCACTGGCAGTCCCCCTAATGTACCCAGCTACCCAAAGGGTACTGCTGGCAATTAGGAGTGCGGGTCTCGCTCGTTGCCTGACTTAACAGGACGCCTCACGGTACGAGCTGACGGCGGCCATGCACCTCCTCTCAGTAGCATCGGGTAAGGTCATCAACCTGACCGTCATTACTACTGTCGGAGCTGGTGAGATGTCCGGCGTTGAGTCCAATTAAACCGCAGGCTCCTCCGGTTGTAGTGCTCCCCCGCCAATTCCTTTAAGTTTCATCCTTGCAGACGTACTTCCCAGGCGGCCCGCTTCTCGGCTTCCCTACGGCACAGCGCAGGCTCGTAGCCTGCGCCACACCTAGCGGGCATCGTTTACAGCTAGGACTACCCGGGTATCTAATCCGGTTCGAGACCCTAGCTTTCGTCCCTCACTGTCGGATCCGTCCTCCTGAGGCGCTTTCGCCACCGGTGGTCCGTCCAGGATTACAGGATTTCACTCCTACCCCGGACGTACCCCTCAGGTCTTCCGGTCCCAAGCCAAGCAGTTTCCGCTGGACGCCTGCGCGTTGAGCGCGCAGATTTCCCAACAGACTTGCCTGGCCAGCTACGGACGCTTTAGGCCCAATAAAATCGGCCATCACTCGAGCTGCCGGTATTACCGCGGCGGCTGGCACCGGTCTTGCCCAGCTCTTATTCGTACACCACCTTACGGTGTACAAAAGTGAAGGCTCTATGCCTTCACACTCGGAGTCCCCTTATCGCACTTGCGTACAGTGTAAAGGTTTCGCGCCTGCTGCGCCCCGTAGGGCCCGGTATCTTGTCTCAGATACCGTCTCCGGGCTCTTGCTCTCACAACCCGTACCGATTATAGGCACGGTGGGCCGTTACCCCACCGTCTACCTAATCGACCGCAGCCGCATCCTGTGGCGCCGTAGCGTTTCCGGCTTCACCCATTCCAGGGGTGAAGCGTTATTGGGAATTAGCCTCAGTTTCCCGAGATTATTCCCGTCCACAGGGTAGCTTGGCCACGTGTTACTGAGCTTTCCGCTGCGGGTCTAAACCCGCACAACTAGCATGGCTAAATCGGACTCCGATAGCAATGGCCTCCGGCAGGATCAACCGGAATGTGCTGGGATAAACCCAGCGACCAGAACTAATAAGTCCTGGTTTGGCGGGAACACAAGGTGTGTTCCTAAGACCACGACACTCCGTCGTGGCCAGTTGGATGTCACCAAACCATCAAGGCTAACATCAGATTCCATCTGTACGGCGGACCGCAGGGGTGGAATCCTCATTCCTTCGGACCTGAACGTAGCTCGCAGACAGGTATAAACCCATCGGAGTGAGTTCGGTCCGAGACGACGTTCGCATTACCTCCGACGCCCCGTTATTACTTAAGGGCATCGAACCCAGCTCGTGAGAGCAGGTTCGCCGCCGAAACGGAGCGAGGATCATGCGTCAATCGCCCGGGGGAACCGGGCGACCTCGTTGTCGTTCGCATTATCCCGAAAGCACCGTTATTACTTAAGGGCATCGAACCGGGCTCGCCGGAAGCGAGTCGGTCGACGCCCAGGGGGGCGCGGAGGCGTCAATCAGTGGCGTCGGGGTCACCGAGCCACCTCACGTCGTTCGCATTCTATCCGAGTAGTGGGTTACGTAAAACCCCGTCGAATCAACGGCGCATAGTCACGCCACCGCATACCAGAAATTCGCTCGACGGCGTAGTGTCACGTGGGCGGAGGTCGGCCGGTCGTCCCGCGCGAGTGCGTGCGGTCGGGCCGAGTGGTACCCACGTAGCTCGAGCTACTCGCGTCGTGGACTAAGCGCTTACGCGTCGCGCACACGAACAAAATGTATACTCTGCGGGACCGGCGAACGTGCGGATCAGTCTTCGATGTGCTCGATGCCCTGCTTGGATACGTTCGCCTTCGTGATGTCGCCCGGCATCCAGTCGGGCTTGTCGTCGGGAGCGTCTTCCTCCCACGCCCAGCCCTCGTAGATGTGTACTTTGTCCGTCCCCTTCTCGCGGAGACGGATCTCCTCGCGGTCGGCCTCGTCCTCGCTTACGCCCGCGCCGTCGAGCCGGCGAGCAGCCTTGAGCGCTGCCTGTCGTGGCGTGTTGCCACTGAAGACGCTAGTCTCGTCACCATTCGCCTCTCGTAGCGCGAAATTGCGCTTACCGTCCTCGCGTACCATGGTTTTCCTCCATGCCATGGCAACACAAGGCCCCGTGATAAATATATCGGCGCCTGAGGCGATAGATTTATTAGAGTTCGTGGGTGGTTCGGGGAAAGCGCCGCCCTGCGCCGGCTGTTCGGCCGAACGGCGCCCGCAGAACGCCTCCCGCGCGGTCGAAAGAACTTAAGTATGGCCTGTGGCGAAGGACAACGTAGAAACTCGCGATGGTTCGCAAGAAGAAGCTCAGTCCGAGTGGTGCGAAAGGCGAGGACGGCGAGTATCACAACGCCCACGTCAACCTCCACGAGGACGAACTCTCGGTCGCCGGACTCGACATCGGCGACGAGGTGTTCGTTCGCGTCAGGGAGGACAAGATAATCATCCAGAAGGCCGACCCCGAGGACGTCGAACACGACTTCTGAGCCGGATGTACGAACTGCTGAAACCGGCACTGCTGCGTCTCCCGCCCGAACGAGTCCACGAGGGCACCCTAGGGCTGCTTCGCGTCGCCGAACGGACGGGCGCCCATCGCGCGTACGCGAGCCACTACACCGTCGACGACGAGCGACTCGCGGTCGACGCGTTCGACCAGGCGTTCCCCAACCCGGTCGGGCTCGCTGCGGGCTTCGACAAGAACGCCGAAGCGCCGCGTGCGCTCGCAGCGCTCGGCTTCGGCCACGTCGAGGTGGGCGCCGTGACCGCCGAGCGACAGCCGGGCAACCCGCGACCGCGACTGTTCCGCCTCCCCGAGGACGACGCCCTGGTCAACCGCATGGGGTTCAACAACCACGGGGCGGACGTGGTCGGCCAGCGCCTCGACGAGGCGACACCCCCGGCCGTCCCGCTCGGCGTGAACGTCGGGAAGTCGAAGGTCACGCCCCTTGAGGATGCCCCCGAGGACTACAGCTACACGTACGGGCGCGTCGCGGACGCGGGAGACTACTTCGTGGTGAACGTTTCCAGTCCGAACACGCCCGGCCTCCGGGAGCTCCAGAACCGCGCACAGCTCGCGGAGATCCTCGACGCACTCCAGGACGCGGGCGCGGCGCCGCTGCTCGTGAAACTCTCGCCGGACCTCCACCGGGAGGCCGTGACCGACGCCATCGACCTGGCGAACGAACTCGGTCTCGACGGCCTCGTCGCGACGAACACGACGACCGACCGGCCAGACACCCTGCAGAGCCCGAACGCCGCGGAGGGTGGCGGCCTCTCCGGAAAGCCGATCCGCGACCGGGCGACCGACCAGGTCCGCTTCGTCGCCGAGCGCACCGACCTCCCCGTCGTCGGCGTGGGTGGCGTGTTCACCGCCGAGGACGCCTACGAGAAGATCCGTGCGGGCGCCTCGGTCGTCCAGTTGTACACCGGTCTCGTCTACCGCGGACCGTCTATCGCACGGCGCATCAACGAGGGGCTACTGGACCTGCTGGAACGCGACGGCTTCGATTCGGTCGCGGACGCGGTCGGCGCCGACCTGTAGCGAGAAGAGCGCGAACCGAGGGGACTGTTCTACCGGAGCGCGTCGAGTTCGAACTCGAAGCCGGCGACCGGCACCTCGACGTCGTGGTCGACGATGACCGCGGGGTGGAGTTCGCCGATGACACCCACGTCCTCGCCGTCGACGACGACGCTGGCGGTGCGGCCGTCGATGAACGACGGGTGGTCGGTCGGCGGCGTCTCCAGGTCGACGTGGAACTCCTCGCAGAGCGCCTGCAGGCGGGCCTTCGCGTCCTCGTAGGAGGCGTCGTGGTCCGCGAGCACCGCGGCGACGGTGCGGCGCTCGGCGACACCCGTCTCCTCGCTGTCGTCGACGTGGGCGGCGAACCCGATCTCGGCGAGGTTCTGGGGGTACGACCGGTGGGTGTTGTTCTCCAGCACCGTCGCGAGCGACGGGAGCGCCCACGTGCGGAGGATGGTGAAGTCCTCGCTGTACGGTTCCGAGATGGTCGCCGGTTCCGCGGCGCCGACCACGGTGTCGCCGGAATCGGGCGAGAGCCGCATCGAGTCGAAGTTCTCGGCCTCGCTGGTCATGTTGAAGTTCAGCAGGTCCTCGAAGCCGGCGCCGACGAGTGCCTGCCGGGCGGCGGACTCGAGGCGGGACTCCTCGGTGCGGCCGCCGATGGTGCTCACGTCGGGGTAGCGTGGCACGAGTTCGTTGAACCCGTACGCGCGCCCGACGTCGTCGACGATGTCGACCGGGTGGAGCACGTCGACGCGGTACGGCGGAATCTCGACGCGGTACTCCTCGCCGACGGGTTCCGCGTCGAGACCTGCGCGTTCGGCGAGGTCGACCACGTCGTCGGGCGCGAGGTCGATGCCGAGCAGCGTCTCGATGCGGTCGTGGCCGACGCGCTTCTCCCTGACCTCGAAGTCCGGCCGGACGAGTTCCCTGTCGGGGTACTCGACGGTGACGTCCTCGACGGTGGCGCCACGGGCGTCGAGCGCGTAACAGATGATGGCGCACATCCGGTCGATGGTCCACTGGTCGGTGCCCGTCAGTTCGACGAACAGTTCGCGGGACTCCGTGGAGACCTCCGTGCGGCGGCCGTTGATGACCGGCGGGAAGCTGAACAACCCGATGTCGTCGTAGATGGCGGGGTACGACTCGTACTCCGCGAGCAGGTCGGCATACTGCTCGCCGGTCGGGTGTTCGGTGAGCACCTCGCCGGGCGTGCGCTCGGCGTCGTCGTCGAGCGGGACGAAGGTGTCCTCGTCCGGCCCGATGCCCGTGTAGGTGATCGAACGCTCGGGGTCGCCCTCGTCCACTCCGGCCTCGCCTTTCAGCATCGTCAGGTCGTGGATGCCGATGGCGCCCTTCGCGCGCTTGCGCCCCATCGTCGCGTGGAGCTTCTCCTGGAGCTGGATGAGCGAGTCGAGGGCGTCCTCGTCGAGGTCCACGCCTCGGATCACGGCGCCGGTGACGTACGGCCGTTCCTCCGGGACGTCCTCGACCTGGATGGTCCACTCGGCGCCGTTGGTGTCGGGGACGTAGACGCCCCGGGTGTCGCCGTAGTGGTAGCGCAGGCTGCGGGCGATGCCCTCGACGGAGAGGCGGTCGAGGCGGTCGGCCTCGAACTCGAGTTTGAACTCGCCCTCGTCGGTCTCGCCCTCGTACTCGATGCCGAGGCCGAAGAGGTCGTCCTTGAGTTCGTCGTCGCTCTTCTCGGTGTGGCCGGTGAGCGTGCGGAGTTCGTCGGGGTCGACGTCGACGACGGGCATCAGTACACCACCTCCGCGTCCCGCAGGAACTCGAGGTCACACAGCGTCCCGTGGACGTCCCGGATGTCCTCGAAGCCGGTGACGAGCATCAGCAGGCGCTCGAGGGCGAGCCCCCACGCCATCACGTCGGCCTCCACACCCAGGGGTTCGAGCATCTCCGGGCGGAAGATGCCGGAGTTCCCGATCTCGATGAGTTCCCCGGTCTCGGGGTGGCGGCCGAACAGCTCGAAGCTCGGCTCCGTGTACGGGTTGTACGTCGGCTTGAACTCGAGGTCCGTGATGCCGAACTGGCTGTAGAACTCCCGGAACGTCCCCATCAGGTCGCGCACCGAGAGGTCCTCGGCCATCACCCACCCCTCGATCTGGAAGAACTCCAGGAGGTGGGTGGCGTCGAGGGTGTCGTTCCGGTAGGCCTTCCCCACGCTGAAGTACCGCTCCGGCGGGTCGACGTCCTCGCCGGCGACGCCGGAGAGGTAGCGGGCGGTGAGACTCGTCGTGTGTCCGCGTAGCGCGAGCGCACGCGCGAAGTCCTCGTCCCACGGCGAGTGGTAGCCGTCGCCGTCCGGGCCGGCGCCCTCGCGGTGGGCCGCTTCGACGCGCTCGACGAGGTCCGCTGGGAGGTTGTCTATCTTCTCGGGGTTCGACAGCGCGAAGCGGTCCCAGTGGTTGCGCGCGGGGTGGTCCTGGGGCATGAACAGGCAGTCGTTGATGTAGAAGTCCGCGTCGACGTGCGGGCCGTCCATCTCCTGGAAGCCCATCCCGACCAGAACCTCCTTCACGCGCTCGGCGGCCTGCCGGAGCACGTGGACCTTCCCGGGCGTGTGTTCGGCGGCGTCGGCCGCGACGTTGTAGTCGGCGAACTCGACGTCCCGCCACTCGCCGGACGCGAGCAGTTCGGGGGTGAGCTGGCCGACCGCGTCGCTGGCCTCGACGCCCGCCATCAGTTCGGTCACGCCGGCCTCCGTCAACTGGACGGAGCGGACGGTGCGCTCGTGGCGCACCACGAGGTCCCGGCGCTCTAGCTGGTCGAGCGGCGCGTCCTCGGGAACCGATTCGCCGTCGGCGAGCGCGCGGAGCGCCTCGCTCTCGGCGTCGTCTTCGGGGTCGGCGCTCGGGTCAGCGGCGAGCGCGCCCGAGTCGATGGCGCCGTACCCCTTCCGGGCGTAGTTCGACAGCGCGATGTCCACCTGCGGGCCCTCGAGGCCCGACGCGCCGATGATCTGGCCCATCTGGACGGGTTCGTCGTCCGCGCCCGCGTCGAGGGCGGCCTCGTACAGCCGCACCTCGGGGAGGCCCGCGTCGGCGTACTCGCGGCCCTCCTCGGTCAGTTCGACCTCGTCTGTGGTCTCCTCGGTGACGTCCACGAGGCCGGCGTCTGCGAGTTCGAACGCCGCGCCCGTGACCGTCTCCGGCGGCGCTCCGAGTTCCGCCGCGAGGTCGTCGATTCGTCGTGGTTCGTCGGTGCTCGCCGCTTCGAGCACCGCGACCTGCTGTGCTGGCAGTTTCATTGTGCGTAGGCGTGTGTGGCAGTCAGTTATCCGTTCCGAACCGAGCCCGAACGAGCGGTTTCCGCCGCGGCGAGGTTCCCACCTCGCAGCAGCCTCCACCGGCCCGCTCAGGCGAAGAAGAAGCCGAACCCGGGAGCAGCAACTCGCTTGTGGCCCGTGCGACCGGCGTGGGGTTCGGACGCCATGTGGGAGGGGATGGCACGCCCCGCAAAAAGCGTTCCGCCAGCGCGCCAGGCCGTCAGACAGTACGTCGGAGTTAGACGCGCGCAGAGTCGAGGACGACGTCCAGGTCGTCGAGCACCTCGCGGGCCTCCTCGCGTTTCTCCTGGTGGTCCGCGAGGAACTCCTCCATCAGCTGGGCGGCCTGTTCCTTGCAGTCCCCGCAGAGCCGTTCGCCGCCGACGCACTCGTCGTAGACGCGCTCGGCGAACTCGTCGTCGTCGCCCGCGAGCAGGTAGGCGTACAGTTCGTAGACGGGGCAGTCGTCGGCCTCGCCGCCGAGTTCGCGCTGCTTCTCCGCCGTCTCGCGGCCGCCGGTCGTCGCGGACTTCACCTTGTCGTAGCCCGCCTCGGGGTCGTCGAGGAGGCTGATGTGGCTCGCGGGAATCGAGGAGGACATCTTCCCGCCCGTGAGGCCGGTCATGAAGCGGTGGTAGATCGAGGACGGCGGCACGAAGCCGTAGCCGCCGTGGTCGACTTCGACGCCGAGCGCGAGGTCCTCGGCGGTCTCGTGGCTCATCTCGAAGGCGTCGACGTGGCCCTCGAAGACGCGCTTCTCGCCGGCGACGGCGTCGATCAGCGCCTCGAACGCCTCGTCGGTCGCCTGCCGGTCGAAGAACCGGACACGGGGGCGCAGCGGCTCCATCCCGGCGTTGTCGAGTTTCTCGACGACGGCGTCGACCGTCTCGTCGTCGAACTCGCCCGCCACGGCGGGGTCGTCGCGGAGCCAGTCGGCAGCCTCCGTGCAGCGCGGCGAGTCGGCGTCCTCGGCGTACTGCTCGCGGACATCGTAGGCGGCGGCGACCAGCGGGCGCTCGTCGTCGTCGAAGGCGACGCTCGCGTACGCCTCGGTCACCTTGAAGAACCGGGTGCGCTCCGCGAGGTCGCGCGCGAGGCGCATGTGGGGGTCCTGGTCCGGGCCGACCGGGATGACCGTGGGTTTCGGTTCGCCGAGCTGGGGGTAGAGGATGTCCGCCATCTGGGTGACGACGCTCTGCATGTGGGAGACGTCCGTCTCGCCGTCGAAGCCGTAGATGGCCTCGAACTCCGAGAAGTTCGCCTCCGCGCCGAGTTCGAACGCGAGGTCCTGGAGTTCGCGGTTCGCGGACTGCCGGTAGAGCGTGCCCGCCTCGGCGTCGAAGCCGAGCGCGAGCAGGCTGAGGAGGTAGTCCTCGGCGTGGTCGTCGATCTCGTCCCACGAGAGGCCGCGGGCGGCGTGCGCCTCGAGGTCCGCGATGAGCGCGTAGGCGTCGGCGCCCTGCTGCTGGTGCCAGATGATCTCGTCGAACACCATCTTGTGGCCGATGTGGGGGTCGCCCGTCGGCATGAACCCGGAGAGCGCGGCGAACGGGTCGCCGTCGCGCATCGCCTCCAGCACAGGGCGGTAGTCGCGGTGGCCGAAGATGATGGCCCGCCGCATCAGGAAGTGGGGGTCGGGCACCTCGTCGATGACGTCCTCGAAGGACTCGATGCCGAACTCCTCGAACAGCTTCCGGTAGTCGGAGACCGTCGAGGAGCCCCACGGGTCGAGCGCGACGCTGTCGGCACCCGGCGCGTCCCCGTCGGCGTCCGTGTCGTCGTCGGTGTCAGTCATAGTATCAGGGAGTGAGTCGGCTCACGGCGAGCCACCGAATCGTGTCGTCACTGGCGGACTCCAGCGCAAAAACCATTCGCTTCCGGACCCCGTGGGCGAGGCGCACGTCCAGGGAGAGGTCGCGGGGCGCGAACTCGTGGTCGACGGGCAGCGTCCGCACCAGCAACTCGGAGTGCCCGAGGTCGTCGACGGACTCGACGTCGGCGTAGACCCGGAAGTCGGCGCCGAACTTGAACCCGGTCTTGGGGACCATACCGCGGTCCCGGAGCGCGCGGTAGACGCGGAGACGGCGGTCGAAGCGCTCGCCCTCCACGGCCCGCCCGCGTTCGACGATCTCCTCGACGCCGGCACCGTCACCGAGGCCGAGCGCGCCAGACGCCGCGAGGTAGGCGGCCTCCAGCAGCGACAACTGGAGCGCGTCGTACTCCGCGGCCCGCCCGCCGAGGGGCTGGCCGTAGAACCCCCGATCGTGCAGCGAGGCCGGCGGGTCCCAGACGAGCACGCGGGTCTCCAGCAACACCCCCTCGACGCCCGTCGGCGGGTCGAACGCCGTCTCCCCCGCCGGCTCCGTCGCCGTTACGTCGAGGTACGTGATCTCGCTCTCCTCGTCGACCACCGCGAGCACCACGTCCGCGAGACCCGCGCTCGGGACGACGGTGCGCTCGTCGACGACCCGGACGCGGTGTTTCACCTCGCCGTCGCCGGGCCCCTTCCCGCGCGGGAACACGACGAAGTCGCCGTCGCCGGGGTCGTGCCACCACGGTTCGCGGTCCGGCGCGAGGTAGAACCCGCGGTCCCGGAGGTCCGCGTAGACGAGGAAGCGCGCACCGAACCCGGGCTCGCGGTCGGCGAGGAACGTCCGGAAGTCCATCCCGTCGACGGCGTTCAGGTCCCCGCGGTAGAGCAGGTGGGCTGCCTCCACGTTGGACAGCGCGACGTCGTTGCCGTCGAGCGGGTGGCCGTAGCCGCGCGCGTCGTGGAAGCGCTGGCGGGCGTCGCCCCCCACTCTGACGCCGTCGTCGGTCGTCTGTCCGTCCATGTCACAGGGTGGCGCCGCGTCCGGCATAGGCGCGTCGGTCGCGGCCGCCGTGTTGGGCCTTAGGCCGGAGACATTTCACGGCCGAACACGTTGTAGACGCCATGAAGTTCGAGTCTCCGGAGGGGACGCGGACGGTCCTGTGGCTCGTCGTCGTCCTCGTGCTCGCGCTGTTGCTGTGGCAGGGACTGCGGACCGTCCTGGGAGCGTTCGCCTTCGGGCTGTTCATCTACTACGCCACGCGGCGACTCGAGCGCCGCCTCGAGGACGTCTTCGACCGCGCCTCCGTCGCGACGTTCCTCACCCTGCTGGCGTTCGTCGTCCCCGCGCTGGTCGTGGTCGCCTACGCCGCGGCGGTGGCGCTCGGCGAACTGGCGACCCTCTCGAACGGCGGGTTCCCGTGGCTCGCAGAGGCGCTGGAAGCGGCCGACATCGAGGACCCCCAGACGTTCTACGAGTCGGTCCGCGCCGACCCGACGGGCGCCCTCGACGAGCGAACGAGGCAACTACTGGTCGCCGCGCTGGGATCGGCGGGCGTCATCGCCGGCGAGACGTTCTCCGTCGTCGTCCGCGTCTTCCTCGCGTTCGCGTTCGCGTTCTACCTCCTGCGCGACGACCACCGCCTCGGCGACTGGGTCCGGGAGACGTTCGGTCGGGACAGCGAGGCCGTCACGGTCCTCGAACGGGCGGACGACGACCTGGAGACGGTGTTCGTCGGGAACGTCATCACCATCGGCGTCGTCGGCGTCCTCGCGGTCACCACCTACCTCGTACTGGACTTCCTCGCGCCGGCGGGCACGGGCGTCCCGTACCCGTTCCTGTTCGGGATGCTCACCGGGCTGGCGACGCTCGTCCCCGCCATCGGCATCCAGATCGTCTACTACCCGCTAGCGGGCGCCATCTTCCTGTTCGCGTGGACCACGGACGGCCCGCTGTGGTTCGCACCCGTCTTCCTCGTCGTGACGGCGGTCATCGTCGACGTGCTCCCGGACCTCGTGCTCCGACCGTACCTCTCCTCGGGGCGCCTCCACATGGGACTCGTCATGTTCGCGTACGTCCTCGGCGCGCTCACCTTCGGGTGGGCGGGCGTGTTCCTCGGCCCCATCCTGCTGGTCGTCGCGCTCAACGTCGGGGAGGAGGTGGTGCCGTCGCTGGTCGACGCCGCGACGGCGTCCGAGTGAACGCGTCGCGACTCCCGTGAGTGTCGACGGTCACGCCGTCGGCAGCGCCTCCGCGCACTCCGCGTCGAGGCACCGCGGGCCGTCACCCGTATCGAACGTCGGCAGCCCGCAGTCGCAGGTCCCGTCGGCGGTGCCCCGCGGGAGGCGGTGGCGTTCCCCGCAGTCCTCGCAGACGGCGTGGAGGCCGCGGTTCGTCTCCACACCGAGGGCGGCGCCGCAGCGACACGTCCACGCGCCGTCGACCGCCTCGCGGACCGCGGCCACGATAGGCCGACAGTCCCGGTCGAGACACGCCGTCACCTCGACGCCGCGGGCCACGCGCAGCAGGGGGAGCCCGCAGTCCGGACACGTCTCGCCGGTGACGGCGGCGTCGCGTGGAATCGGGTAGTTCGAGCGGCAGTCCACGCAGACGACGCGGCCGCCGTCGCGGACGAGCGTCCCCTCGCAGCCGCAGGTGCCGACCGGCGGGCCAGCGGGCGAGGCTGGGTAGTGGGCGTCGCCGTGTTCGGTCGCGCTCTCGACGACGAGGCGCTCGTCGCCGTCCGCCGCGTCGAGGCGGAATCCACGGGCGTCCCGGGTGTAGCGGACGACGCCCGGTCGGGTGAGCCACGCCGCCGGCTGGTAGCCGTCGGCGTCGTGGACGAGGACGGTGTCGTCGGGTTTCACGAGGACCACCACGTCGCCGCGGAGGTCGCGTTCCGTCTCGCCGCCGGTCTCGTAGCGCACTGCGCACTCGCCTGCGAGCACGCGGATCGCGTCCTGCATGGGCCGTGCTGGTCCCGTTCTCGTACTTGAACTTCGGGCCGCCCGCGGCACACTGCCCCGAGGGTTTTGTCACTTTAGACGCAATTGTGGGCATGGACCTTCCCCGGGAGGGGCAGTGGCGAACAGTCGGTTGGCTCCTCGTCATCGCTGCCCTGGTCTTCTTCCTCGTCATGGTGGTAGAGCCGGTGTTCGGCGCCCTCGTCTTCGCCGTCTGGGTGTACTACGCGATGCGGCAGATCTACGCCTGGCTGGAGGACCGAACCGAGCACCCCAACGTCGCGGTGACGGCCACGCTGCTGCTGGTGTTGCTGCCGGTGTTGCTCATCGTCGGCTACGCGGCGTGGACCGCGTCCAAGGAGATCGGCGACATCCTCACGCACGCGCAACTGCAGCAGTACAGGCCGCTGTTGGAGCCGTACATCGACCTCACGCAGTCCAATCCGGAGGCCATCCTCGGGCAGGTACGGCAGAATCCGCGGGAGGTGTTCGACCAGCAGCTCCGGAACCTGCTGTCCGGGGCGCTCGGCCAGATCACGACCGCCGCCGGCCTCGTGTTCTTCATCGGCGTCCGAGTGTTCCTGATGTTCGTGTTCCTCTTCTACCTGCTGCGCGACGGCCACAAGCTGGCCGGCTGGTTCCGGGAGAGCGTCGGCGAGGACGCCCGCGTGGTGTCCGTCCTGGAGGACGTCGACGGCCACCTCGAGACCCTCTTCGTCGGGAACTTCATCAGCATCCTGGCCCTGGGCGCGATCGCTCTCGCCGTCTACAACGGCATGGACTTCGTCGCCCCCGAGGGGCTCTCCATCCCGTACCCGTTCCTGCTCGGCCTCCTCACCGGCGTCGGCACCATCGTCCCGGGCATCGGCATCAAGGTCGTCTACTACCCGCTGGCGGTCTACCTCTTCGCCGTCTCGTATTTCACCGGCGCACCCCTCTGGTTCCCCGTCGTCTTCCTCGTGGTCACGCAGGTGGTCGTCGACGTCATCCCCGACATCTTCCTGCGGTCGTACTTCTCCGCGGGCGACCTGAACATGGGACTGGTGATGCTCGCGTACGTCATCGGCTCCATCGCCTTCGGCTGGTGGGGCGTCTTCTTTGGACCCATCATGCTCGTCACCATCGTCGTCGTCGGCCGCCAGGTGTTCCCGGACGTCGCGACGGAGTTCCGGTCGTACCGGTGAGCGCGCCGGTCCCCGGTACGTCCACGGTGGCCGCGAGGGCAGGTGTCGCTACTCGATGCGGACGGTTCGCGTGTCGGTGACCGGGAGCAGCGGCAACTCCGAGAAGGAGACGGTGACCTCGAACTCCAGAACGTCGGCGTTCGCGCCGAAGACGCCGACCGGTGCGCGCAGTGCGTCGTCGAGGTAGCCCGAGCGTTCGGTCATCGCCACGTCGTTGACTGTGACGCGTACGCCGGCGGCCGCGCCGCCACCGCCGTTCCGCACGACGACCTCGCACATCTCGTTGGCGCCGGCGGCGATGCTGTCGGGGAAGTCCCCCCAGTCGACGGTGACCGCGGGCATCTCGCGGGTCTGCTCGAAGACGCTCTCCGCGACGCCGGCGGAGAGGCCGGCGTCCACGAGGCCGTCGACGCCCGACTCGCGCACGTCCGACGGCGTGTCGATGCCCTCGTCGTGGAGTTTGTGTGCACGGCCGGCGGCCACGCCGTCGAGCGCGGTGAGTCCGACGGCGTCCTCGGGGACGCCGTTGTCGATGCGTGCTTCGAGGCGGGCGGCGACGTTCGCGCCGTGGGGGTCGTCGTAGCGCTCGAAGAACGCGCCGAGGGCGGCGAGCAGGCGGAGCGCGTTCTGGCGGATGACCCACGCGTCCGAGCGCAGTTCGCCAGGCACACTGGCGTCCATGCTCCCGCGCAGGATGGCGTACACCTTCCGCGGGCCGGACTCCATCTCGTCGCCGTCGGCGCCGAGTATCCGGTCGATGGCGTCCCGCTCGGACTGCCGGGCGCTCACGCTGTCGAACTCGCCGGCGTTCGCGACGGCGCGCAGGATGCCGTCGGCGTCCGTCTCCTCGTCGGCGACCGCGCGGAACTCCCGGGCGGTGTCGAGTCGGAGGTAGTACGTCGAGGCGAGCACGCCGAGCCTCGTGGCCGACAGCCCGAGGTCCTCGTCCGTCTCGATGAACCCGTCCGCGACGAGCGAGTCGAGCGTGTCCCGCACGCGGTCCCGGAGGTTCGGGAAGTCGTAGCTCTCCGGGGCGGACTGCGCGCGCCGGTAGTAGAACGTCGTCTCCAGCCAGTCCATCACGTCGCCGAGGCCGCGGATGGTCCCCATCGCAATCTCGGCGTTCAGGTGTTCCGCGAGGCTGCCCGCGAGGCGGGACTCGATCGCTTTCCCCTCCTCGAGCAGCGCGCGGTACTTGTCGGCGTCCGAGTCGTCACAGACCACCCAGCCGTAGCCCACGTCGTCGTAGCCCGGACGGCCGGCGCGACCGAGCATCTGGAGGACGTCCAGGGGGCTCATGTCCACCTCGCCCTCCAGGGGGTCGTGGAGCTTCGTGTCCCGGATGACGACGCACCTGGCGGGGAGGTTCACGCCCCACGCGAGCGTCGACGTCGAGAAGAGGACGCGGATCTTCCCCTCGCGGAACCACTGTTCGACGAGGTTCTTGTCGTGGGTCGAGAGGCCCGCGTGGTGGAACGCCACGCCGTCCAGCACCGACTTCCGGAGCGTCGCGTTGTCGAGGTCCTCGGCGGCCGTGTGGAACTCGTAGTCCCCACGGGAGCTCACCGGGATGTCGCGCTCGCCGATCTCGTCTCTGGTCTTCTTCGCCGCCTGCACGGTGTCCTGCCGGGAGGAGACGAACACGAGCGCCTGCCCGTCCTCCCGGAGGTGTGGCTCCGCGAGGTCCAGGGCGGTGAACAGCCGGCGGTACTTGTCCGCGAACGGGTTGTCGCCGTGTTTGTACGTCCGCACGCCCGCGTGCAGGTCCACGGGCCGGTACTCGTCGCCGAACTCGAAGGTGGTCTCCGGGGCGGCGTCGAGCCACGCTGCGACGTCGTCGATGTTCGGCATCGTCGCCGACAGCGCGACCACGCGCGGGTCGCAGAGCCGGCGGAGCCGCGAGACGACGACTTCGAGGACGCTCCCGCGCTTCTCGGAGTCCAGCAGGTGGACCTCGTCGATGACGACGCAGTCGACGTCCGTCACGAACGAGTACCGCGGCGAGTCGTGCTTCCGGGTCGCCGAGTCGGCCTTCTCCGGGGTCATCACGAGGACGTCCGCGCGTTCGGCCCGTCGCGGGTTGAGGTCGCGTTCGCCAGTGACGACGTACACCGAGTAGCCGAGGTCCTCGAAGCGCTCCCACTCGTCCTCCTTCTCGTTGGTGAGCGCGCGAAGCGGCGCGACGAACAGCGCCGTGCCGCCGGCCTCGAGGGTCTGGCAGATGGCGAGTTCCGCGAGCGCGGTCTTCCCGGAGCCGGTGGGCGCGGACGCCACGACGTTGGCGTCCGAGTTCAGCAGCGCGGGCACCGCCTCGCGTTGCATCTCGTTGAACTCGTCGAAGGGGAACGCCTCGGCGAACTGTGGAACGACCTCGGCAACCTCCATCAGGGCGTGGGAGGGTGGCCGCTCGGATAGGCGTTTCTAGTCCGCCGCGGCCGCCGACGCCGCCCGCTCGAGCAGGCCGCGGTCCGTCGAGTACCAGAAGTAGATTCCGAGGCCAAGCGCCGCCGCGACGTTCGAGATGGTGACGCCCCAGAACGCCGCGAGCACGCCGTAGTTGAAGACGAACACCCCGCCCGCCGCGATGGGGAGGCGGACGCCCCAGTACTGGATGAGCGTCGCGTACATGCTGACGCTCGTGCGACTCGCGCCGTTGAACCCGGACTCGAGTGTGTAGATGGCGCCGAGCGCCCAGTAGCCGAGCGCGAGGATCTGCAGGTACTCGACGGTGAGCCCGAACGCCTCCTCGCCGAGGGCGGGCGCGAACGTCTCCGCAATGAGCGAGGGGAACACCCACTGGAGGACGCCGAGGACGGCCAGCGCGACGACGGCCGTCCCGACGCTGAGCCAGGTCGCTCGGCGTGCGCGGCCCGGCCGGTCGGCGCCGAGGTTCTGGCCGACGACTGTCGTGGCGGCACCGGCGAGTCCGCTCGCGGGGACGAACGCGATGGTAGCGAGCTGGGCGCCGACGTTGTAGGCCGCGAGCGCGGCCGTCGACCCCGCGATGGAGATGATGGCGACCATGCCGAGGCGGGCGGCCTGCCTGCCGGCGGTCTGGAAGGCGACCGGCCCCCCGACGGTCAGCACTTCGCGGAACAGCGACGGCCGGAGGTCGATGGCGTCCCGGGGAATCGAGAAGTCGCGGCGACCGCTGACGGCGACAGCGAGGGCGAGCGTGGCGCTCGCCGTGGCGCCGACGATGCTCGCCATCGCCGCGCCGAACACGCCCCACTCGGGGAACGGCCCGTAGCCGAAGATGAGAAACGGGTCGAGGACGACGTTCACGACGATGTTCGTGGCGTTCAGCGCGAACGCCGTACCGGAGTCACCCCAGCCGACGAATCCGCCTTCGAGACCGTCGCTAACGGCGAACGGGACGTACGCGAAGATGTACGTCGAGAGGTAGGTGACGGCGTACGTGTACGTGTCGCCCTCCGCGCCGAGCAGTCTGACGATGTCGGGGGCGACCAGGAGGGTGAGGGCCGCGAGCGCGAACGCGAGGCCGGCCCCGGCGAGCGCGGCGTGGAACGGGATTCGGGTGGCCCGGTCGTCCTGGTCGGCGCCGACGCTCTGGGAGGTGAGTATCTGGCCGCCCTTGAACGTGGCAGTCACCGGGAGCGCGATGAGCGCGTACACGGGGACGACGAGGCCGACGGCGGCGACGGCGGCCTCGTTCAACCGACCGAGCCAGAAGATGTCTACGACTGCACCGAGCGCGACGACGACCTGCTGTGCCACCAGGGGCGCGGCGAGGATGGCGAGCGCCCGCGACAGGGACCCCTCGGTGATCTCCTCGCTCGAAACGTCGAACATTTTTCTAGCGTTCGAGGTTTAATACACATCTCCTCCCATTTAACATATGGGATAGGCGAGCGCCGAACTGGGGTGTCCCAATCCGCACCGTTTTAGCAGTGGCCTCCAAACGTTGGGGTATGAGCGGTCGGCGCAAGCCGGACTGGCTGAAGATGCGGCCGCCGTCCGGGGAACGATTCACGGACATCAAGGATACGCTCCGGGAGCACGACCTCAACACGGTCTGCGAGGAGGCGTCCTGTCCGAACCTCGGGGAGTGCTGGAGCGGTCGCAACGGCCCGGGCACTGCGACGTTCATGCTGATGGGCCACCGGTGTTCGCGGGGCTGTAACTTCTGTGACGTCGAGACCGGGGGGATGGAGCCTCTGGACCCCGAGGAACCCGCGAACGTCGCGGAGTCCGTCGCGAAGATCGGCCTCGACTACGTCGTGCTGACGTCGGTGGACCGCGACGACCTGCCCGACCAGGGCGCCGGCCACTTCGCCCAGACCATCCGGGAGATCAAGGAGCGCGACCCCTCCGTGCTGGTGGAGGTGCTCATCCCGGACTTCCAGGGGGAGGCGGAACTCGTCCGGAAGATCATCGACGCGAACCCGGACGTCATCGCGCACAACGTCGAGACCGTCGAGCGCCGCCAGTTCCCGGTCCGGGACCGCCGCGCGGGCTACGAGCAGTCTCTCTCCGTCCTCGACCAGGTGGACCGCGAGTCCGACATCTACACGAAGACCAGTCTGATGCTGGGCGTCGGCGAGTACGACCACGAGGTGTACCAGACGCTCGGCGACCTCCGCGAGGTCGGCGTCGACGTGGTGACACTCGGCCAGTACCTCCAGCCGTCGCGCACCCACCTCGACGTCGCGGACTACGTCCACCCCCAGAAGTTCGAGACGTGGCGCCGAGTCGCCGAGGCGGAGTTCGACTTCCTCTACTGTGCCTCCGGTCCGATGGTGCGGTCGTCGTACAAGGCCGGCGAACTGTTCGTCGACGCCGTGCTGCGGGAGGGGAAGAGCATCGAAGAGGCACGAGAGGACGCCCGTAGGGCGGCCTCTGACTGAGCGACTCTGTCTGGTAACTACCGGACAGTGACCACTGATTGAACGAGCGTCCAGCCCGCGGACAGCCCACCGTGCAGTTATTTCCGATTCCTCGAATATTCCCCTCGTTGCCGTTCGTTCGTCCACCTAGTCGGCGCCGTTGTGGACGCTAGTAACGAAAATCTACGATTGACAGGTTCTCCGGAACGGACGTTACGAAAACCCTATGGTCGCAGGGGTCGACCTTCCGAACATGTCAGGACGGGGGTACCCGTGACTGAGACCGTTCACCGAGAGCCCGACGACATGGTTCGGGTGATCGACGAGGACGGCGAGGTCGTCGACGGCGCGGAGGTACCGGACCTCACCGACGACGAGTTCGTCGAGATGTATCGACACATGAAACTGGCCAGACGGTTCGACGAACGAGCCGTCAGCCTCCAGCGACAGGGACGCATCGGGACGTACCCGCCGCTGTCCGGTCAGGAGGGCGCCCAGATCGGCTCCGCGATGGCGCTCGCCGAGGACGACTGGATGGTCCCGAGCTACCGCGAACACGGCGCGGGACTGGTTCGCGGCCTGCCGCTGAAGCAGACGCTGCTGTACTGGATGGGCCACGAGCAGGGCAACCGCATCCCCGAGGACGCGAACATCTTCACCGTCGCGGTGCCCATCGCCTCCCAGATTCCCCACGCCACCGGGATGGCGTGGGCGTCGCAACTCCGCGACGAGCAGGACAAGGCGTTCCTCTGCTACTTCGGCGACGGCGCGACCAGCGAGGGCGACTTCCACGAGGGGCTGAACTTCGCGGGCGTCTTCGACACGCCGAACGTCTTCTTCTGCAACAACAACCAGTGGGCGATCTCGGTGCCGCGGGAGCGACAGACCGCCTCCGAGACGCTCGCCCAGAAGGCGACGGCGTACGGCTTCGAGGGCGTGCAGGTCGACGGGATGGACCCGCTCGCGGTGTACAAGGTGACGAAGGCGGCCGTCGAGAAGGCCAAGGACCCCGACGAGGGCGAACTGCGCCCGACGCTCATCGAGGCGGTGCAGTACCGCTTCGGCGCGCACACCACGGCGGACGACCCGTCGGTGTACCGCGACGAGGAGGAGGTCGAGAAGTGGCGCGCGAAGGACCCGCTCCCGCGCATGGAGAAGTTCCTGAAGCGCACCGACCGACTCACCGACGAGGACGTCGAGCAGATGGAGGCGGATATCGAGGACGACGTCGCGGACGCCATCGCGGCGGCCGAGGAGACGCCGCGACCGGACCCCGTGGAGATGTTCCAGAACGTCTACGCGGAGATGCCCAAGCGTCTCGAACAGCAACTCGAGTGGTTCCAGTCCATTCGGGACGAACACGGCGACGAAGCGCTACTGGAGGACTAAGATGAGTGAGAACCTGACCCTAGTGCAGGCGGTACGGGACGGCCTCCGCGACGAGATGGCCGAAGACGACGACGTGCTCGTGATGGGCGAGGACGTCGGGAAGAACGGCGGTGTGTTCCGCGCGACCGAGGGACTCTTCGACGAGTTCGGCGGGGAGCGCGTCATCGACACGCCGCTGGCCGAGTCCGGTATCATCGGGACGGCCGTCGGGATGGCGGCCTACGGCCTGAAGCCGGTGCCCGAGATCCAGTTCTCGGGGTTCATGTACCCGGGCTTCGACCAGATCGTGAGCCACATGGCCCGCCTCCGGACGCGGAGTCGCGGCCGGTACACGTGTCCGATGGTGCTGCGCGCCCCGATGGGCGGCGGCATCCGCGCGCCGGAGCACCACTCCGAGTCCAAGGAGGCGTTCTACGTCCACGAGGCCGGGCTGAAGGTGGCGATGCCGAGCACGCCCCACGACGCGAAGGGGATGCTCATCTCGGCGATCCGCTCGCCGGACCCGGTCATCTTCCTGGAGCCGAAGAAGATCTACCGCGCGTTCCGCGAGGAGGTGCCCGACGACACCTACGAGGTGCCGCTGGGCGAGGCCGCGGTGCGCAGCGAGGGCACCGACGTCTCGGTGTTCACCTGGGGCGCGATGACGCGCCCGACCATCGAGGCCGCGGAGAACCTCGACGGCGATATCGACGTCGAGGTCGTCGACCTCCGGACGCTCAGCCCGCTCGACATCGACACGGTCGTCGAGTCGTTCAAGAAGACGGGCCGGGCGGCCATCGTCCACGAGGCGCCCCAGACCGCGGGCGTCGGCGCGGAGATCACCGCCACCATCCAGGAGGAGGCGCTGCTGTACCAGGAGGCACCGGTCGAGCGCATCACCGGCTTCGACGTGCCGTTCCCGCTGGCCGCGCTCGAAGACTACTACCTGCCGGAGCCCGAGCGCATCGAGTCGGGCATCCGTGACGCCTTCGAGTTCTGAGATGGCACGAGAATTCAAACTCCCGGACGTCGGCGAGGGTGTCGCAGAGGGCGAGATAGTCAGCTGGCTCGTCTCCGAGGGCGACGCCGTCACCGAGGACCAGCCGGTCGCGGAGGTCGAGACAGACAAGGCAGTCGTGGAAGTCCCCTCGCCCGTGAACGGCACCGTGCAGAAGATACACTTCGAGGCCGGCACCGTCGTCCCCGTCGGGGACGTCATCGTCACCTTCGACGTCGAGGGCGAGGCCGCCGAACCGGCCGACGCAGAGGCCGAGACGGAACCCGAGGCCGAAGCGGAGAGCGAGAGCAAGTCCGCCACCTCGAGGGCCGAGTCGCGGACGTTCGCACCGCCGAGCGTGCGCCGACTCGCCCGCGAACTCGGCGTCGACCTCGACGCTGTCGAGGGGACCGGGCCGTCCGGTCGCGTCACCGAGGGCGACGTGCGCGCGGCCGCCGAGGGAGAGGAACCAGCGGCCGCCGAGGCCGAGACCGCGACCGAACCCGCGGAGACGACGCAGACGACCGCGGCGCCGTCGACGCAGCCTGCGGCGACGGGCAGCCAGGAGGCAGCGGGACGGGACCGCACGCTCGCGGCGCCCGCGACCCGCGGCCTCGCACGCGAACTCGGCGTCGACATCGACGACGTCCCCGCGGTCGAGCAGCGCGACGGCGAGGCGTTCGTCACCGCCGAGGCCGTCCAGCAGTACGCAGAGGGCGGCCAGGCCGCGCAGGCCGAGGCGCCCGCGGCCGGCGCTCCCCGGCAGTACGCCGAGGGTGGCGAGACGACGGAGCCCTACCGCGGCATCCGTCGCACCATCGGCAAGCAGATGGCCGAGTCGAAGTACACGGCCCCACACGTCACCCACCACGACACCGCGCCCATCGACGCGCTCGTGGAGACGCGCGCGAGACTGAAGGAGCGCGCCACCGAGAAGGACGTGAAGCTGACGTACATGCCGTTCGTGATGAAGGCGATCGTCGCGGCCCTCAAGGAGTTCCCCATCCTGAACTCCGAACTCCGCGAGGAAGAGGAGGAGATCGCCATCAAGCAGGACTACAACGTCGGCATCGCGGTGGCGACGGACGCCGGCCTGATGGTGCCCGTGGTGAAACACGTCGACCAGAAGTCGATACTGCAGGTCGCCAGCGAAGTGAACGAACTCGCCCAGAAGGCCCGTGACCGCTCGATCTCCCGCGAGGAGATGCAGGGCGGCACGTTCACCGTCACGAACTTCGGCGCCATCGGCGGCGAGTACGCCACGCCCATCATCAACTACCCGGAGACGGCCATCATGGGGCTGGGCGCCATCGACGAGCGCCCGGTCGCCGAGGACGGCGAGGTGCGCGCGGCGATGACGCTGCCGCTGTCGCTGTCTATCGACCACCGCGTCATCGACGGTGCTGAGGCCGCGGCGTTCACCAATCAGGTGATGGAGTACTTGACCGACCCCGAACTACTACTACTCGAATAATGGTTGTCGGAGACGTATCCACAGGAACGGAAGTTGCGGTCGTCGGGGCCGGTCCCGGCGGCTACGTCGCGGCCATCCGCGCCGGACAGCTCGGTCTCGACGTGACGCTCGTCGAGAAGGACGCCTACGGGGGGACCTGCCTGAACTACGGCTGCATCCCGTCGAAGGCGATGATCACGGCGACGGATGTCGCCCACTCTGCGGGTAACGCCGAGGAGATGGGCGTGTACGCCGACCCCGAGGTCGACGTCGGCGAGATGGTCGCCTGGAAGGACGAGGTCGTCGAACAGCTCACCGGCGGCGTCGAACAGCTCTGCAAGGCCAACGGCGTCAACCTCATCGAGGGACGCGCGGAGTTCGCGGGCAACGACAAACTCCGCGTCGTCCACGGCGGCGACGGCCAGGGCTCCGAGACCATCACCTACGAGCACTGCATCGTCGCCACCGGCTCGAAGCCCATCGAGGTGCCGGGTTTCGAGTTCGACGGCGAGCACGTCCTGAACTCCCGGCAGGCGCTCGCGATGGACGACTACCCCGAGTCGATGGTCGTCGTCGGCGCGGGCTACATCGGGATGGAGATATCGACGGTCCTCGCGAAGCTCGGCGTCGACGTCACCGTCGTCGAGATGCTCGACGAGGCGCTCGTCGGCTACGAGGACGACCTGGCGCGTCCCGTCACGCAGCACGCGGAGGAACTCGGCATCGACTTCGAGTTCGGCCTCGCCGCGGACTCCTGGGCGGAGTCCGGCGACGGCATCGTCGTCACCGCCGCTGACGAGGACGGCGAGACGACGGACTTCGAGACGGACAAGGTGCTCGTGGCGGTCGGCCGCCAGCCCGTCACGGACACGCTGAACCTCGACGCCGTCGGCCTCGAACCGAACGAGGACGGCCGCATCGAGACGGACGACCAGGCCCGGACCGACGTGGAGAACGTCTTCGCCATCGGCGACGTCGCGCCCGGCCCGATGCTCGCACACAAGGCGAGCAAGGAGGGCGAGGTCGCCGCCGAGGTCATCGCGGGCGAACCCGCGGCCCTCGACTACCAGGCCGTCCCCGCCGCGGTGTTCACGGACCCCGAGATTGCGACCGTCGGCCTCACCGCGGACGCGGCCGAAGCACAGGGCTTCGAGCCCGCGGTCGGGAAGTTCCCGTTCAGCGCCAGCGGTCGCGCGCTCACCACGGGCGAGGGCGAGGGCTTCGTGCGCGTCGTCGCCGACGAGGACAGCGGCTTCATCCTCGGCGCGCAGATCGTCGGCCCGGAGGCCAGCGAACTGATCGCGGAGCTCGCGCTCGCCATCGAACTGGGCGCCACCCTCGAGGACGTCGCTGCCACCATCCACACCCACCCGACGCTCGCCGAGGCAGTCAAGGAGGCCTCCGAGCACGCGCTCGGCCACGCCATCCACACGCTGAACCGGTAACCTCCACCGCTCTCGCTTCGCTCAGTTCTCGTCGCGCAGATTCCCGGTCGCGACGTCGTCGCCCTCAGCGCCGTCGGAAAATGAAGTGTGCAGGCCGGCCCGCGTCGCGGGTGGCGGAGCTACGTCTGCTCCATCATGTCCCGCGCGTCGTCGTCGCTCATGTCCATGTCGTGTTTCTCGTGGGCGTGCTCCTTGAGGTTGTTCAGGACCTCCTGTTCGTCGTCGGACTGTACCATGAACTCGTCCTCCTGACAGCTAGCCTGGTATGCCATTGTTCTGGACACCGTGCTAGCGATGTACGCAGTCGAGCATTGTTACACAGATGGTACGAACTGGAAAGGGTGGCTTTTGGAGCGCAGCGGGAGCGTAAGGAGGCGTTGTCCGGGCACTGACGGCGGGGCGCCGGACGGACGAAAAAGTGGCGGCTACGGCGCTCGAGTGGGGGCGGCCGCGACGAGTAGCGCTCCCTTTCGACCCTCCCGGGCCGTCCGGGGGTGGGCGTCGTCGACCCGGTGGCCAGCGAATCGCGTGGCTTTTCCTCGTCTCGTGTGAGCACTCGCACATGACCGACTCCGAGGGTGCGAAGACGATGCTGATCGGCGTGCAGGTGACGCTGCTCGCGCTCCTGCTCCCGGCGTGGCTCCCAGACGCCTACCCCGTCGTGCTCGCCGTGTTCGGCACGGCGCTCGTCGTCGGCGGGTACCGGCTTGAGTAGACTGTCACCCCGACGGCCTTTTCCCCCGTCCACCGCCTACGGGGAGGCATGCAGACGGTCACGCTCGGGCCCGCCGGTACGTACTCACACCGCGCAGCGCTCGCCGTCGCAGACGACGGCGACATCGCATTCGCCGAGTCTGTGCGCGGCATCGTCGACGCGGTCGCCGACGGGAGCGCCAGCCGCGGCGTCGTCCCAATCGAGAACAGCATCGAGGGGTCGGTGACGGAGACCCTGGACGCGCTCGCGGACACCGACCTCGCCGTCGTCCGCGAGGTCGTCACACCCGTTAAGCACGCGCTCATCGCGCAGAGCGGGAACTTCGACACCGTCGCCAGCCACTCCCAGGCGCTCGCGCAGGTCCGGACGTTCCTCGACGAGAACTACCCCGACGCCGACCGCGAAGCCGTCGCCTCTACGGCACGAAGCGTCGAACTCGCACGCGAGGACGCGACCGTCGCCGGCATCGCCCACCCCGACAACGCCACCGGCGACCTCCAGCTCGTCGCCGAGGACATCCAGGACCGCACCAGCAACTCCACGCGCTTCTTCGTCGTCGCACCGCCCGAGGACCGCTCGGACGCCGGCGGGAAGTCCTCGTTCGTCGTCTACCCGAACGCCAACTACCCCGGTCTGCTGCTCGAACTACTCGAACCGTTTGCCGACCGCGACATCAACCTCTCCCGGGTCGAGTCCCGGCCCTCCGGCGAGCGACTCGGTGACTACGTCTTCCACGTCGACGTCGCCGCCGGCCTCTACGAGGAGCGCACGCAGGCCGCCCTCGAGGAGATCGAGGCCATCGCCGAGGACGGCTGGGTCCACCGCCTCGGCTCCTACGACGTCGAGCACGTCGTCTAAACGCACTTTTGCGCCGCTCGTTCGGCAAAAACTCGCGGAGTGAACCGCTTCGCTCGGGCTTTCCGAACCGTTCGCTCGCGGATGCTCGGCCGTCGATTGCTTCAGACGTGTAAGTGGCCGGTGGCTTTTCGGCGGTTCGGAGAGAACCTTCGTGCATGACCTCTCGCGGCATCCCCTTCGAGGAACTGGAACGGATTCTCGAACGACTCGACGACGCACGCGACGGCGGCAGCGAGTTCGCGGTGGACGTGAAGGACGCCGACGGGCGCTTCACGGTCACCGCCGACCTCCCCGGGTTCGAGAGCGAGGACATCGAGGTAGAGGTACAGGACCGGACGCTCCGCATCGACGCCGAGCGGTCCGAGGACACCAAGATCGACGAGGAGCAGTACATCCGTCGGGAGCGCAGCGAGCGCTCGACGAGTCGGAGCCTCACGCTCCCGGAGGCCGTCGACGAGGACGCCACGAGCGCGTCGTTCCAGCACGGCGTCCTCACCGTCGAACTGCCGAAGGCGAGCGCGTCCGACGACGGGACGACGGTGGACATCGAGTAGGCGCCACCAGTCGTCTCGCCTCGCTCGGACCGACTACCGGCGTGCTCCCTGGAGGACAGTCGCGACTTCCTCGGCGACGGTGTCGACTGCCGCCGCCCAGTCCGCTGGGCGGTCGCCACCCCGGACCGGGGGCGTGAAGCCGAGGTCGAGTGCGTCGTAGGAGAACCCCGTCACCGCTTCGCCCACGAGCTCGTTGGAGGGAGAGGGAGCTGAAAATCGTTGTGTGTAACGCGCTACCCCACACCGGTTTTCTTCGCAACCTGACAGGTCGAACAGTCACGATGGGAGGGCTTTTGGACTGCGGGGGAGTCACGTCGGGTATGACCTACCAGCCACGGGAAATCGAACAGAAGTGGCAGGACCGCTGGGCGGAGGGCGGTCGCTACGACGCCACGCCCGACTCCGACGACGAGGACGCGACGTTCGTCACCGTCCCCTACCCCTACCCCTCCGGCGGGATGCACATCGGCCACGCCCGCACCTACACCGTGCCGGACGTCTACGCTCGTTACCGACGGCTGCAGGGCGACAACGTACTGTTCCCCATCGCGTGGCACGTCACCGGCACGCCGATCATCGGCGCGGTGAACCGCCTGCAGAAGGGCGAGGAGGAGCAGCTCTCCGTGCTCCGGGACACGTACAACGTCCCCGAGGACGAACTCGAGACCCTGGAGACGCCGATGGGGTTCGCGCGCTACTTCATCGAGAACCACTACAAGGAGAACATGCAGTCCCTCGGCCTCAGCATCGACTGGCGCCGGGAGTTCACGACGAACGACGAGCGCTACTCGAAGTTCGTCACGTGGCAGTACGAGACACTGCGGGACCACGGCCGTCTGGAGAAGGGCCTCCACCCCGTGAAGTACTGCACCGACGAGGAGAACCCCGTCACCACTCACGACATCCTGGAGGGCGAGGAGGCGGAGTTCCAGGAGTACACGCTCGTGAAGTTCCAGTCGGGCGACACGGTGGTGCCGATGGCGACGCTGCGCCCGGAGACCGTCCGGGGCGTCACGAACGCCTACATCGACCCCGGCGCGAACTACGTCGAGGCGAACGTGGACGGCGAACGCTGGCTGGTCAGCGACGAGGCCGCCGAGAAACTCGTCCTCCAGCAGCGGGACGTGGAGATTCTCGACCGGTTTACGGGCGAGCGACTGGTCGGCGAGCACGTCACCAACCCCGTCACGGGCGAGGACGTCCTCGTCCTGCCAGCGGGCTTCGTCGACGCGGACAACGCGACGGGCGTCGTGATGTCCGTGCCGGCCCACTCGCCCGACGACTGGGTGGCGCTGCAGGAGGCGAAGGCAGACGACGAGCGCATGCGCGAGTACGGCATCGACCCCGCCGACGTCGACGCCATCGAACCGAAGGCCATCATCGACGTCGAAGCCTACGACGACGAGTTCCCGGCGCGGGCCGCCGTCGAGGAGTTCGGTATCGAGTCCAGCGACGACCCCGCTCTCGAGGACGCCACCCAGCAGGTGTACAACCGAGAGTTCCACAGCGGGACGCTGAAGGACATGTACGGCGAGTACGCCGGTGCGATCGTCGAGGACGTCCGCGACGAACTCGCCGACCACTTCCAGTCGAGCGGGGAGTTCGACACCATGTACGAGTTCTCCGAGGAGGTCGTCTGCCGCTGTGGCGGCGAGGTCGAAGTGGCCAAGCAGGACACCTGGTTCCTCACGTACAGCGACCAGGACTGGAAGGAACTCGCTCACGAGGCCATCGCGGACCTGGACGCCATCCCGGAGAACACCCGCGACCAGCTCGACCACACCGTCGACTGGCTGAACGAGTGGCCGTGCATCCGGAACTACGGCCTCGGCACCCGGCTTCCGTGGGACGACGACTTCGTCATCGAGCCGCTGTCGGACTCGACGGTGTACATGTCCTACTACACCATCGCCCACCGGCTGGAAGACGTCCCGCCGGAGCAGATGGACCGCGAGTTCTTCGACACGCTGTTCTACGGCGCGGATGCCGTCGACGACCCGGACGAGACGGCCCTCGACCTGCGCGAGGAGTGGGAGTACTGGTACCCCGTCGACTACCGCATTTCGGGGAACGACCTCATCTCGAACCACCTCACGTTCTACCTGTTCCACCACACCGACCTGTTCGACGAGTCGAAGTGGCCGGAGGGCATCGCGGTCGCGGGTATGGGCCTGCTGGAGGGGAAGGCGATGTCCTCGTCCAGCGGTCACGTCGTGCTGCCGACGGAGGCCATCGAGGAGTACGGCGCGGACACGGTCCGGTTCTTCCTGCTGAACTCCGCGGAGCCCTGGCAGGACTTCGACTGGCGCGGCGACGAGGTCGGCACCACGCAGAACCAGCTCGCGCGGTTCTACGAGCGCGCACAGGACGTGATAACCGCGCCCGCGGGTGAACGCGACCTGGAGCGCATCGACCGGTGGCTACTGTCGAAGCTCCAGTCGACCATCCGCGAGGCCACCGAAGCGATGGACGACTTCCAGACGCGGAAGGCCAGCCAGGAGGCGTTCTACCACTTCGAGGAGCACCTGACGTGGTACCGCAAGCGCGCTGACCTCGACCGACCGGGCGCACGCTGGACGCTCCAGGAGGTCCTGCGGACGCGCCTGCGCCTGCTGGCACCCATCGTGCCGTTCCTCGCCAACGAACTCCACGAGCAGTTGACCGGCGAACCGGTCGAGGACGCCGCGTGGCCCGAAGCCGACCCCGAACTGGAGTCGGCTCGCGTGGAGGTCGAGGAGCGACTCGTCGAGAACCTGGCGGACGACGTCCGCGAGGTCATCGACGTCACCGGCACGGACCCGGACCGGATCGCCATCTACGCGGCCGCGCCGTGGAAGCACCGCGTCTACGAGACTGTCCGCGAGACCGGGCCGGACGTCGGTGCGGTGATGGGAAAGGTGATGCAGCAGGACTCACTGCGCGAGAAGGGGAACGCGGTCAACGACCTCGCACAGGACCTCGTTTCGGACGTCCGCGAGCGCGACGACGACGAACTCGTGGCGCTCGACGAGGTGGACGAGACGGAACTGTACGAGACGGCCGCCGGCTACATCGCGCGGGAGTTCGAAGCATCCGTGGACGTGGTCGCCGAGCAGGACGCCGACGCCGACCGCGCGTCGCGCGCAGTGCCGTTCCGACCGGCCATCGACCTGGAGTAACCGGTCGTCAACTGTTCTCTGCGTCGCAGGCGAGCCAACGCTTAACGAGCTAGCCCACCAACTAGCTGGCATGAGCGTCGCTCCGGAGCCCGTGAAGAAGGTCCTGCGAACGGTCACCAAACCCTACGGTCCGCGAGCGGACAGCGAGATGAACACCATCGGGTGGCTACTGTTCCTCGGACTGCTGTTCGTCCTCGTCCCGCTGCTGCCGATTCTCGTCGGCCTGTGGGTGGTCACGACCGTCTGGGACTACCTCTCCAGCCAGTTCTCCAGCGACGAGTAGGGCGTACAGGCGACGAGTTCGCGTCCGCGAGGCGTCCGCCGCACTCCCGCTCGCACCTCGCGGTTTTCATCACGTCACGGTCCGGGTTGGTCCCGCTCTGCTACTTGAATCTAGGCAGGAATCCAGCGAGCATCCGCGAGCGAGTGATTCGAAGAACCCGAGCGAAGCGGTTCACCGCGCGAACGCAGTGAGCGCGGGCGCCGAGGACCCCCGAAGTGGGGTCCGACGGCGCTTTTTCCGCAAGTTTTTGCCGAGCGGGGGTCGCCTCCGGCGACCCCCCGCGGCGCAAAAAATGCGTTCTAGACGCCCAGCAGGTCGAACGGGTAGCCGTTGTCGTGTTCGTCGGCGTGCTCGTAGACGACGTGGGCGGCGGCGACGTCTTGGATGGCGAGGCCGGTGGAGTCGAAGACGGTGACGGTGTCGTCGGTGGTGCGGCCGTCCTTCTGGCCGGTGACGATCTCGCCGATCTCGCCGTAGATGTCGGCGTCGGTGAGGACGCCGGCGTTGTACGGGACGTTGATCTCGCCGGAGTGAGTCGTCTGGGCGTAGTCGTCGATGACGAGTTTACTGGCGAGGAGGATGTCGTCGGCGAGTTCGTGTTTGCCCTCGGCGTCGGCGCCCATCGCGTTGACGTGCGTGTGGTCGGCGAGGTCCTCGGGGGCGACCAGTGGCTCCTCGACGGGCGTGACCGTCGAGAGCACGTCGCAGTGGCCGGCGTCCGCGATGGAGCCGCCGCGGACGTCGAAGTCGTCGGCGAAGTAGTCGACGAACTTCTGGACGGCCTCGTCGTCGATGTCGCTGACGACGACCTCCTCGATGTCGCGGACGGCCGCGATGGCCTCCAGCTGGGTGTACGCCTGGACGCCGGCGCCGACGACGCCGAAGGAGGTGGCGTCCTCGATTGCGAGGTGGTCGGTAGCGACGGCGGCTGCCGCACCCGTGCGCTTCATCGTGAGTTCGGTGCCGTCCATGAGCGCGAGCGGGTAGGCGTTCTCGGGGTCGGAGTACACCATCGTCCCCATCACGGTCGGGAGGTCGAAGTCGTCGGGGTTGTCGGGGTGGACGTTGACCCACTTGATGCCGGCGGCGTCCCACGACCCGGCGTCAAGGTAGGCGGGCATCGACCGGAAGTCGCCGTTGTACTGCGGGAGGTCGATGTAGGACTTCGCGGGCATCTGTGCGTCCCCGTTCTCGTAGGCCGCGAACGCGTCCTCGACCGCCGATATCAGCTCCGGCATCGGCGTGTTTACGTCCACGTCCTCCTTGTTGAGCAGGAGCGTCTCCATGCCGCAAAAATTGCAGTGGCGTCACTTAGAACCTCCTTTTACGCGGCGCTGTCGCTGTCGGGCGTCCGGGCGTAGTCAGTAGGCGTAGACCTGATCCTGAACCTCGACGTAGAGGGCGTAGTAGACGCCATCCCGTTCGAGGTAGACGCGCATGGAGGTGGACTACCCCTCCGTCCGCTCGGAGGCACGCTCTACGAGCCGGTGAAACGCGTCGGAGACTTCACAGGTGCCGTAGCCACCCGTCTCGGTGACGGTGCGAGTGATGGCCTGCTCCTCGGTAGTGAGGTCAGAGAAGTGGATGGGCACGTGCCCGTCTTCGATGCTGGACTCGACCCGTGCCACCTTGATGACGCTGTCGTGCATGTCGTTGGGCTCTCCCTCGCAGTCGGTCGTCGCCTCCCAGTCGGTGAGCGAGGATTCCCCGTCAGTCCCGTTAGTGGTCGTCTTGCCAGTGGTCTTCCTCGATTCCGTGGGCTGTCGCTTGCCCGAGGATGTACAGCCAGCGAGTGATGCGACCGTCGTTCCGAGGGCGACGACCACCGACCTTCGGTTCACGTCTCACCGGTGGGTGGAGCGTTGTAAATCCTTTCTGGGGGACAGGTCTGCTCGAGGACGAGAGCCGTAGCTGTCAAGCGTGGCGCGGAAAGAAAATCGCGTGTCGGTGAGCGAGCGGTGCGGGGCGAGGGGCGAGGTGTGAGTGAGGCTGTGGCCTACGTCACATCGCGCCGCCCATGCCGCCCATGCCGCCCATGCCGCCGCCCATACCGCCGGGGCCGCCGGCCGGGCCGTCGTCGCCGTCGTCGTCGCCGACCTGGCCACCGACGAGGTCGCCGGCCGCGATGACGTCGTCGATGCGCAGGATCATGACGGCCGCCTCGGTGGCGGACTCGATGGCCTGGGTCTTGACGCGGAGCGGTTCGACGACGCCGTCGTCGGTCATCGTGACGACGTCACCAGTGTAGGCGTCGAGGCCCGCGGCCTTGTCGCCGCCGTCGTGCTGGGAGCGCAGGTCCACGAGGGAGTCGATGGGGTCGTGGCCGGCGTTCTCCGCGAGGGTGCGCGGGATGACTTCCAGCGCGTCGGCGAACGCTTCGACGGCGAGCTGCTCGCGGCCGCCGACGGAGTCGGCGAAGTCGCGGAGCTCCATCGCGAGTTCGGTCTCGGGTGCGCCGCCACCGGGGAGGACCTTGCCGTCCTCGAGGGTGACGCGCACGACGCCGAGGGAGTCGTCGATGGCGCGCTCGACCTCGTCGACGACGTGCTCGGTGCCGCCGCGGAGGACGAGGGTGACGCTCTTGGCTTCCTCGACGTCCTCGACGAAGATGCGTTCGTCGCCGCCGATGTCCTTCTGGGCGACGCTGCCGGCGTCACCGAGGTCGTCGGCGTCGATCTCCTTGACGTTCGAGACCGGGGTGGCGCCCGTAGCGCGGGACAGACGGGTGAAGTCGTCGGACTTCACGCGACGGACCGCGAGGATGCCCTCCTTCGCGAGGTAGTGCTGGGCCATGTCGTCGATGCCGCCGTCGACGAAGACGACGTTGGCGCCCGCCTCGGAGAGGGAGTCGACCATCGCCTTGAGCTGCTCCTCTTCCTGGTCGAGGAACTGCTGGAGCTGGTCGGGGTCGGTGACGTTGACCTCGGTGTCGATCTCGGTCTCCTGGATCTCGAGGCCGTCGTCGACGAGGGCGATGCGGGCGTCCTCGACGCCGAACGGCATGTTCTCGCTGACGCGGGTCTTGTCGACGATGACGCCCTCGATGAGCTCGGAGTTCTCGATGGCGCCGCCGGTGACCTTCTCGACCTTGACGTTGTCCGTGTCGACGGAGTCGTCGTCGGCGACGGACTGGACTGCGCTGACGACGAGGGTGGAGAGGACGTCCTTCGCGTTCTCCGCGCCCTTGCCGGTCATGGCGGTCGCGGCGATCTTCTCGAGGGTCTCGGTGTCGTCGGCCGACACGTCGATGGCGGCGTCCTCGAGGAACTCCTTGGCCTGCTCTGCGGCCTGGCGGTAACCCTGCGCGAGCGTGGTGGCGTGGATGTCCTGCTCGAGGAGGTCCTCGGCTTCCGAGAGGAGTTCACCGGAGACGACGACGGCGGAGGTGGTGCCGTCGCCGACCTCGGTCTCCTGGGTCTCGGCGACCTCGACGATCATGTTGGCCGCCGGGTGCTCGATGTCCATCTCCTTGAGGATGGTGACGCCGTCGTTCGTGACGACGACCTCGCCCGTGGAGTCCACGAGCATCTTGTCCATCCCCTTCGGGCCGAGCGTGGTGCGGACGGCTTCCGCGACCGCTTTGCCGGCGGTGATGTTCATCGACTGTGCGTCTTTGCCAGAGGTGCGCTGACTGTCCTCGGAGAGGACGATCAGCGGCTGGTTGCCCATTTGCTGCGCCATAATCACTCATTGATTGAATGCGATTCTATTTATAGCTTGTGCGAAAGACAGTACCACACCCGGTGAGAGTGGTGCAGACGGCACCCTGGAGACGTGATAGCGAGTGACAAGAACCGGCTTTATCCGTACGAACGAGTGGTGCGGTCCACCGCAGGACCGGTACGACGCCGTTACCCGGGGAACTCGTGGTAGTCCATCCCCTGGCGTTTCAGCTCCTCGGTGCGCTTGCGCTCGAGGAACGAGTACACCGCACCGTGGGGGGCGCCGTCGAGCAGCATCTCGGCGGCCGACCTGGCGACGTCGACCTCGTTGGGCTGGCCGATGACGCCGAACGTCGACCCGTAGATGACGACGTTCGCGCCGGTGAGCTCCTCCATCAGCTCCCGCGTCCGTCCGTTCTCGCCGATGAGGCGGCCCTTCTTCCGGCGGAGGTCGTTGTCGTTGCGCGCCGCGCGGTCGATGTCGATGGTGTCGAACATCCGCATGTCGTCGTCCAGCAGGCTGAGCGCCTCGTCTGGCTTGAAGCCGCGCCCGATGGCCCGCACGATCTCGGGGGCCTTCATCCCGCGCACGGGGTCGCCGACCCGCTCGATAGCCACCGACCCGTCCTGAGAGTCGACATCGAGTTCGACCTCGGCAGCCTGCTCGATCCGGCGGAGCGTCTCACCCCCGTCGCCGATCAGCGCACCGATCCGGTCCTGCGGAATCTTCACGTGTTTCATGGACCGACCTATTCGGTCGGCGCGTAAAAGCCTTCGTCACCAGTGTGGGACGCTCTCACGCGCGTTCCGAGCCCACGACGTCGAGGTTCTCGTCGACGGTGAGTGCGAGTTCGTCTCCGTCAAGCGAGACGGTGACGACCGCGTGGTCGCCGTCCCACCCGGCGTCGTCGAACCAGTCGAGTTCCCAGACCGGGATGTCCCGAACGTCGTGGCCGTGCTCGTGGTAGAACGCCACGACCTCGGTGTGGTCGACGACCGCCGCCGCGACGAGACCCTGGAACTCGCCACCGCAGCGGTCGCAGGTGTACAGCATCTGTGGTCCGTGCTCGCCGTCCTCGAGGCGACCCGTCGTCGAGCCGCTGCACGCCGGGCAGAACCCGTCTGCGAACTTGCGTTGCGTGCTCCGGACGTAGCCGTCGATGGCCGCCGCGAGATCGTCCTCCCGGCCGTCGACAAACGCCGGGGGGACGCCAGTGGAGATGACGGCCATCTCGCAGTCAACGCAGTCGACGCGGCCGCGTTCATCCTCATAGTGGACTTCGAGGTCGCCGCCACAGACGACGCACTCGCCGTCGACGGGCGCCGGCCCGACCGACACGTCCTCGGTGTAGATGCCGGAGTGGAGTGCGGTGACGAGTTTCATGCCGGCGAACCGGAGTTCGTAGCCGTCCTCGGTTTGCTCGACGAACCGCCCCCGGAGCTCCCCGAGGTGGTAGTTGAACCGGCCCGAGTCCCGGACGTCGACGCGGTCCCGCAGCTCCGAGAACGACAGCGGGTCCTCGGCGTCCCACAGCGCCTGGAGGATGCGGACGCGAAGTTCGTCGGCGACGGCGGCGAACGCGTCCTCGGCGTCCTCGCTCATACACTCAGAACGGGAGCGCTACGGTTTCAGGTTTCCGCCGTTCGGTCCAGTGTGTCGATGTCGCCGATCCGGGGGAGACGGCGGAGTCGGGGGGTCACCAGCCAGTAGCCGGCGAGGACGACGACCGTGACGCCGAACCCGGCGAGGACGGCGGCGGGCCAGAGCACACTCGCGACGACGCCGCCGACGAGCGTGCCGACCGGCATGGCGGCCGTCGAGGCGCTCCCGAGCAGACTGGATACGCGCCCGAGTTTGGACTCGGGGACGGCGGACTGGACGACCGACGCGAGCAGCACGTTCGTGAGGCCGAGTGGGACCGTCGCGAGGCCGAACAGCGCGAGCACGGCGGGGAACCACGCGACGCTGGCGGCCGCGACGAAGAGGACGCCGCTGGCGACGAACGCACCGATGGTCAGCCGACCGAGCGGAAGGTGGTCGAGGCGCCCGGCGACGAGCGCGCCGGTGAGGTTGCCGGCCGCGAACGCCGCCATCAGCGCGCCGTAGGCGCTCGCACCGCCGATGGACGCCGCGAACGGCGGGAGTACGGCCATCGCGGCGCCCGCGCCGAAGTTCACGAACGCGGAGCCGACGAGCACCAGTACGAGGAACGTCCCGCGCAGGAACGTGAACCCCTCGCGAAGTTCGGCGACGTACCCGCCGGCTGCCCCCTCGGTGTCGGCGGGTTCCCCGCCGTCGGTGGCGACGTTCTCCGTGGACGCGTCCGCGGGCGCTCTGCTCTCCGCGTCGGCGGCTGGCGGGATGCGGACGCCGGCGAACGTAGCGGCGGCCGCGAGGAACGTGACGCTGTCGACGGCGTAGAGCGTGACGGCGCCGAGGACGGCGACGAGAATGCCCCCCGTGGCGTTGAACACCATGTCGACGCCCTGGTAGGCGAGACTGAACGCCGAGTTCGCGTCGACGAGGTCCTCCTGTTCGACGATGCGGGGGAGGGCGGCGCTCTGGGCGGGGTAGACGAACTGGTTGAGCAGCGAGAGGACGGGCATCACGGTGAGGACGACCCAGACGGTGAGGTGGCCAGTGTACGCCGCCAGCGGGATGGCGAGCACGAGGACGGCCTGAACGGCCTGGGTGCCGACGAGGATGCGCCGGACGTCCCAGCGGTCGACGAGCGGCCCGAGCAGGAACTGGAGCGCCGACGGCCCCATCGTGAGGAACCCGGCGACACCGGTGTACACCGGGTCGCTGGTGAGTTTCCAGACGAGCCACATCGCGGCGACGTAGTAGAGGCTGTCCCCGGCGTTCGTGACGAGGCGGCCGACGAACAGCCGACGGAAGTTCCGGTCGGCGAGCAGGTGACGCATACTGGATGGAGCGTCGAACACCCGATAAGTAGTTCCAGAATGATAGTTCTGCTCGGCACGGGACAGAAAATCAGTTCTGTCGGTCAGCTGGTTCGACGGGTGGTGTCAGTAGTCGAACCCGACCGCGTCCCGCGCGCGTTCGCGTTCGGCCTCGGTGAGCCGGTAGGCCGCGAGTTCGGCCTCGACGTCCCCGAGTTCGTCGCGTCGCGCCTGGTGGCCCTCGAGGAACTCGACGATGCGGTCGGCGGCGAGTTCCTTCAGTTCCCCGGAGAGCAACTCACCCGCGCGGTACGCTCGCTCGATGCTGTCGAGTTCCTCGTCGTCCGGTTCGAAGAACGCCGAGAGGTACTGGAACGGCACGTCCACCTCGGGGTCCCCGCCCTTCTCGCGGTGGGCCTCGACGCTCGACTGGCCGCCCGTGTAGGCGTGTTTCCGGATCTTCCGCCGGACGGTGTCGGGGTCGTCGGTCAGGCGGACGGCGACGCCCTCACTGGAACTCATCTTCCCCGGACCACCGAGGGACGGGAGGAACTGCATCAGCAGCGCGCCCGGCTTCCCAACGGGGTATCTGGCTTTCGCGGCGACGTCGCGGCTCACCCGCACGTGGGGGTCCTGGTCGACCGCGATGGGGACGAGCGTCTCGTGCTCGCCGTGGACCAGCTGGGGCAACAGCAGGTGGGCCGTCTGGACCGCCGGATAGAACCCCTGGCCGACGTTGTCTGGCGTGCCGTACACGCTCTCCAGCGTCGAGTACGTGACGTCCTTCCCGAACGCCGTCGCCAGCGGGTAGACGACGTCGGCGTCCTTCGTGTCCACGACGAACCGCGTCAACTCGGGGTCGAAGCCGACCGCGAGCAGGTCCCGGAGGTTCTCCCGGAGGTACTCGCCGGTCTCCGCGGGCGTCTGGTCCCTGAACCAGTACTTCTCGTCGTCCGACAGCGGGACGTAGACGCGGGCGCCGAGTTCGTCCTGTAGGCGCTTCGCGAAGTAGAACACCATCGCGTGCCCGAGGTGCATCGGGCCCGAGGGACCGATGCCGGTGACGATGGACTGCTGGTCGGCGGCGAGGAACTCCTCGACGTCGCGGCCCGCGTAGAACAGGCCACGGCGTACCAGTGGGTGGTCGGGGAACCGCGCGCGTTGGTCGTCGGTCAGTGCGTCCGCGCCGAAGCGGGCGAGCAGTTTCTCGTAGTCGACGTCGCCCGCGACGGCGTACGGCGTGACGGAGTCGTCTGTCATGTGTTGGCTGTGGGTTCGGCTGGTCGGGGAGTGGTGCGCGAAGAAAGCGGAGGGAGCAACGCGTCCGACCCGAGCGAGTGACGCCCGTCAGGCCGCGAACGCGAGACTGTCCGCTCCCGACGTACGCCAGCGCCAGCGGGTGGGAGCGGACTGCATACACGGAGGTAGTCGCCGCTCGGGCGAAAAACGTTGTGGTGGCGCGGCGCTCTCCCGGGCGCGACCGCTACTCGACGCGGACGTCCGTAACGCGCACGTCCGGCCCGACGGTCGCGGTGAGTTCGTCGTCGCCGAGCGCCACGCGCACCGTCGCGGTCGGTTCGTCGCCGTCGGCAGTGGACACCGCGAACTCGTCGTCGGGGCCGAAGTACCGCCAGGACGGGTCGGCGAAGACGTCGACGCCGTGGGCCTCGAAGAAGGCGACGGCTGTCGGGTCGAAGAGCACCGGGAGCGTCGGCGACGACCGGAGTTCGTCGCCACAGCGCCGGCACTCGAAGCGCGCCGCTAGGTCCATCGGCAGGTCCGACTCGGTTGGCACCAGCGTGCCGTCTACGCGACCGCCGCAGTTCGCGCAGAACCCCTGGAGCACCTTCACGACCGTCGCGAGCATCCAGCGGTCGAACGCCGCCGGGAGCGCCGCGCGCTCGAACTGGTCGAGGCTCGCCGGCGGGAACGAGAACTCGTTGCGCCACACCTCGCAGTCCGGGCAGTACAGCCGCGCCCGCTCGTCGGCGTACTCCGCGACGAGCGTCTCGTGCCCGCAGAACGGACACGGCCCCTCGAACTCGAAGGGGTCGACCGACGCGTCGGCGGTGTACTGCCCGGAGAGAATGGCGCCGTAGACCCGTCGGCCCGCCAGCGAGAGCTCGTAGCCGTCGTCGCCCTGCGTGACGAAGTTCCCCGTTAGCTTCCCCAGGTGGTAGTTGAACTTCCCCGAGTCGGCCTCGCCGACACGCTCGCGCAGTTCCGAGAACGCCAGCGGGTCGGCGGCCTCGCCGAGGGCTCGCAGCATCGCCACCCGGAGGTCGTTCGACAGCAGGGCGAACGCCGCTTCCGGTGGCTGGCGCTCGACCGCTGCCGTCGCCTCGTCGTTCATGCCCTCGAAACGCTCGCAGCCGACAAAGCGGTGTCGCCAGCCCCCGACGACCCGCGGCCAGCCTCGCCACCGCACGTACATTTAATAGAACTGATTCCTTGCGTCGGCACGTAATGCAGCATCCGCCGTACCAGGTCTCGGTGCTGGTCGCGAGCCTCGTCGGGGCGGCAGGGTTCGTGCTGGGGCTACAGGCCTGGCTGAAGTTCAGGGGGTCGCCGTTCGGCAGCGTGCTCGCCGTGCTCCCGCTGCTGATGGCGGTGCTGGCACTGTACCACCCGCTACTGCTCGTGTTCCCGGCGTACACCGAGGTAGCGCTGCTGATGGAGAGCGCCGGATTCGCGCTGCTGGTCGTCTTCGTCGGCCTCGCGCTCCGGATGCACCGCCGGATGAGCTACGGGGGTGGGTAGCGTGGTCGCCATCGCCGACATCGCGCTCCTGGACTTCGTGCTCGGCTCGGTCGCGGCGCTCGGCCTGCTCTACCTGCTGTACGCGGAGACGCTCGTCGTCCACTACCAGCGGTTCTTCCGGCTCATCACCGTCGGCATGCTCGTCTACGCCCTCACCGGCCCCGTCATCGGCACACTGGCGCCGGCGTACATCCACCTCATCCACGCGGCCGCCGCGCTGTGCATCACGGTCGGCCTCTGGGACCTCGTCCAGGAGGACCTCCGGGGCGAGGAGGACTTCCGGGCGATCATCGCTCCGGGACTCGGCGAACAGTCGAACGACCCCGTCGACGTGACGGCCGACCCCGAGGACGACTAGTCGTCCGAGCGGTCAGTCGCCGTCCGCGTCGTCCTCGGCGTCCGTCGCTTCGTGCCCCTCGATGCCGCGGCCGTCGCCCCCCGTCGTCTCGCCCTCCGTCGTCGGGTCCGCGTGCGACGTGATGTAGTCGTACAGCTCCCCGGGGTCCGCGTCGGCGCCCTCCCGCGCGAAGAAGTTCGCGACGTTCCGGCAGTCCCGGCGCAGGAAGTCGTCGCTGTTCTGGTGGTGGACCGTCACCGCCTGTCCCACGTCGATGACGACGAGTTCGCCCTCGTAGACGACGATGTTGTACTCCGAGAGGTCGCCGTGGACGAGGCCCGCGCTGTGGAGGCGGCGCATGTACTCCCGGACCACGTCGAAGGCGGTGTCCGGGTTCTCCACGTCGACGTCGCTGAGCTTCGACGCGGCGTCGCCCTCCCGGCCGATCAGCTCCATCACGAGGACGTTCCGCTGGACGGCGATGGGTTCGGGCACCCTGACGCCCGCCGCCTTCGCGCGCTGGAGGTTCGAGAACTCCTTGCGCGTCCAGGAGAGCACGACGGCCTTCTTGTTCCCACGGATACCCTCGAACCGGGGGTCGCCCTCCAGGTAGTCCCGCATCTGCTGGAAGTTCGAGGCGTTGATGCGGTACACCTTCACCGCCACGTCGCCGCCCTCGGCGTCCAGCGCCTCGTAGACGTTGGCCTCCTTGCCCGTCGAGATGGGGCCACCGAACGCGCCGACGTAGCCGTCCTGGACGAGTTTGTAGACGGCGGCGTACGTCGCGTCGTCGAAGGCGCCGTCGTCGAGTTTGAACTGCTCGGTGTCCTTCAGGCGCTTGCGGAACTCCGCGAACTCGCGGTCCTGCCGCCGCGCGATGCGGTCGGCCTCCGTGTCCCTGACGTCCAGTTCCTCGAACTCGTCGCCGGCCGCTCCCTCCGTGTCCTCGGCGAGACCGAACTCGTCGGTCACCGCCGTATCACCGTCATTCGATGTGCCCTTCCTCCCGGAGCTGGTCGGCCTCTGCCTTCTCGTAGCGCCACGCCACGTCCGCCTTCTCGTCCTGCCAGTCCCACGGCTCCACGAGCACCACGTCGCCCTCTCGTATCCAGATGCGTTTCTGCATCCGGCCGGGAATGCGGGCGGTCCGCTCTGTCCCGTCGGCGCATCGAACCTGTACGCGGTTCGCACCGAGCATGTCGGTGACCTCTGCGAACACCTCGCCCTCCTCGGGCATTCGCAGATTCTTGCGTCCACTGTCGTCGCTCATGCGCGCAGATTGGACACCAAACCGTTTAAACCCCACCCACTCGCCCTGAGACGGCCGACCGGGCCGCGACCAGTACGCTTACCACCGCGCTGTTCTACGGTGGCGGTATGCTCGACAAGATCGGACTCTCCGGTGTCTTCGGTATCCTGCTCGTGCTCGCTGGCGTCGGCGTCGTCGCCTGGACCGCCCCCGTCGTCGCCGTCGGTCTCGTCCTCGTCCTCGTCGGCTTCGCGCTCGTCGTCCGCAGCGCCGCGAAGTCCGTGATGGGGATGTTCGGGTTCTAAGACGCACTTTTTGCGCTGCGGGGTCGCTCCGCGACCCCCTCGGCAAAAACTTGCGGAAAAAGCACTCCTCACCCCCTCCGGGGGTTCGTCGGCCCGAGCGCTCACTGCGTTCGCGCTCGGTGAACCGCTTCACTCAGGTCCGTTAGACCGCTCGTTCAGCGGATGCTCGCGTCGGTTGTTCCGTTGCTGTCGATTCTTCGGTCGTCGTCAGTCGATTAGCAGTCGGGCGTCGTCGCGCATGTCGTCAGGGAGGGCGTCGGGGAGGCTGTCGAACCAGCCGGTTTCCTCGACCTGACAGCTCGTCACCTCATCGGGGAGGACGCCGTCGCCGGCCGGTGACGCCGCGTAGACGGCGTCGTACGCGACGGCATCATCCTCGGCGTCCTCGGACGTGGAGACCTTGCGGCGGACGCGCACGAGGTCGTCGAGCGTGACGTCGATGCCGAGTAGTTCGTCGGCGGCGTGGTGAGCGACCGCGGCGAAGTCCGCGCCGGGTTCGACGACGGCGTGCGGGAGGATGGTCACGGGACCCACGTCTGCGAGCGCGAGTTCGCCGGCCTCGTCGGTCACGCCGAGAACGGCGACGCCCTCGTTGTCGCGGTTCAGCTCGAAGTGCGAGTCGTCCGTGGCCTCGCGGTAGTCGACGCCGGGGTCGTCGGCGAGTGCAGCGGGGTCGGTGAGCGATTCGGTCGGGTCGGTGGGAGTGGCGTCTGTCATGGCTGGCCGTCCGTCGGTCGTTCGTTCGCAGAGCTGTTCGGGTCGAGGACGCACTCGACGTCGTCGGCGACCGCTTCCGGTGCGTCGTCGGGCGTACCGTCGAACCACTGGAGTTCGGTACCGTCCTCTCGGCTCTCGGGGTCGGCGAGGAGGGTCGCGGTGTCGGCGGGGGAGGCGCGGACGACGACGTTCCAGACGACGGTCCGGTCGTCGGTGTCCGGGACGCGGTACTCCCGACGCCGGACGCGTTCGACGCCGTCGACGGTGACGGGCGTGCCGGTCAGCACCTCGAACTCGCGGCTCGCGACCGCGAGCCAGTCCGCGCCGTCGTCCACGGCGAACGCCGGTAGCGTCCAGCCGTGGTGACCGTCGTTCGCCAGGAGGACGCCGCGGTCGTCGGTGACGCCGACGACGACGTGGCTGTCGAGTTCCGTCGCGGACTCGAACTCCGCGGCGTCGACCTCGTGTGTGTTCTCGCGGAAGTCGACGCCGTCGCGGTCGGCGAGCGTATCGGGGTCGGTCGGGGAGTCGGTACCGTCGGTGTCGTGGTTGCCTGTCATGTGGTGGCGTGCGGTGGGCGTCGGATAGCGGGCTACTCGGCGTCGCTGAGTCGGGCTGGGCGGGCGTGTCACGCGTGACGACCCCCGAAACACAGGCGTTCGAGCGCCGGAGAAGCAGCTACGGAGAACTGTTAGAAGAAGCCAACGATTTAATTTCGCCTTCTTCCCATCGTAATAATTTGTCCGGCGGGTACAAAACAGTTTTCCAGGGTTCGCTTACACGTCCGAGGAGCAGCCGAGAGAGCGCCTGTCTGGGCGGCCACAGCGGGAGACGTGGTCGAGTCACACGGTCTCGACGCACTCGGTTTCGGCGACGCGCCCGTCGTCGCCGACGGTCACACGGAGCGTCTCCTCACTACCGTCGACGGCGACGTCCAGGTGGACGCGCGGCGGGTCGCGCGACGCCACGGTCACGGCGTCGTCGCTGAGACACCAGTCGAACCCCCAGGGCGGTGCGTCGGGCGCGACGCCCTGCTCGTGGAGGAACCCCGCGACTGCGGGGTGTTCGAGGACGGAGAACCCGACGCTCGACCGGTTCTCCGTGCCGCAGTTCGCGCAGTCCGAGTAGACCAGCGTCGACAGCGGCAGGTCGCTGTCCGCGTCGAGGACCAGGGACATCGCCATCGCTCCGCCACAGAACGGACAGAGCCCGCTGTTGGAGCGACGGGTGTGGGCTCGCGTGTAGATGGAGACGGCATCCAGGAGCTCGTCGTCGTCCCGCCGCGTGACTCCGCGCGGCGGGAACGACAGCATGAACAGCTGGTCCTCGCAGTCCCCGCAGGACACCCGGAACATCCCGGCGTCGTACTCGCCGACGAGCGCGCTCCCGCAGGTCGGGCACTCTCCCCCGACGTCCAGACCACCGCGGACCGGTGCGTCGACGTACGACCCGGCGTAGATGGCGTTCAGCACGACCATCCCCGACGGTCGGAGGCGGTAGCCGTCGTCGGCCTTCTCGACGAAGTGGTCGGTGAGCTTCGTGAGGTGGTAGTTGAACCGGCCCGAGTCGCGCAGGCCGACGGCGTCCCGGAGTTCGGAGTACGGCACCGTAGCGGACTCCAGTTGCCAGAGCGTCGCCAGTATCTCGACGCGGACGGGGTCGGCGAGCATGCCGAAGGCGTCCGCGGTCGCCTCGAAGTCCGGTTCGGTCATGGCGACCCTACGCCGACTCGCCGCGGAGTTCGCGGAGGCGTTCGCGGCCCGGTTCGATGAGTTCGTCGAGGTACGTCGCGAGCGCACCCTTCGCGTCCGCGGGGTGGAGTTCGCCCGATTCGAGGTCGTCGGCGAGCGCCTCGTAGTCGTCGTACGTGAGGTCGCCGCCGTACTCGTCGGGGCGGTCGACGACCACCGTCTCGAACCGCGGGAAGACGTGGTACTGGAACAGTTCCAGCACGGGGTTGACGAGGTCGCCCTCCGGGTCGCGCTCGGGCGGGCAGAACGCCGAGTTCACCTTCTCCTCGAGGTCCTCGGTGGAGTCCTCCATCGAGATGGTGACGCCCGCGCTGGAGCTCATCTTCCCCTCGCCCGACGTGAGGTCGCCGATGATCGGCGTGTGGAGCGCGGGCCGCTTCTCGTAGCCCAGACTCGGGAGCTCCTCGCGGGCGAGCATGTGGACCTTCCGCTGGTCGAGGCCGCCGATCGCGAGGTCGACGTCGAGGTACTCAATGTCCAGCGCCTGCATCAGCGGGTAGACGACGTGGCTCACCTTCGCCGTCTCGCCGCCCTGGATCTCCGCCATCGCGCGCTGGGCGCGCTTCAGCGACGTCTCCACCTGGAGGGCGTGCAGGTCGAGTTCGTACTCCTCGTCGAGCTGGTAGTCGCTGCCGAGGACGAACTCGGTCTGGTCCTCGTCGAGGCCGTACGCGAGGAACTGGGCCTTCATCTGCTCGGCCGTCTCGCGGATCTCCTCGAAGGTCCCCTTGTCGTTGAGGAAGGCGTGGACGTCCGCGAGCAAGACGACGACCTCGATGCCGGCCTCCTGCAGGTCGATGAGCTTGTTCGCGGTGAGCAGGTGGCCGAGGTGGAGGACGCCGGAGGGCTCGTAGCCGACGTACGCCCGCTTCCCTGCGGGGTCGTCGGCCAGTTCCTCGACCTCCTCCTCGGTCACGACTTCCGCCGCGTTCCGAGTGACGAGTTCGTAGGTGTCCATGCTCGGGCAGAATCCACGCGCGGAGTTAGGCGTTCTGGAACCGTGTGAACGGTTCTGTCTGGTGGGTGGTCGCCACAGGGCGTTCGCTCCGGAGCCTCACTCCTCCGGTCGGGGCTTCCAGAGCGGCTGGCGTTCGCCGTAGGTGAGCACGCGCCAGAGCCACTCCATCGGGCCGTACCGGAAGTACCGGAGCCAGACGACCGACAGCACGACCTGGACCGCCCAGATGGCCGCGACGACGCCGAGCGCCTCGACGCGGCTCACCCGGCCGAACAGCCCGAGGCCGTGGCCGTAGAAGACGGTCGTGGCGAGCACCGACTGGAGGACGTAGTTGCTGAAGGCGGTCCGACCGACCGCAGCGAGCGTCCGCGTCACGACGCCCCCGGGCCGCCACCGGGCGTACAGCATGACGAGGCCGACGTACGCGCCCGCCAGCGGGAGACTCCCCCAGTAGTTGAACTGGATCCAGAACAGCGCCGCCGACGCCGACCAGTCGGCCGCCTCGACGTACCAGACGCCGGCGAGCACGACCGCGAGGCCGCTGGCCGCGCCGACGACGACGAGACGGCGGTAGAACCGGGTCGACCGGTCGTTGGTCAGCACGCCCCACTTGAACAGCGCCATCCCGAACAGCATCGTCCCACTCACGCGCCAGACGGTGGACGAGAGGTAGCCCGACGTCTGCCGGCCGAACGCCGTCGGGACGCGGTGGTCCATCTGGGCGAGCCAGCCGCTCCGGTACGTCTCGACTTCCGCCCGGAGGGCGTCCTGGGCCGGCCGCCAGGTGTCGGCGAACGCCGAGAGGTCGCCGAACAGCGCCCACAGGACCTCGGTGACGGAGGGAACCAGGAGCAGGGCGACACCGAGCAGGGTCAGCGTTCGCGGCGTCTGGTCGCGGAGGTAGACCACTCCGAGTGCGGTGACGCCGTAGGCGACCAGGATGTCGCCGTACCACAGCAGGTAGGCGTGGGCGAGGCCGAAGACGACGAGCCACTGCGCCCGCCGGAACTGGAGTCCGAGCGCCGGGTCGCCGCGCCGCTCGGCGTTGCGGGTGAAGAGGACGACGCCCCCGCCGAACAGCACGGTGAACAGCGTCATGAACTTCTGCTGGACGAGGACGTGGCCGGCGAACCAGGCCCAGTAGTTCGCCCCGGTGAACTCCCCGTACGCCGTCGGGTTGAGCAACACCACCTCCGGCATCGAGAACAGTCGCACGTTGATGACGAGGATGCCGAGGAGTGCGAACCCGCGGAGCGCGTCGAGTCCGACGATGCGCTCCGACGGTGGCGTCGGTCCGCTCTCGGAGGTCATCGGTCACCTACCCCGTCGCTCGCCCGACACAAAAGCTGTCGCCTCTTCGTCGTACACGCTACTCCCGGTCGGCGCGGTGTTCGCTGATGATGGAGTCGACCATGCTCTCCTTCTGCTCGCGCTGTCGTTCCTCGCGGCGCTCGCGCCACTCCGCGACGACCGCCTCCACGTCCCGTTCGCTGGCGAGCGCGAGTTCGTCCACCTCGCGGATGGTCACGTCGTCGGCGGGGCCGACCGGGACGTCGTGTTCGAACAGCACCTCGTCGGCGGCGTCCGAGAGCCCGCCCGAGCGCAGGACGACGCGGGGGTCGAACGACGCGAGCAGTTCCGCGGTGCGGCGGCCCGCGCCGGAGGCGTCCCGGAGGTAGACGACGTCGCCGCTGGCGATGCCGTACTCCTCGTCGACGGCCTCGATAGCGTCGACGGTGAACTGGTCGATGGGTTTGACGGCGACGAGGTCGCCGCTCGTGTTCACGTCCGCGAAGTTCGAGTGGTCGAGTTTCCACAGTTCCTTCAGCCGCTCGAGCTTCGACGCGAGTTCGTCGGCGCGCTCGCGCTCCTCGTCGAGTTCGGTCTCGAGGCGGTCGTTCTCCCACTGGAGGCGGGTGGCCTCGCGGCGCTCGCGGGCCTCCTGGCGCTCCTCGCGGCGAGCCTCGGAGAGTTCGTCCTCGTACTCCGCGATCTGGTCGTCCTTCTCGTCGAGTTCGGCCTCCAGGTCCGCGACGTGGGACCGGAGCCGCCCGACCTGGGACTGCAGGTCGCGGATGCGGCGCTCCTCCGCGGTGAGCTCCCGGGGGTCGTGCTCGACCGTCTCCTCCTCGGGCTCCTCGGACTCCTCGAGGTCCGAGAGGACGGCGGTGAGCGGTTCGCCGCCGACGACCCGCCCCACCACCTCGCCAACGTCGAGTTCGCGCGGCGTCTGCTCGGTGACGCGCCGGATCTGGTCCTCGTGGGCATCGTAGGCGTACAGCGCCGCCGCCAGGGCGTCCCGCTGGTGGTCGTCGTCGTACCCCTCCTCGCGGGTGCGGTGCTGTTTCTCGTCGACCGGGAGGTCCGTGTCGGGCGCCCAGCCGGCGGCGTCGAAGCTCGCGCGGATCTTCTCGACGGTGTTCGGCATCGGCGTCACGTCCGCCGCGACCAGGATGGGACGGCCGTGTTCGATGATCCACTCGATGACCGCGGCGGTGTCGGCGGTCCGCGTGCTCATCACGTCGAGTACGTGGCCGTCCAGGCCGACCAGCGCGACGGCCGTCGTCGTGCCAGGGTCGACGCCGACGAACACGCGGTCCCGGCGGCGCGCGAGCGGCCGGAACTCGATGCCGTCCCGACGCACTGGCTCGACCTCCACGCGGGTGTCACCGGAGCGCCGACTGGAGACGGGGATGTCCTCGGGGCGGGCCTGCACGGTGAAGACGGCGTTCGCGTAGCCGCCGTACTTCTCCGTGACCTCCCGCTCGAACTCGAGGCCGGCCTCCGTCAGCTTCGACTCCACCTCGCGACTCGCGCGCTTCACGGAGCCGTGGATGCGGCGCGTGAAGCGGTCCTCGCTCCACCCGCCACCGCCACCCGTCGAGCGGCCCCGGGAGACCTTCACCGTCGTCTCGTTCGTGAACGCCGACACCTCGTAGCCGACGTTCCGCGCGGCGAGACGGGCCGCGGCCTCGGCCTCCTCCATCGCGGGTTTGCCGTAGGGGACGCCGTGGCGCTTGGCGACCCGGGACAGCGGTTCCGGGCGCTCGTCGCCGGTCACCTGCACCAGTTTCGTCGCCTCGGGCAGCCCCCGGAGGAGGTGGACGAGCTGGTCCTTGTCCGCCGCCAGCTCGTACATGTTGTCCGTCGCGAGGATGGCCGGTTCCTCGCTGTCGACGCGGCGCAGTAGCTTCCGGCGGGTGACGACGTCGCGCTCTATCGTCTCTCCGTCGAAGACGACGAGCGCGTAGGAGGGTGCGTCCCCACGCACGTCGCCACTCTGCACGTCGACGCCAAAGACGAGGGCGTCGAGGGCGCTCGTACGGGTACTCAACTCGCCACTACGTAGTATTCGACGGGTAATAAGTGCACGGCGGGGCGGGGGTCGCCGGTCAAACGAACCGACCCACGGGACTCCCCACGGAGGCGTTCCGGGGAACGCGACGAGGTGACGGTGCTGACCGCACTCGCGACGAACGCTCCCATCGCTCGGCGAGTAAGTTTATCCGCCTCGTGCTCCAATACAACCGTATGAGAGGTCAACTCAAAGTCGCGATGAGTCGAGCGAAGTACGCTGCCATGGGTGCGGCCGTCGGGGCTGCGGTCGGCGGCGCGATCAGCCGGAACGCCGCGAGCACCGGCGGCGGCGTCGGCGCGCTCGTCGGCGCGATCGTCGGCGAGAAGCGCGCGAGTGCGGTGGAACTCGCCGACAAGATCAAGGAACGGACGTAGTACTCGGGCCGAGCGCCGCCGTCAGTCGGCGTCCGCAGGAGCGAAGCGACTGTGGGCTCGAATAACGGAGTTATTCGGCGTCCGCGAGAACGAAGTGATCGCGGGGTCGAGTGACCGCCAGGTCACTCGGCGTCGGGGAACGGCACGTCGTACTCCAGGCCGTCGTGAGCGACGAACACCTCGCCGTCGAAGGCCTTCTCCGCGTCCTCCCTGATCTCCCGAGCGTCGCCCGCGTACCGCGAGGAGATGTGCGTGAGCGCGAGCGCCGCGACTCCGGCGCGAGTGGCGACGTCAGCTGCCTCGCCGGCGGTCGAGTGGCCGGTCTGGGCGGCGCGGTCGGCGGCGTCGTCGGCGAACGTCGCGTCGTGGATCAGGAGGTCGGCGCCCTCGGCGGCGGCGACCACTGCGTCGTGGGGCCGCGTGTCACCCGTGTAGACAAGCGTGCGACCGGGCCGCGGGTCGCCGACGACCTGCTCCGGGCGGACGACCGTCCCGTCGTCCAGTTCGACCGCTTCGCCGTCGTGGAGTCGGGAGAATTTCGGGCCGACGGGGACGCCGAGTTCCTCCGCGCGCTCCCGGTCGAAGCGGCCCTTCCGGTCGTCCTCGACGAGCGCGTAGCCGACGGATGTGGTGCGGTGGTCGGTCTGGAACGCGCGGACCTCGAACTCCTCGCGGTCGAGAGCGACCTCCCCCGGGTCGACCTCCTCGACGCGGACCGGGTAGCCGACGTCCCCGCCGATGGCGAACACTAACTGTCGGACCGAGCGGCCGATACCCCGGGGGACGTGGATCGTCAGCGTGTCCTCGCGGTCGTTGAAGTCCCACGTCTGGACGAGTCCCGGGAGTCCGAGGACGTGGTCGCCGTGGGCGTGCGTGACGAACACGTCGGAGACGTCGAAGCCCGTGCCGTAGCGCATCATCTGGCGCTGCGTCGCCTCGCCAGCGTCGAAGAGGAACGCCTCGCCCTCGCGCCGGACGAACACCGAGCTCGGGTTGCGTGCCGTCGTCGGGATGGCGCCGCTCGTCCCGAGGAACGTCACCTGGAGCGTCATGCTACGAGTTGGTCGGGCCGAGCGCAAAACGACACCGATAGCCGGGCGACCGGTCGGCCGCCGAGGAGAGAGAAGTTGCCTGTACGACACGATTGTGACGGAGTACGGTCGGGTTGTCGAGCAGTACCGTCGGCCTGTTCCGGCAGTAGCAGCCCTGTATAGTCCGAAAAGCGGCTTAACTATGATTTCGGTTTATTGGCCGACCGTACGTATCACCCCGATTGCAGATGCCCACAGCTGGACACATCCGAACGCTCGGCGTCGTCGCTGTCGCCGCCATGGTCGCACTCTCTGGCGGCGTGGCGGCGGCCGCGTTCGTGGCGCCGACGACGACACAGAGCACCGCACCACAGACAGACGCCTCGAACGCGCTACAGCAGGCCGACGCCAGCGTGACGTTCGACGACCAGACCGCGACGGGGAACACAGTCACTATCCAGAACGTCACGCTCCCCGAGGGCGGCTACGTCGCCGTCCACGCCACTACCGGCGGAGCGAACGACACCGTCGGGGACGTAATCGGCGTCTCCGACTACCTCGAAGCGGGTAGCTACGAGGACGTCACCGTCACGCTGTACGAGGACGTGCCCGGCGCCGACTTCGAGAACACCGCCGTGAACGGCACGGAGACGCTGGTGGCGATGGCCCACCAGGAGACCAGCGACACCGACCAGGGCGGCCAGCCGACGACCACGCCGGACGACAACGAGACGACCACGGCGACGGACACGACCACCACAACGACGGACACGACTACGGCAGACACGACCACGACGGAGACGACTACGACGGAGACGACCACAGAGACGCCGAACGGCGGCACGAACGACACCACGGACGACAACACAACCGACGGGAACGCCACCGCGATGTTCGGCGCTGCCCAGCAGCAACAGCAGGAGTCGCCGACCTTCGACTTCGTCACGAGTGACGGCCAGGAGGACGGTCCGTACCTCGTCGACGGCGAACCCGTCACCGACTCCGCCGAGGTGACCTTCGCGGGCGAGACGACGCCCGGTGAGGACGACGGCGCGACCGACGACACCGAGGCGGCGACCGGCGGCCTGGTCGTCGAGGACCTCGACGCACCCGGGTACGCGGTGCCGGGCAGCAACGTCACGGTCGACGCGACGGTGACCAACGAGGGTGGCGAGAACCGCGAGGAGGACGTCGCCTTCCGCCTCGAAGACGGGGACGTCGACGTCGTGGTGCACCAGACGGTCGCGGTCGGAGCCGGCGAGACCACGACCGTGACGTTCGAGGTGGACACCACGGGCGTCCCGAACGCGACGTACATCCACGGCGTCACCACGGAGAACTCCAGTGAGTTCGACGTGATCGACGTCACGAACGAGTCCGCGGTCGACGTCGAGGACCAGAACGTGACCGGCGGGACGTTCACCGTCGACTCCGTGTTCGTCCCCGAGGGCGGCTACGTCGCCCTCCACGACGACAGCGTCCTCGACGCGAACGCGTCGGCCGGGCCGGAGACCGTCGTCGGCGTCTCCGACTACCTCGAAGCCGGCTACCACGAGGACGTCAACGTCACGCTGTACGGAGACGTGCCCGGCGCCGACTTCGGAAACGTGACGCTGAGCGACACGGAGACGGTCGTCGCGGTGCCGCACGTCGAGACGAACCAGACCGACGCCGGCAACGCGACCAGCACCTTCGACTTCGTCACGTCCGGCGGGGTGGAAGACGGCCCCGACCTCGTCGACGGTGAACTGGTCGTCGACGCTGCCACCGTGACCCCCGACGAGACGGAGACCAACACGACTGCCTGACGGGCGACCCCCGTCACGGCTTCGGGCAGTTCCGCCTCCGCCAACCGACCGATTCTTGACCGCCGGGCGGCTACCCCGCAGTGATGGACGCTCCGCTGTGGATAGACACGCACGCGCCGTCGCTGGCGGACATCCCGCAGGCCGACGTGCGCGACCGCCTCCAGGAGGCCGTCGACGAACCCGTGAACCTCGTGGTGTACGGCCCCGAGGGCACGGGGAAGACGGCCGCGGTGCGCGCGCTCGCCGAGCAGGCGCACGCGGACCCCGACAACGACCTCGTGGAGCTGAACGTCGCGGACTTCTTCGGCATGACGAAGAAGGAGATCAGCGAGGACCCCCGGTTCGCGTCGTTCATCTCCTCGAAGCGCCGCCGGAACTCCTCGAAGGCCGACCTCATCAACCACGTGCTCAAGGAGACGGCGAGCTACGCGCCGGTCTCCGGGGAGTACAACACCATCCTACTGGACAACGCCGAAGCTATCCGCGAGGACTTCCAGCAGGCGCTGCGCCGCGTGATGGAGCGCCACCACGAGGCGACGCAGTTCGTCATCGGGACCCGGCAGCCCTCGAAGCTCATCCCGCCGATCCACTCGCGGTGTTTCCCGGTGTCGATGCGGGCCCCCACGCCCGAAGAGATCGTCGCCGTACTCCGCGACATCGTCGAGGCGGAGGGCGTCGACTACGACGAGGACGGCCTGGAGTTCGTCGCGGGCTACGCCGACGGCAACCTCCGGAAGGCCGTGCTGGGCGCCCAGACGACCGCCGAGCAGGAGGGCGAGGTGACGATGAACGCCGCCTACGAGACGCTCCAGGAGGTCGGCTCCGACGACGCCGTCGAGTCGATGCTCGACGACGCCGAGGCCGGCGAGTTCACGGACGCCCGGAAGACCCTCGACGACCTGCTCGTCGACGAGGGGATGGACGGCGAGGAGGTCCTGCGGGACCTGCTCCGCGTCGGACGCTCGCGGTACTCCGGCGACGAACTCGCGGCGCTCCACGTGCTCGCCGGCGACGTGGAGTTCGACCTCACGCAGGGGAACAGCGACCGCATCCAGCTCGGCCGCCTGCTCGCGGAACTCGGGCGGTAGCTTTTCTACGTGGGGCGCCGGATACCGCCTGTGTCCCTTCCCGACACCCTGGAACGAGTCGGCGTCGTACTCGGGTCGATGCTGATGGTGGCGTTGCCCGCGACCGTGCTCCTGAGTGCGATCGCCGGCGCGAACACCCCGTGGTGGGGGCCGCTGTTGATTCTCGGTCCGGGGTTCGTCGTCGGCTGGGCGGTCGTCACCGACCAGGTCGGTCTGGAGTACTACTCGGTGTGGTTCGTCTGCTTCTTCGGCTACGTGCTCGCCGTCGTCGCGCTCGCGGTGCTCGACCTCCAGCCCATCGCCGAGAACCAGACCACCGCGCTCGCCGTGAGCGCCGCGGCGTTCGTCGTCGCCGCCGTGGCCAACTACTACCGGACGGAGGTCCGTCGCGCGTAGACGAGCGCCGGCAGGCCGAGCGGGAGTGCGAGGACGCCGAACGCGCCGGCGACCAGGCGCCCGCGGTCGCTGCGCTGGCGAGCGAGCAGGAACGCGCCGACGCCGAGCCCCGCGACGAGGTACGCCAGGTTGCTCCACGCCGGTACGTACGACGAGCAGTAGCCCCAGCAGGCGAACGTGTAGGAGGGCGCGTTCCACGACGCGGGGTGGAGCTTCGGCCAGAAGAACCGGCAGTACGTCGTGAGCACGACCATCAGCGCCGCCGGGAGGCCGACGAGCCACGCGCTCGCACCGAGACCAATCCGCGGTGCGATCCGCCGATAGACCGCGAGCAACGCGAGCGGGAGCGCGAACACCCACGTCCAGACGGCGAGCGTGTACGTCACGGGCCAGTGCTCGATGCGTGGCTGTGTCACCGGGAGGCGCAGCGACGCCGGGAGCGTCGCCCACGGGAACGAGGGGTCCGGGACGGGGTTGGTGAGGAACGCGAGCAGGCCAAGTAGCGTGCTGACGACGAGCGCGTAGACGCCCCAGTCGGCGGCGCGCGCGAGTCGCGGGGAGAGCGCGGACGTCTCCTGTGCCATGTTCGAGCGTACACACGCATCGTTCAATGCGGTTTTCACTTCGAAAGTGAAGCTTGCTGGAGTGTAGCCGAACGGATCTGTAGTTCTCGGAATCTCGATTTTGGATTACGAAGCCGTCCGACAGACGCTGTCACGTGGCCGGCGTGTGTCGGCGGTCGACCAACCGGTCGCCTGGTGGACTGAAAGGGCGAGGCACGCTCGCGCTTGTCTGGTCGCCTCGGCAGCCACTATCGCGAGCGCAGCGAGCGATATGCTGGCGAGCGATCGCGAGCGTGCCGAGGGCTTTCAAGCGATCACGTCGGCAGCGAGTCTTCAGCAGGCGGACCCTCACTCCAGCACGAGCACGTACCGCACTAGCGAGCGGTGGACGCGGCGCTCGAACCGGGATTCGACGGTCCACCCCGCGTCCGCCGCTTCGTCGCGCCAGTCGCGGTCCGCGACGAGGACACAGCGGTCGCTCACGCGGCGGACCTCCGCGAGCGCGCCGCCGACGAGGTCCGCGAGGTCGTGAGTCTCGATCTTGGACTGCCGGCCGTACGGCGCGTCGAACACTGCTGCGTCGACGCTGTCGTCCCGGAGCGGGAGGCTGGTAGCGTCGGCGCGCGCCACGTCGTAGTCGTCGAGGAAGTGCGCGAGATTCTGGCGGGCGCCCCGGACCATCTTCGACTGGGCGTCCGTCCCCAGGGGGCGTGCGCCGAGCAGTCCGGCCTCGACGAGCACGCCACCGGTCCCGCACATCGGGTCGAGGACGCGGTCGCCGGCTTCGACGCGGGCGAGGTTGCAGACGGCGCGGGCGAGCAGCGGGTCCATGCTCCCCGGCTGGAAGAACGGGCGGTCGGTGGGCTTGCGGTCGCCGTAGTCGCGGACGGACTCGGCGGCGAGCCAGGCGAGGTAGGCGGAATCCTCCGCAAATAGCGCGCGCAGTTCGTGGTCGGGGTCCTCGAGGTCGACGGCGAAGCCGCGGTCGACGAGCACGCCGCCGAGTTCGCGTTCGGCGCGCTGGGTGTCGACGCCCGCGGTGCCGCGGACGTCCCGGGCGCGGACGGCGACCGACCCCTCGCAGTCGACATCGGCGGTCCGGAGGGCGTCCGCCGCGGTGTCGACGCTGGCGTCGGTGTCGGCCACGTGGTCGCCGGCGCGGTGGGCGTACGCGAGGCCGCGGAAGCGCTCGCGGTCCACGTCGCTGGCGACGGCGAGACCGGGCGCGACGACGCGGACCTCGGTGGCGGCGGCCGCGGCTTCGGCGGCGGCGAACTGATCGTCGTCACCGCCGAGTTCGAGGACGTACACGCCCCCAGGTCCGCGCCCGCGGCCAATCAGGCTACCGATGACCGCCGGAGTACTTGAGCGGAAGTCACCGGGACTACCAACCTTTATAAGCCTTAAATACGTGATTTAAGGCGAACGATGACCGACCCCAAGGAAACCATCAACATTGAAAACGTGGTCGCCTCGACGGGAATCGGCCAGGAACTCGACCTCCAGAGCGTCGCGATGGACCTCGAGGGCGCCGACTACGACCCCGAGCAGTTCCCCGGCCTCGTCTACCGAACCCAGGAACCGAAGAGCGCCGCGCTCATCTTCCGCTCCGGGAAGATCGTCTGCACCGGCGCGAAGTCGACCGACGACGTCCACGAGAGCCTCCGCATCGTCTTCGACAAGCTCCGCGAACTCTCCATCCAGGTCGAGGACGAACCCGAGATCGTCGTCCAGAACATCGTCACGTCCGCCGACCTCGGCCGCCAGCTCAACCTGAACGCCATCGCCATCGGCCTCGGCCTCGAGAACATCGAGTACGAGCCCGAGCAGTTCCCCGGCCTCGTCTACCGCCTCGACGAACCCGAGGTCGTCGCGCTGCTGTTCGGCTCCGGGAAGCTCGTCATCACCGGCGGGAAGAAGCCCGAGGACGCCGAACACGCCGTCGACAAGATCGTCTCCCGGCTCGAAGAGCTCGGCCTCCTCGAGTAGGCCGTGGTCCCGCTCGCGGTCCAGCCCAGCCCGGGGACGCTCGCCCAGTACGTCGGCACGTTCCTCGCCGGCTGGCTCCTGTTCAGCTTCACCGCCCACGCGGCGGCGACCTACGTGCTCGGCGAGGTGCCCTGGAAGCGCGCGTTCCTCGTCGGCCTCGCGCCCGCCATCGTCACCATCGCGCTCGTCCGCTACAGCCCACTGGTCATCGTCGCAGTCGGCCTCACCGCCGACCTCGTCGCCGTCCACGCCGTCTACCGGGTGAAGTACCGGACGGCGCTGCTCGTCGTCGTGATGCACTACGTGGTGTCGCTCGCGCTCGTGCTGCTCGCCGCGAACCTGCTCGCGCTGCTCGGCACCGCGCCCGGGTAGATTCGCACGCAGGGAGAACGCCCGCCCGAACTTTTTGTCGGATGCTGTGTACCGGCGCGTATGAACGACTACGACCGCCAGGCGCTCCGCGGAAGCGCACTCGCCCTGCTGGCGGCCCTCCTCGCCTACGTCGCCTCGTTCGTCTCCCGGTCTAGCGCCGACGTCGCCGCCGTCTTCGGGATCTTCGCCGTACTCGCCCTCTCCGCGTACTACTTCCTCGACCGACCGGAACTGCTCGCGGGCGTGTGGATCGCACCGACCGTCGCCGCCGTCCTCACGCTCGCGAGCGGGTCACCACACGACCAGCAGCTCACTTCGCTCGCGCTCGCCGCGCTCAGCGTCGTCGGCTTCGTCGCGTACCCGCTGGTCGGCTACGCCGTGAGAGTCGGCGAGAACGTCGGCGACGGCCTCCGGTAGCTACTCCACGAGCCGCTCAATCTCGGTGACCAGGATGCCCGACGCGCCCTCGCCCTTGAGGGCGTTGACCGCCTCGAAGACGTCCCGCTCCTCGACGACGGCGTGCACCGCGACCGTCCCCGGTTCGTCGACGTCGAGCACGGTGGGGCCGCCGAGCCCCGGGATGACGTCCTCGACGGCCTCGAGGTTCTCCTCGGGCGCGTTCAGCATCAGGTAGCGCTTCCCCTCCGCGTCGAGCACGGACCGGAGCGCCGTCACGACCTGCTCGACCTTCGAGTCGTCGACGACGTCCTCGCGGCCGAACAGCCGCACCGAACTCTGGAGCACCTCGTCGACGATGGCGAGCCGGTTCACCCGCAGCGTCGTCCCCGTCGACGTGATGTCCACGATCGCGTCGGCCATCTCGACGTGGGGCGTCAGTTCGGTCGCCCCCGTGACCTCCACGATGTCCGGGTCCACGCCCTCCCCCTCGAAGTAGTCCCGGGTGACCCGCGGGAACTCCGTCGCGACGGTCTTCCCGTCCAGGTCCGCGGGTTCGGTGATGTCACCGTCCTCGGGCGCCGCCAGCACCAGCCGGCACTTCCCGTAGTCGAGGTCGAGCAGGTCCGCGACGTTGCTCACCCCGGACTCCCGCACCTGATCGAGGCCCGTGATGCCGAGGTCCGCCGCGCCGTCCGCGACGTACTCCGGGATGTCGGCCGCTCGCGCGTACAGCACGGTGATGTCGGGGTCGACCGTGTCGGCGTACAGCTGTCGGTCCGCGCCGTTCTCGACGCCGATACCGGCTCTGTCGAGGAGGTCGAGCGTCGGGTCGTGGAGACGGCCCTTGTTGGGCACGGCTATTCGCATGTGAGCGGTGTAGGCGTGGCACCCGGAACTAGGTTTTCCTTGTGGCAGGACGTGGTCTGGTGGCGGATTCGTGGGAAATGGCAGTCCGGCCGACTACCACACCCGAAAGCCCCGGCGCACTCGGGGGACTCGCTGCGCGCTTCCTTCACTCGCTACGCTCGTTCAGTCCAGTGCTTGCGTCGTCCGCCTTCACCGAGTGCGCCGCCCCTTTCAGTCCGCCCATCGCCGGTTGGTCAGCCGGCAGTGGGTGGGAATGGAAGGGGCCGCGGTCTCGGGGAAGACAGACGGCGCAAGCACCGCAACGACCGAAGGGAGTGAGGAGCGCAGTGAGTCTCTCGACCCGAGACCGCGGGGGCTTCTGAGGCGGGGTAGTCAGCCGAAGCGAAATCCCCGAACACTAATCACGAACGCGGAACCCGACAGATTCACACCGCGAACCGCCGAAGCCGAACCCATGACCACACTGCGAGTCGCGGGCGGACGGGTCCTCCGACCGGACATGACCGTCGTGGAAGGCGACGTGCTCGTCGACCAGGAGGCGGGCGAGATTCTCGACGTGGGCGACGTGTCCGAGGGCGACGAGCGACTGGACGCCGACGGCTGCCTGGTGATGCCGGGGCTGGTGAACGCCCACTGCCACGCGGCGATGACGCTGCTGCGGGGGTACGCCGACGACAAACCCCTCGAGGCGTGGCTGCAGGAGGACGTCTGGCCGGCGGAGGCGGAGCTGGGCGCCGAGGACGTGCGGGCGGGGACGGACCTCGCGCTCGTGGAGATGATCAAGTCCGGGACGACGGCGTTCGCGGACATGTACTTCCACGTGCCGGAGGTCGCGGCGGCCGTCGAGAGAGCCGGCGTGCGGGCGCGACTGGGCCACGGCGTCGTCACCATCGGGAAGGACGAGGACGACGCAGTCGCGGACAACGAGGAGAGCATCGAGGTCGCACTGGAGTTCGACGGCGCGGCGGGCGGACGCATCCGCACGGCGTACATGCCCCACAGCCTCACGACCGTCGGCGAGGCGTACCTCCGGGAGTTCGTCGGGCAGGCCCGCGAGGCGGGCGTGCCAGTGCACTTCCACGCGAACGAGACGACCGCGGAGGTCGACCCCATCGTCGACGAGCGCGGCGTTCGTCCCCTCAAGTACGCCGACAGCGTGGGGCTGCTCGAACCCGGGGACTTCCTCGCGCACGGCGTCCACACCGACGACAGCGAGGTCGAGTTGCTCGCGGAGCGCTCGGCGAGCGTCGTCCACTGCCCGGCGTCGAACATGAAACTCGCCTCGGGGATGGCGCCCGTCCAGGCGATGCGCGAGGCAGGCGTGAACGTCGCGCTCGGCACCGACGGCGCGGCGTCGAACAACGACCTCGACCTCTTCGACGAACTCCGTGACGCCGCGATGCTCGGTAAACTCGCCGCGGACGACGCCGCCGCGGTGCCCGCGGAGGCGGCCGTCGAGATGGCCACTGCCGGCGGTTCGCGGGCGCTCGGCTTCGACGCCGGCCGCATCGAGGTGGGCGCGAACGCGGACCTCGCGGTCGTCGACTTCTCCGCGCCCCACCTCACGCCCGTCCACGACTACGTCTCCCACCTCGCGTACGCCGCGGGCGGGAGCGACGTCCGCCACACCGTCTGCGACGGCGACGTCCTGATGCGGGACCGGGCGGTGCTGACCCTCGACGAGGACGCGGTCCGGGAGCGCGCGGCGTCCCGTGCGGCCGCCGTCGCCGAACGAGCGGCGTAACAGAACACCTCGGAGAGCCCGACCCCGGCGAGTCGCAGAACGCACGAAACCGCCCGAAGACGACGGCAAGCGGCGCCGAGAACCCGAATCGGCCAGTAGCCTTATGCCACCGTTGCTGGTAACTATCTAGTCGCAATGCGGAACACAGGGCACACATTACTGGTCGTAACGCTGGTCGTCGCGGTCGTCGCCGTCGTTCCGGGTGGAGCGATGGCGGCCGACGACCTCGCGGTCGGCGGCGACCAGGCGACGGACGGTACCGTCACGGTGACGGTGAGCGAGAACGGGTCCGCGGTGGCGAACGCGTCAGTCACCGTCGAAGCACTGAACAACTCGACGTACGCCGGCAGCGGCGACTACGTCACCGACGAGAACGGCACCGTCGGGCTGGCGGCACCCGACCAGAACGTCTCCGTCTCCGTGACGGCGTCCGTGGACAACGCGACGGGGTCGACCACGCTCGACCTCGTCGCGCCGACCGAGGAGACGAACGAGACCGAGGAGAACGACTCCGAGGAACTCGACACGTTCGGCGCTCGGGTCTCCGCGTTCGTCGCCTCCCTCCAGGAGGAGGGCAACATGAGCGGGCAGACGGTGTCGGCGTTCGTCGTCGACAACAACCCCGGCGCGGACAACCGCCCGGACCACGTCGACCCCGGGCCGAAGGACGACGGTGACGACTCCGACGAGTCCGACGCGGAAGCGAACGGCAACAACGGGAACGGTAACGGGAACGCCGGCGGCAACGGGAACAACGGCGGAAACAACGGTAACGGCGGCGGCAACGGCAATGCAGGCGGTAACGGCAACGGCGGCGGTAACGGCAACGGACCGCCGTAGCGGCACTCGCTTTCTGCGGGCGCGAACTCGGCAGTCGGGCTCGTATCGACAGCATCGAACTGGCCAGCAGCGGCACCGCCGTCGGCCGAGCGATGTCGGACGGCGCTGACGGCTTCGGTAGGGTTTTGGGTTCGGTCGCCGTCCGCGTTCGTATGACAACTGCGTCGCCGATCAGCGACCACCTCGACGACGTCGAGGCCGCCCGGGAGTCCGGGCGGAAGAAGATCGACTGGGCGTTCGAACACATGCCGATCCTCACCGCGCTCCGCGAGGAGTTCGTCGAGAACCAGCCGCTGGCCGGCGAGACCGTCGGGATGGCGCTCCACGTCGAGGCGAAGACCGCCGCGCTCGTCGAGACGATGGCGGACGCCGGAGCGGAGGTCGCCATCACGGGCTGCAACCCGCTGTCGACCCACGACGACGTCAGCGCCGCGCTCGACGCCAACGATGACATCACGAGCTACGCCGAGCACGGCGTCGACGACGAGGCGTACTACGAGGCCATCGACGCGGTCCTCGCTCACGACCCCTCCGTCACGGTCGACGACGGCGGCGACCTCGTTTTCCGCGTCCACGAGGAACACCCCGAACTCATCGACACCATCGTCGGCGGCACCGAGGAGACCACCACGGGCGTCCACCGCCTCCGCGCGATGGACGACGACGGCGCCCTCGAGTACCCGGTCTTCGCGGTCAACGACACGCCGATGAAACAGCTGTTCGACAACGTCCACGGCACGGGCGAGTCCTCCCTGGCCTCCATCGCCATGACGACGAACCTCGCGTGGGCGGGCAAGGACGTCGTCGTCGCGGGCTACGGTCAGTGCGGGAAGGGCGTCGCGAAGAAGGCCGCCGGCCAGAACGCCGACGTCATCGTCACCGAGATCGACCCGCGGCGCGCGCTCGAGGCTCACATGGAGGGCTACGACGTGATGTCGATGGACGAGGCCGCCGAAATCGGCGACGTCTTCATCACGACCACGGGGAACCGCGACGTCATCGTCGAGGAGCACTTCGAGCAGATGACCGACGGCGCCGTGCTCGCCAACGCCGGCCACTTCGACATCGAGATCGACCTCGAGGGACTCTCGGACCTCGCCGAGTCCGAACGAGAGGTCCGCGACGGCGTCCGCGAGTACCGCCTCGACGACGGTCGCCGCATCAACGTGCTGGCGGAGGGGCGCCTCGTCAACCTCGCCACCCCCGTCAGTCTCGGCCACCCGGTCGAAGTGATGGACCAGTCCTTCGGCGTGCAGGCGGTCTGCGTGCGCGAACTCGTCGAGAACGGCGACGATTACGCGGCCGGCGTCCACGAGGTCCCGGACGAACTCGACCGCGAACTCGCGGAGATCAAACTCGACGCGGAGGGCGTCGAACTCGACGAACTCACCGAGGTTCAGGCCGAGTACATGAGCGGCTGGCGGCACGGGACCTAGGGACCTTTTGCTGCGCTCGGTGAACCGCATCGCTCGGGTTCTTCGAACCGCTCGCTCGCGGATGCTTGCCGAAGAATGTCGCTGTCCCTCGGGCGCAAGCCTCCTATCCCCCCGCTGCATAGCCCGGTGTATGACTGCGAGCAGGGAGGGCGGCGATGTCTAATTCCAACGCGAAAGGCAACCGGCGAGAGCGCCAGCTCGTGAACGCGCTCGACGAGCGCGGGTTCGCCGTGATGCGGGCGCCGGCCAGCGGCAGCGCGACGGAGCGCGAACTCCCGGACGTGCTCGCCGGCGACGGCGACGTCTTCTACGCCATCGAGGCGAAGTCGAGCGCGGGCGACCCCATCTACCTCACGGGCGAGGAGGTCGAGGCGCTCGTCTACTTCGCGCGGAACTTCGGCGCCAAACCACGGATCGGCGTGCGCTTCGACCGGGAGGACTGGTACTTCTTCCACCCCGCGGACCTCCACACGACGGACGCCGGCAGCTACCGGGTGAAGAAGGAGAAGGCCCTCGAGGACGGGACGGATATCGAGGAGCTCACTGGGGGGCCGGAACGAACTGGTCTCGACGACTACTGAGTCGCTCGGTGGGGCGGCGCAGGCGGCCCCGCGGGAACGAGTAGCGTTTCAGGTCCCGCGGCGAGATGTCCTCCGGCGAGACGCCGCGATCCAGCGGGTAGAGCACGTCGACGACCCTGTCGTCGGGGTCGTACCCCTGGTTCGAGTAGTGGTCGGCGACAGACCAGCCGCGGTCGGCGATGCGGACCTCGCTCGCGCGGTCCCCACTCGACTCGACGACGAGGAGCAGACTCCCCGTCTCGCGGTCGATGACCGGGTCGCCCGGGGCCAGCGTGCAGTCCTCACAGTAGGCGGGGTCGGGCGTGCTCTCCTCGGTGAAGAACGTCTGGCCGCAGTCGGCACACGTCGCCTCCCGCTGGCCGGGCACGGGGACCCGCCTGGCGGTGACCTCCATCGCGACGCGTCGCAGGTGCTTGCACTGCGTGCGCCGGAACTGGTAGTCCGGACACGTACAGCGGCCGCCGTCGAGGTCCACCTGGTAGACGTTACCGGAGGGCGTCGCCACCTCGTAGATGCCACCGCCGACGGCACGCACGACCATCCGCTCCTCACGGGCGCGGCGGGCCCGCGCGTCGTTCTGCTGGTCGGTCGGTGTGGCGGATTCCATACCGTAATCGAGGGGCTCTACCACCCTAAACCCCTCAAAAGCGCAGTGTTCTTGGGTTCTCAGCCCCTCTAGTGATGGGAGGTCGACCCCGTTCTCCGCCGGGGGCTCGACGCCGACGGACGGCCGCCGCTTCGAAGCGCTTTTCCCGGGTCCGACGAAAGCGCTTCCCATGTCTGAGTCGCTGGACGCCCGTCTCGAGGCGGGTGTTGCCATCGTGTCCGTCCTCGTGTTCATCGGAATTCTCGTCGGCGGCGCTACGATGGCCGACGGGTCCGGTCAGACCGCCGCGTACACCGTCGTCGGCGCTATCGTCGCCTTCATCCTCCTCATGGCCGGCGTCGGCTACTGGCTCTCCACGAAACAGGAGTGAGTGACGTACTGCGGTCCGACCGTCCGGACTGACTGGTTCTACTCTGCCTCGGCGTCCTGTTCCTCGCGGTCGCGCCAGTCTTCGAGGTCCTCGTCGTCCTCGTCGTCCAGTTTCGCCTCGTAGTACGACAGCGGGTGGTTGATGGCGTCGCAGAGGTCGTCGGGGTTCGTGCAGTCCCCGTACGCCTTCATCGTCGCACACGACGGCGCCGTGTACTCCGTGGGGCTGGACTCTCCGCGGATGTGGTCGGTCTGGTAGCGCGTCATCTCCTCGCCGAAGCCCGGGTTGACGGAGTAGATCTCGACGATCTCGTCGGTCGTGAGGCCGACGTTCGCGAGGAACGCGGTGATGGCGAACCGGGAGTGGTGGGCGAGGTGTTCGCCGCGCTGCACCGCGTCGAGGAGGTGTTGCATGCACGGCGGGAACAGCTCCGGGACGACGGTGTCGATCTCCCGCGTGAGGTCCATGTCCGCGAGCACGTCCCGGACGGCGGTCGCCGGCGCCTCCATCGCCTCGGTGATCTCGTCGGGGACGTCCAGTGGGAGCCCCTCGGCCACCCGGTCGCGGACGGCCTGGCGGAGGAGCGTGTCGAGTTCCGGCTCGCGGACCGGGACCCGACCGCCGTCGAGCGCGCGGTTGACGAGGCGCCACTCGTCGCCCCGCAGCGACGACGCCAGCAGGAGGTACGTCGGGACGTCCACGTCGTAGCCGTCGTCAGTGGCGTAGACGTGGTCCGTGAGGTCGAACTCCCGGAGGAGTTCCGCGCGGGAGACGCTGGCCTCGTCGCCGACGCTCCGGAGTTCCGACTCGTCGGTCTCGTCGGTCGTGAACCGCTCGTGGGCCGCGCGCGCCTCCGCGTCGGCGTACTTCCGTACGAGTATGTGTTCGTCGACGACGGAGACGAGGACGCGAGCGACGGGGTACGAGAGCAGTTCGACGCGGTCCGAGCGCGCCCGCTCGCCGATCGCGCCGCTGGTGAGCGCGCCGACGACGCGCTCGCGGGCGCGCTCGACGACGGCGTCCTCCTCGGCGACGACACGGGCGAGGTCGACGCCCGCCTCCTGGACGGCGGTGCGTGCCTCCCCGAGGAACGGGTAGCGAGCGTGACGCGCGTTCATCGCTGACACCCTTGCGAGCGAGGCCCGATAAACGCCCCGCTCCCGACCGAAGGGCTATCGGCGCTGGCCGTCCACAGTAGGGATATGTTCGCTCGCGGTTCCTGGAAGTGGGTGTACGCGCTCCCGTCGGCAGTCGTCGGGCTCGCGCTGCTGGCCGTCTCGTCGCTGTGGGGCGTGCTCGCGCTCGCCGTCTCCGGGTTCGTGCTCTGGTTCCACCGCGACCCCGAGCGCACGCCCCCACACGAGGGCGTCGCCTCGCCCGCCGACGGCAAGGTGTCCGTGATTCGCGAGGAGGACGGCCGCGTCCGCGTCGGCGTGTTCATGAACGTCACCGACGTGCACGTGAACCGCGCGCCCCTCGACGGCACCGTCGAAGCCGTCAGTCACCGCTCGGGTGGCCACCGCCCGGCGTTCGACAAGGAGTCCCACCACAACGAGCGCGTCCGCATCGACTGCGGCGAGTTCGAGGTGGTGCTCATCGCGGGCGCGTTCGCCCGCCGCATCCACCCCTACGTCGAGGCAGGCGACGAACTCGAGCGCGGGGACCGCATCGGCCACATCTCGTTCGGCAGTCGCGCGGACGTCCTCCTCCCCCGGGAGTACGACCGCGGGGACGTCGTAGTCGAGGAGGGCGAGAAGGTAGCGGCCGGAGAGACGGTGCTCGCTCGCCGCGACGGGCGCCGCGTGGAGCAGCCGCTCCGCGTCGAGTGATTTTTGGCCCGTGTCGCTGAACGGTCGCGCATGCCCAGCGACGACTCGTTGTTCGACCGCGTCGCGAGCAAGATGGCCGCCCACCTCGACGGAGACTCGTCGGGCCACGACGTGCACCACGCGTGGCGCGTCAACCGCGTCGGCACCCGCATCGCCGAGGCCGAAGACGCTGACCCCCGAATCGTCGGCGTGGCCGCGCTCGTCCACGACCTCCACCGGATCCGCGGCGACGGCTTTACGCACCCAGAGGAGACCATCCCGGAGGTCCGCGAGATCCTCGCCGACGCCGACGTCCCCGCGGACCTCGTCGACCCGGTCTGTCACTGCGTCGCCGTCCACGAGGAGTACGACTTCGAGGACGACCCCCTGACCGCCGAGACCGTCGAGGCGGAGGTGCTCCAGGACGCGGACAACCTCGACGCTATCGGCGCCGTCGGCATCGCCCGCGCGTTCCAGTTCGGCGGCGCGCACGGCAACCTCATGTGGGACGTGGACCGCCCGCTCCCCGAGGAGGAGGCCTACGAGAAGGACGCCGGCATCGACGACGACGCGCCGGGGAGCACCTTCCACCACGTCCACGCGAAGCTGCTGCGCCTCCACGAGAACATGAACACGGAGACGGGCCGCGAGATAGCGGCCGAACGCCACGCCTTCCTGGAGGAGTTCGCGGAGCGCTTTGCGGCCGAGTGGGAGGGGGAGTTGTAGCGGCCGACGGACTGACGGCTCCGCTCCCAGACGGATTCGAACAGGCGGCACGCTGGCTGGCAGGCCGGTGTGCCGCGCTCCCGCCTAGACCGGACCTGCCCTCGGATTACGTCACGCGCCGGGTTGGTCCCGGCCTGCTATTTGAACCTTCACAGCCGGCTCGCCAGCATCCGCGAGCGAGCGGTCCAACGGACCCGAGCAAAGCGGTTCACTCCGCGAGTGAGCGTAGCGAACGAGCGGAGGCCGACGACTGAGGGACGCGAAGCGGACTGAAGGAGGAGTGCTTTTAGCGTAGCTTTTGCCAGCGAACGAGGGCGCGTCAGCGCCCGAGTGAGTGCAGCAAAAGGTACCTAGTCGGACTGAATCCGCGGCGCCAGCATGTACGTCACGTGGCCCTGGGCTTCAGCGATGTCGAAGTGGAGTTTGACGGGGTACTCGTCGCCGAGTTCGAGTTCGACCTCCGCGTCCTTCGGGATTGCCTTGTTCATGTCCTTGAGGTAGTCGAGGCTGAACAGGCTGTGGGCGTCGCCGGCTTCCAGGTCGATGAGGTCGTCGCGGGTGAGTTCGAGGTGGACGTCGTCCGTGTCGCCCGCCGCGTCGACGTAGAACAGTTCGTCGGCGGTGTCGACGCCGAGCGCGATGTGGTCGGAGACCATGTCGGCGGCGCGGACGGCGCGGTCGATGTCCTTGCCCTCGACGACGACGTGCGCGGAGAGGTCGAGGTCCGGGATGTCGGGTTCCTGCCGGATGGAGTCGGGGTCGATGAGCGCGAGCGTGTACTCGAGACCCTCGATCTGGATGTGGAGCTTGCGCGTCTCCTCGTCGAGTTCGAGCTGGACGAGCTGGCCCGCGTCGGCCATGCCCGCGATGTCTTCGAGTCGAGAGAGGTTGACGCCGATGATGCCGCCGTCGGCCTCGTAGGACTCGAACGCGGCGGCCCCGAGGTCGAGGTCCACCATCCCGACGTTCGCGGGGTCGACGGCGCGGATGGAGAGTCCGTCCTCGTCGAGGTGGATCTTGCACTCGTCCACCAGCACGCTCACGGAGTCGAGTGTTTCCCGGAGCGTGTCGGCGCTCACAATCGCCTTGAACATATGAGAGTCGCTACGAAATCCGGGAATAAAAAGCCCCACGTTCCGCGTGCTCGCGAGACCGCAGGACGGCGTTCGCGTCGGCGCGCACCGTGCGTTCGGAGAGCGAACGAGAACCGTCGGAGGTGCTGACGGCAAGTCGTGGGTAAAAGCCCAGTTAATCGGGATTAATTCGGCTCCTCGGCGGCGCAATCCCGCTTCAGGGCGTCCCCCTTTTACGTGGCGTGGGTGACTGGGCCCGAGTGCAATGAGCCACACCGTACCGACGATACTGGTAGCCGCGCTGGTCGTCCTCGCCGGCTGCGCCGGCGGCATCGCGGGGCCGGACGCCACCGGCACCGAGTCGGCGGACGACAGCGGCACCGTCCAGTTCTACGTGAGCGACGAGGAGAACGCTATCGGACAGTTCGAACACCTGAACGTGACCGTCACGAGCGTCGGCTTCAAGAAGGGCGAGGCGGGCGGTGACGCGGATGCGTCCGGCGACGCGTCCGCGAACACGACGGACAACGAGACGACGACAACGACCACTGTAGAGACGACGACGGCCGCCAACGAGACGGCGACCACCACTGCCGAGAACGCCTCGGAGGAGACCGAGACCGAGGAGCCAGAGACCGAGACCAACGAGTCCGAGGACTCGGGTGACGGCGAGCGGGTCGAACGCGACGTCGACTCGCGGACCGTCGACCTGACCGAACTCCAGGGCGCCAACGCCACGCTGCTGGGCAACCTCAGCGTGCCGTCGGGCGAGTACGAGACGGTCTTCGTCCACGTCGGCGAGGTGAACGGGACGCTGAAGACGGGCGAGCAGGTGAACGTGAAACTCCCCTCCCAGAAGCTCCACCTGAACAAGGACGTCGAGGTGACGAGCGCGGGGAGCGTGAACTTCGTCTTCGACATCACCGTCTTCGAGGCGGGCAACAGCGGGAAGTTCATCCTGGAACCGGTCGCCAGCGAGTCCGGCACGGACGTCCCCATCGACGTCGTCGGCGGTGACGACGAGGACGAGCGGGAACTCCGCGCGAGCGTCGTCGGGAACGTCTCCGCCGGAGAGAACGCGACCGTGAAGGTCACCCAGGGCGGCGAACCCGTCGCCGACGCCGAGGTGCGCGTCGACGAGGAGGTCGTCGCCACGACGGACGCGAACGGTACCGCGACCGTCCAGGTGCCCGCCGACGTCGAGGAGTTCGAACTCCAGGCGAGCACCGGGGAGGACAGCGAGTACGGCGAAGGTGAGGCCGAACTCGAGTTCGAGTTCGACGAGAGCGAGGACAGTGAGGCGGACGACGACGAGACGAACGCGTCCACCGATCTCGCCGTCGCGTTCGAGGGTTCGTTCACTGCGGGCGAGAACGTCACGGTCGTGGTGACCGACGACGACGGTGAAGCCGTCGAGAACGCCACGGTCGCCGTGGACGGCGACGTCGTCGGCGAGACGAACGCCGACGGCGAACTGACCTTCGGCGTGCCGGCGAACGCGAGCGTGGACTCCGAGGTGACGGTGACGAGCGACGACGAGACGGTCACCGTCGACGCGTCGACGGTCGTCGCTGCGAACTGACGCACGGCGACCGCAGCGACTCGCGGTGTGTTCTTCTCGCGGTTTTCCGGTCGAAGGGACACCCTGGGGAGTGTCGCGGACTTCGAAGCCGCTGGACGCGGTGGGAGCCGCGTGCACTCCAGGGCCAGCAGTCACTCGGTCCGGTCGACGTGGCGGCGTTCGTGCTCCGGGACGTCCCCGAGATCGTCGTCCGATTCGTCGCCTCCGAGTGAACGCTTATTCTCCTCAGAGCCCTACGACTCGTATGCGTACCACCACCAGAGTCCTCGCAGCGGCCGCCGGAGTCGCCGCGACAGTGGGCCTCGCCGCAGCAGCCGTGACGTACCAATCCCGACAGACCGAGCGACTCGACTACGACACCGTCCTCACCCTCGACGGCGTCGAACTGCGGCGCTACCCGGAGACGGTGCTCGTCGAGAGCGCAGCCGAGGACCGCCGAGAGGCGTTCTCGCGGCTGTTCGGCTACATCAGCGGCGAGAACACCGGCGAGCGAGGCATCGAGATGACCGCGCCCGTCCGCATCGCGGGGACCCGGGTCCCGATGACGGCGCCGGTCCGAGTCCGGCCGACCGCGGTGCTACCCGGAGGTGGCGAGCGGTCAGCCGGCGAGGGCGTCCGGATGGCGTTCTACCTGCCCGCCGACTACACCGCCGACAGCGCGCCGGAGCCCACCGACCCCGACGTCGACCTCGTGACCGAGCCAGCACGGACGGTCGCGGTCCGCGAGTTCTCGTGGCGGCCGACCGACAGTCGCATCCGCGACCACGAGCGGCGACTGCTGGAGACCCTCGACGAGCACGGCATCGAGCCGACCGGCGACCCGTTCTTCCTCGGCTACGACTCGCCGGGCACCCTCCCGTTCCTCCGCACGAACGAGGTCGCAGTGCCCGTGCGGGCCGACTGACGGGGGAACGACGCGGTTTTCCGTTCACGCGGCGTAGCGCCGACAACTGACTATGGGGAACGGAAAGGACCACTACTACAACAAGTCGAAACAGGAGGGGTACCGGACCCGCGCCGCCTACAAACTGAAGCAGATCGACGACGAGTTCGGCCTGCTGTTCGGCGGCGCGACGGTCGTGGACCTCGGCGCGGCGCCCGGCGGGTGGCTGCAGGTCGCCGCCGAGGAGGCTGGAGCGCGAGGCCGCGTCATCGGTGTGGACTTCCAGCGCATCGACGACATCGACACCGAGGCGGGCGTGCAGACGATCCGCGGCGACATGACCGAGGCGGACACCCGCGAGCAGATCCGGCAGGCGGCAGGCACAGGTGGCGTCGACGTCGTGCTCTCGGACATGGCGCCGAACATGACTGGCGAGTACAACCTCGACCACGCGCGCTCGGTCCACCTCGCGCGACAGGCCCTCGACACGGCCCGCGAGGTGCTGACCGATGGCGGCCACTTCGCGGTGAAGGTCTTCGACGGCCAGGACTTCAAGGACTTCCTCGCGGACGTCGAGGAGGAGTTCGCGTTCACCCGGACGTACACGCCGGATGCGTCCCGTGACTCCTCCTCGGAGCTGTACGTCGTTGCGAAGAACCGCGTGGACGCGCCCGTCGAGGAGGGCGACGTCCTGGAGGTCGACGTCGTCGGCGAGGGCGACGAGGGCGACGGCGTGGCGAAGGTCGAGGGGTACACCATCTTCGTGCCCGACGCCGCGGAAGGCGAGACCGTCGAGGTCGAAGTGACCGACGTGAAGCCGAACTTCGGGTTCGCGGAGAAGCGCTAGTCCTCCAGGCGCTCGCGGAGTCGCTCGTACGTCGGCGTGTGGAAGACGACGTAGAGGCCGTTGGCGTCGTCGACGCGCACCGACGCTTCGTTCTCCTCGGTGTCGACGTCCGCGTCGAGCGCGACGAACGCCGCCTCCTGCTTCGAGTACCGGTAGACGTCGAGTTCGGACTCCGAGCCGTTCGCGGGGAGCAGCGACTCGTTGTACTGGAACGTGAGGAAGGCGTGGTCGTGGCTGGCTGCCGCCTGGACGGACGCGTACCAGGCGACGACGGCGTCCCCCAGCGGGTCCTCGGTGACGCCGACCGGCCTGGCCCTGACGTCGCCGTGGTTCGCGCGTTCGGGGACGCCGACGAGCGTGACGAGACCGCGGGACTCCCCCGAGAATCCCGCGGGGACGTCCGTCGTGAGGCGGCGGTCGTCGGACCCGAAGCCGCGGTAGTCGCCGTGGCGGCGCGCGTCGTCCACCCAGTCGGGGCGCTCGACGACCGTCTCCTCGACGGCCGAGAGTTCGTACGTCAGATTCACGGCCGTCCCGCTGCGGTCGTAGTGGTAGGCGGCCTCGACGATGCGGCCGTCCGGTGTGGCGAGCACGCGGCCGTGGACGTCCGAGAGCGCGGCGGCGGTCGTCTGGTTCGACGGTTCGACGTCCAGCCGCCAGAGCGTGCGGCCGTCACGCTCGACGGTCCCGTTCGGCGAGAGCGCCGGCGAGGCGCGGCCGTCGACGACGCCGAGCGTCTGCCTGAGTGCCGGCGGTGCCGCGAACTGGGCGCGCGGCGAGCGGTCGTGGCGCGCCGACCAGTTCGAGACGACGTACTCCGTGGCCGACTCGTCGGTAGCCCAGTACGACCTGCCGTCGGCGACGTAGACGTTCGCCGTCCCGCCGAGCGCCGATTCGCGTGCCACGCGAGCGGTGTCGTTCGCGCTCACGCGAGCGGTCACGCTGCCGCCGTGGCCCGCCGGTCCACCCGGGAGCGTGGCGGTGAACGACTCGTTCTCCAGCGATGCGACGTGCGCGTCGAGGAGCACCGTGGCGTTCACGGCGTCGTCCTCGACACCCGGCGGTGGCGACGGACCGTCGTCACCACTACCGAATGGGCCGAGTGCGCCGGTACAGCCGGCGAGCACGACCAGCGTGCAGACCGCGAGTGCCCTGGTTGCTGTCACGTACCGCGCTCTGGGATACGGGGTGATAAAAGTAGACGAAAGCGGGAACGGGCTACTCCGTGACCGGGGTGGTGCCGAGGCCGCGGTCGCGGAACGCGCCGACGACGGCGTAGACGAACGGCGTGTCCAGGACGGCGATGCCGAGTTTGAGCACGTACTGCCCGACGACCAGCGCGAGGATCTCGTCGAGCGTGTTCGCGGTGCCGACGCCGAAGAGGGTGGGCGCCGCCCAGAACGCGACGGTGATGAAGATGACCGTGTCGATGGCCTGGCTGGTCGCCGTCGACGCGACGTTCCGCACCCAGAGGAGGTCGCTGCCGGTGCGCTCGCGGATGGCGTGGAACGCGATCACGTCCCAGTTCTGGCTGACGACGTAGGCGAGCAGGCTGCCGACCACGACGTTCGAACTCGACCACAGCACGCGGGAGAACTCGCCCTGGCCGACCGGCGAGAACCCCGCGATGGGCGCCTCGATGGTGGTGTAGACGAGCGCGAGCATCACGAGCGTCATCGCGAAGCCGACGTTCACCATCACCTGGGCGGCCCGGCGGCCGTACAGTTCGGAGTAGCAGTCCGACGCGAAGAACGTCAGCGCGTAGGCCAACGCCGCGCCGGGCATCACGAGCGCCGACTCCGCGAACGGGAGGCTGAACGGGATCTCGAACAGCAGGATCTTCGAGGCGGTGAGCTGGGCGGTCACCAGCGCGGTGACGAACAGGCCGACGAGGACGATGCGGCCGGTCGCCAGTCGCTCCTCACTCCTCATCGTCGAGCCTCCCGTGGCGGTCGTCGATGTCGTCGAGGACGTCGAGGGTCTTCCGGATGGACGCCCGGATGGCGTCGCTGCGGTTCACGAACTTCCCGTCGTCGCCGACGTGTTCGTCGAGGTCCGCGAGGAGTTCCTCGGGCACCTCCACGCTGATCTTGGGCATATTACCCCAGTATTATCCAGAGAGTATAAGCGGTGCGTCTCGGCCGTGCCACTGGAACGTCGGTTCGAGGACTGCGTTACGAGCCAGCCACCACCGAGCCAACTGCTACTCGTCGTAGTGGGTCGCGTACAGAGAGCGGTCGAGTGAGACGTGCTACCGGTGCCGGAGCGAGTTACGCCTCAGAGGCCGGCGTCCGCGGCCCGCCGCGGCGGCCGCCGAGCGTGACGACGAACAGTATCCCCAGCCCCAGGAAGTACATCAGGATCATCGGGAGCGCGATGAGGAACATCGTGTAGAGGCTGTCCGGCGTGACGAGGGAACTGAACGCGAAGATGGAGAGCACGGGGACGCGCCAGCGCCGCCGCATCGTGTCGTAGGAGACGATGCCGCCGAGGTGGAACAGCACCATCGTCACCGGGATGTCCGCCAGCAGGCCGATACCGACGGTGAGCAGGAACACCATCCACGCGAAGTTGCTGACGGTGTAGCTGATGACCATCCCCGACTGGAGTGCGTCGTAGACGAGGAAGGAGATGAGCTCCGGCGCCACGAACGAGTAGCCGAGGTAGCTCCCGACCGCGAGGCCGCCGACGATGCCGCCGCCCCACACCAGGATGGTGCGCCGGTCGCCGGTGACGAGGCCGCGGTCGGCGAGCGCCGGCCACATGTAGTAGATCAGGATGGGGAGCACGCCGATGGTCGCCAGCACGGTCGAGATCTTCACCTGGAAGACGAGCGCCTCGACCGGGTGGAGCGTGATGGGCCACGCGACGTCGCCCGCCGGCTGGACGTCCTGGGGGATGCGCGCGATGAAGTCGTCGCGCAGCTCCGCGAACCCGCCGTAGTAGAACCACCCGAAGATGGTGACCAGAAGCGCCATGAACGTCCCGACGATGCGGAACGCCCGCGAGCGCAGGCTGCCGAGGATGAACCGGATGTCGTAGTAGTAGCCGCCGATGTCGTCCTCGGTCGTCTCCTCCTCGGTGAACGCGTCCATCATCCCCGCTGCCGTGCTCTGGACCGGGTTGGACTCGTCCTCGCTCTCCTCGGCCTGGGCCTCGAGTTCGGCCTGGACCTCGTCGAAGCGGTCGAGGATGGCCTGGGCCTTCTGGTCGTCACCGTCCTCGAGCGCGCGCTGGGCGGCGGCCATCGCCTCGTCCTCGCTCATCGACGCGAACTTCTCCGGGGGTGCGGCGCGGACGCCCTGGACGTCGACGACGTCGAGGTCGATCTCGGTGGGTGCGCCGCCGCCCGCCGCGGCGACCGCCTTCGCGGCGCGTTCGACGGCGACGTAGACGTAGTAGAACAGCGCCGCGAGCAGCGCGACCGCCGCGAAGATGGCGCCGAGCAGGAGGAAACTCGTCTCCGCCGGGACGCCGAACGTCGCCGCCGCGGTCGAGAGCCGCACCGACGACCCGATGGCAGCGAGACCGTCGTTGATCGCCGCGACGCCCTCGAAGTTGCCGAACGCGTAGCCCGCGCCGAACCCGAGGACGGCCACGCCGAGGATGCGGTTCCAGCGCTCGCGGAACACGCCACCGACGTCGACGTGTTCGCGGCCGCGTTTCATCGTCACGACGACCTTCGAGAGGTACAGCGACAGTCCGTACAGCAGGATAAGCGGCGTCGCCCACAGCAGTTGCGTGAACGGGTCCGGCGGGGAGAACATCGCGCCGAACGCGAAGATGCCCATCACGGCGTACTTCCACTTGTCCCGGAACGTCTCGTAGGGGACGATGCCGGTGTACGAGAGCGCCGACATCAGGAGAGGTAGCTGGGCCGCGAGCGCGAACGACAGTGCGAGGAAGAAGATGAACTCCGTCCACTTCACGATGGAGTACTTCGGCGCCAGCCCGGACCCCACGGCGTTCCCCGCCAGGAAGTCGAACATCAGCGGGAAGAACAGGAGGTAGGCGTAGGCGATGCCGACGGCGGCCAGCCCCAGGAACACCACGACGAAGCCGAAGACGTGGTACTTCGTGATGCGAAGCTCCGGGATCATGTCCCGCTCCCGTAGCGGTTCGCGGGCGTGGTAGAGGACGACCGGGACGATGAACGCGACGCCGGTGAACAGCCCGATCTTCACCTGCATCAGGATGACGTCGAACGGCGTCTGGGCGATGATTTCCGCGGTCTCGACGAGCAGGTCCTCGCGGAGTTCCGGCCAGACGTACAGTCGCATCGCGAAGATGCCGCCGACGAGACCGAGAGCGAACGCGATGAAGACGTGCTGGAGGCGCTTCTGTGCAGAGCGCAACAGCACGCCGACTGTCTCCCGGCCGGAGCCGATGGCACGCGCCGTGTCCGGATCCACGATGTCCGAGCCGGAGCTACTCATTGGAACCGGCTAACCCGCTCGCAATTATCAATCTTCCCGTCGACCGCCAAAAGAAAGCCTATAACGGACCCGCCGCCAAGAGGCGACCAGTAATGGCCGAGGAACCGGACGGCGGACGCGACGTGCACGGCGAGCGTGCGCCACGCGTCGACTGGAGTGGCCTCGAGCCAGCCGTCCGCCGCGTCGAGGACGCCCCCGCCGACCGCACCGACCGCACCGACTGGGGCGACCTCACCCCGGCCGTCCGCTCCATCGAACCCGGCGGCCGACTCGGCGACTGGAGCGACCTCACGCCCGCGATTCGCCCGCAGTCGAGCGGCGACGGGTGGACCGCCGAGGACTTCCACACCCCCGAGACCCGGGAGGGACCCTCGACGGCGTCGGACCCCCAGTTGCTCGCCGACGAGGAACACCAGGCCGACGAACCGGGCGACTCCGCCACGGAGACCGTCATCGAGCCGGACGAGACGCCGACGTCCGACGACGACCTGGTGGCGAGTGCGCCCGAGAGCGACGCCGAACAGCCCCTCGCCGTCCACATCGAGGAGATGATCAAGCGCCTCGCCATCGTCATCGCCGTGGCGGGGCTCGCCAGCGTCGTCGTCTTCCCGCTCACCGAGGGGCTCATCACCACCATCTGGAACTACGTCCTCCCGGGCGGCGAGGCCGTCGACCCCCGCGTTTACCACCCGCTGGAGCTCATCATCACGCAGGTGAAGGTCGCCAGCCTCGCCGGCCTCGTCGTCGCGCTCCCCGTCTTCGTCTACGAGTCCTACGCGTTCATGCGCCCCGGCCTGTACAAGCACGAGCGGCGCTACTACCTCGCGGCCGTCCCCAGCAGCCTCGTGCTCGCCGTGCTCGGCGTCCTGTTCGGCTATCTCCTCGTGCTCCCGTACACGATGGACTACTTCCAGGGGTACACCGAGGGCACGGCCGACGTCGCGTTCGCACTCGGCACGACGTTCAACCTCATACTGATGGTGATGGGGTACCTCGCCGTCGTCTTCCAGATTCCGCTGTTCATCATGCTCGCCATCATGCTCGGCGTCGTCACCCGGCGCTGGCTGGAGAGCCGCCGCCTGCTGTTCTGGGCGGCGTTCGCGGGGATCTCGTTCACGTTCGGCGCCATCGACCCGACCGGCGTCGTCCCCATCATCGTCGCCATCACTATGATCGCCCTCTTCGAGGGGACGCTCGCGCTGCTGCGGTGGACTGGAAATTAGTTGGCGGCTCTTCCTGCAACGCCAGAGTTCGAATGCAGACTTGCCTACTCCACGACCGACACCCTGGCGGACTGAAAGGGCGAGCGCCGGTCGGCGAACCCGGACGAAGTAAGCACCGCAAGGAGCGCAGCGAGAGTCACGTGAGCGTAGCGAACGTGACCTCGGAAGACGAGCGACGCGAGTCTTCCGGTGCCCGGGAGCCGAGCGACGCGAGGGCATTCTAACGGAGTCGTCGCCACCAACGGAGTACACACCACCTGACACGAACCCTCGTAAGACCTTTGGCGCGGGGCACGTAGGCCCGGGCGATGGAACTGGAGGCGATTCCGGGCGTGGGTGCGAAGACCGCGGACGCCCTCAGGTCGCTCGATGACCCCGAGGACGCCCTGGAGCGCGGCGACGTGGCGGCCGTCGCGGCCGCGCCGGGCGTCAGCGAGGGGCGGGCCGCGCGCATCGTCCAGGGCGCCATCCGCGCGCGCCACGACGACGACGGCGGCTTCCTCGCCACGGACCGCGCGCGGGAGGTGCACGAGGTCGTCCTCGAACTGCTGCAGGAGCGCGCGGTGACGGAGTACGCGAGCCAGCGGCTGCGGACGTTCTACCCGAGCGCCGTCGACTCGCGTATCGCGGAGGTCAACGAGTTCGCCGCGGCGGCGATGGAGCGCGACCCCGACCTCGCAGTGCTGGAGGCGCTGGACGGCGTCGAACCGCTGTCGCGGCCGGACAGTCTCGCGGTCCGGGACCGGTGTCTCGCCACGACCGACGCGGAGACGTACAGCGCGGCGCGGGAGACGTTCCCCGAGTTGTCCGTTGAAGTCGTCGAGGACGCCCGCGGCCTGGCGGATCTGGCGCGGGGGTACTCGACGGTGGTCGCGCTCGACGAGGCGTTCGTCGGCGTCGAGGTCGAGGGCGACGTGCGCGTCGAACCGGACGCGCTCGACCGACCGGAGGAGGTCGTGCCGGAGCGCGTGCTCTCCTTCTTCGCGACGAACCGCGACCGCATCCGGGCGGCCGTCGCGGTCCACCAGGCCGCGGGGCTGGAGACGGACGTCGACCTGGACGAACTGGACGCGGCGCTCGAACAGTTGGAGAGCGACGGGAGCGTCGCCGGCGACGAGGAACTCGACCGCCTGTCGACGGCCGTCGACGACCTCGACGCCGCCGTCTCGACGTCCGAGTCCGTGGCGAACGACCGGCTCCGGGAGGCCATCCAGGAGCAGGACGTGACCATCGAGGGCGCGGACCTGCTGAGCCTCGTGGAGCGCGGCGCGGGGGTCGACAGTCTGCTCTCCCGGGAACTCGCCGACGAGTACGCCGCGGCCGTCGACGCCGCCCGCGACAACCTCGTGGACGCACTCGACCTGCGGGACGGCGAGGCGGCGGTCGCGCGCCGGGCGTTCGGCGACGACCCGACGTTCCCGGTGACTCACGACGAGGAGGCGGTCTCGCGGCTCCGCGAGGACCTCACCGCGACCCGGGACCGGCGTGCCGCCGAGCGCAAGCGCGACCTCGCGGCGACGCTCGCGGACCTCCGGGAGCCGACGGGGGCGCTCGTGAACCGGGCGCTGGACCTGGACGTGGAACTGGCCGTCGCGCGGTTCGCCGACGACTTCGACTGCGTGCTCGCCGAGCGCGGCGGGCGCGGGTTCGACGTCGACGGCGGCCGCTCGCCCATCCTCGACGTCGACTTCGAGGACGTCGACCCCGTGGACTACGGCGTCGACGGCGTCTCGCTGCTGTCGGGCGTGAACTCCGGCGGGAAGACGAGCACGCTGGACCTCGTGGCCGTCGTCGTCGTGCTCGCGCACATGGGCCTCCCGGTGCCCGCCGAGTCCGCCCGCGTCCCCGAGGTCGAGGAACTCCACTACTACGCGAAGTCCCAGGGGACGCTGGACGCGGGCGCCTTCGAGGCGACGCTCCGGGACTTCGCGGGGCTCACGGAGGGCGCCGCGCGGAAACTCGTGCTCGTCGACGAACTCGAGTCGATCACGGAGCCCGGGGCGTCGGCGAAGATCGTCGCGGGCATCCTCGAGGAACTCCACGAGGCCGGCGCGTCTGGCGTGTTCGTCTCCCACCTCGCGGGCGAGATCGCCGAGCAGTGCGGCTTCGACGTGACCGTCGACGGCATCCGCGCGAGGGGGCTGGAGGACGGCGAACTCGTCGTCGAGCGCTCCCCCGTGAAGGACCACCTCGCGCGCTCGACGCCCGAACTCATCGTGGAGAAACTCGCGGAGGGCGGCGGCAGCGACTTCTACGGCCGGCTGCTGGAGAAGTTCTAGACGGCCGCTCCCACGACATTATTAGGACTGTTCGCGTACTTGGAGGAAATGAACGCCTGGGAGCGCTCCGTCTCCGCCGTCGGCGGACGACGACTCGTCGGCGCGCTCGGAGCGCTGTACGTCGTGCTCGCCGTCGGCTGGGTGCTCACTCAGGACCTCGGCGACCCGCTACTGGACGAACTCATCGTCTTCCTGCTGGTCGCCGGTCCCGGCTTCGTCATCCTCTACGGCGGGAGCCGACTGGACCGCTTCCAGGTCAACCCCGAGTTCTACCCGACCGTCGTTGCCTGGTGTTTCGGCGGGCTCGTAGTGATGCTCGCCGTCCTCGGGTTCTACAGCCTCCAGCCCGGCGAACAGGTCGACGAGCCGTCGGTCGTCCTCATCCTGACGGGACTCGCCAGCCTCGCCGGACTCGCCACCGGCATCTACAACGCGCAGGCCAGGACGCGGGCGAGCGAACTCGAGGACGCGGTCGAACAGCTGGCGGCGTCGAACGAGCGCCTCGAACAGTTCGCGTACGCGGCGTCCCACGACCTCCAGGAGCCGCTGCGGATGGTGTCGAGTTACCTCCAGTTGATCGAGAACCGATACGGCGACGACCTGGACGAGGACGCCGAGGAGTTCATCGAGTACGCGGTGGACGGCGCCGACCGCATGCGGACGATGATCGAGAGCCTCCTCGAGTACTCCCGCGTCACGACCGAGGGCGGGGCGTTCGAGCCGACGGACACCAACGCGGTCCTCGAGGACGTACTCACCGACCTCCAGCTACGGGTCGAGGAGACAGACGCGACAGTCACCGTCGACGACCTCCCCACGGTGCCCGCGGACTCGGACCAGCTCGCACAGGTGTTCCAGAACCTGCTCTCGAACGCGCTCAGGTACAGCGGCGACGAACCGCCGCGGATCCACGTGAGCGGCGAACGGACGGGTGACACCTGGCGGTTCGCCGTCGCCGACGAGGGGGTCGGTATCGCCGCCGAACACCAGGACCGCATCTTCACCGTCTTCGAGCAGGTTCACGGCCACGGAGCGGGAGAGGCCGGTGAGAGCGGCATCGGCCTCGCGATGTGCGAGCGCATCGTCGAACGCCACGGCGGCGACATCTGGGTCGAGTCCGACTCCGGTGAGGGAGCGACGTTCTACTTCACCATCCCGGCGACCGTCGACCCTACTCCGGCCGCGGGAGTGCCGTGAACGAGCGCTTCACGATGCTGAACGGGTCGTAGGCGGACTGATGGCAGGGGCAGTACGACTCGTCGCCGGCGTCGAACTTCGGCCCCTGGGGAGACTTGAACTTCGGCGTGCAGCAGTAGTGCGTGCACTTGTTCAGCACCGCCATGAACCCCTCGTCGGTGCTCGCGGCGAGCCACTCCGCCCCCTCGTCGTCGCCCTCCGCGGCCCGCTCGATGCGCGAACTCCGGAGTATCTGGACGGGGATCGGCGTGTCGACGTCCTGTGAGCGCCACGTGGCGAACGCACCCTTCCCGAGACCGTCGGTGCCGACGCCGTTCGTCCACGTCTCGTAGTCCGCGAAGTCCTCGACGGCGACGCGACCACTCGACGGCTGCCAGTCGTAGGCGCGGCCGCCGGACGCGTACCGGAAGTAGTTGTCGCCGTCGTACTCCGGGGAGAGCCCGCCGAGTCCCTGGATGCCGCAGTACTGGAACCACTGCGGCGAGTACTCGATGCCGCCGATCTCCTCGGTCTGGACGACGAGTTTCGTGCTCCCGTCCCTGGCTTCGACTTCCTCGAACCCGGTCCAGCGGCCCCTGAGGTAGCCCTCGTCGTCTATCTCGACGGGGATCTGGGGCATCGCGCGAGGGGCGGGCCCCTTGGTGTTCTCGATGCCGTAGTAGGCCACCGCGCCGCCGCCGACGCCAGACGAGGAGACCAGTGAGTTCACGGCGGCGACCCCGGCGGTGCCGGCGCTGGCCAGGCCGGCCGACCCGACCACGCCTTTCACGAACCGGCGACGGCCGGAGTTCGCCGGGTACTTGTCGTCGTTGGAGGACATACCTCGAACGCCCACTCGAATCCCCAAAAGCGTTGAATTCGGCGGCCTCCACCCGTCTCGCGCCACGATACCCAGTTCGTGAGAATCGTCGAAAACGACACCCACCGGACAGGAGTAGCCTCCGCACATGGTCTCCGACACGATACACGAGTTCGTCGCGCGCTCGGCCGTGCGGCGGGCCGTCCTCCACGCCGTCGCGGACGGTGGGGCGACCACCGACGACCTGCTCGCTGCCGTCGAGGGGAGTCGGTCGGCGGTGTACAAGGCCGTCGACGCGCTCTCGGAGGCGGGACTGGTGGTGCACGGCGACGACGACCTGGCGACGACGGGACTCGGCGACGTCGTGGCGGGCCGTCTCGCCGACCGCGAGCGTGTCGCCCGGTTGCTCGACGGCGACGGCTACTGGGAGTCCCACGACGCGAGCGTCCTCCCGACGCCGTTCCGGCGGCGACTCCCCGCGCTCGCCGACGCGGAGGTGGTCGAGAGCCCCGACACCTACCCGACGCGAGCGAGAGCGCGCGCGAAGTCGCTGCTGTCGTCGGCCGAGCGGGTCGACGCGTTCCTCACGGTCCGCGACCCCGAGCGCGCGGACGCGCTGACCGGGCGGGCGAGCGGTGCGCGAACTCGCGTCGTACTCGACGAGAGCCTCTCACCGGCGGACAGCGGCGTGTCGGCTTCCGAGGACGGCGTCTCCGTCCGGGCCGGCGACGCCCCGTGTGCGCTCTGTGTGACCGACGACGCGCTGCTCGTCCAGTTGCCCCACCTCGACGGCACCTTCGACGACCAGTCGTTCCTGCTGGCACGGACGGACCCAGCGCTGGCGTGGGGCCGGGACTACTTCGAGTTCGGGTGGCAGTCGGCGACGGTGCCGCCCGAGGAAACCGCCGTCAGCAGCCGGTAACGCCCCTCTTTACGGCCTCGTGGCGAAGCATTAAGTAGCTGTGAGAGCGTGGTGAAAGTGATGGACGACGACCCCGAAGAGGGGATGCTGGGCTGGGACGAGACCGTCTTCCGCGACGAGCACGTCCTCGAGATCGACTACGTCCCCGAGGTGTTCCGCCACCGCGAGTCCCAGCTACAGACCCTCCAGTACGCGCTCCGCCCTGCCGTCCGGGGGTCGCGACCGCTGAACGTGATGGTCCGCGGACCGCCCGGCACCGGGAAGACCACCGCCGTACAGAAGCTGTTCGGCGAACTCGGCGGCCAGCGCGGCGTGCGGACGGTGCGGGTCAACTGCCAGGTCGACTCCACGCGCTACGCCGTCTTCTCCCGCGTCTTCGAGGAGATCTTCGAGTACGAGCCGCCGTCCTCGGGCATCTCGTTCAAGAAGCTGTTCGGGCAGGTCGCCGAGCGGATCGCCGAGGAGGACGAGGTGCTCGTGGTCGCGCTCGACGACGTGAACTACCTCTTCTACGAGGGCGAGGCCTCCGACACGCTGTACTCGCTGCTGCGCGCCCACGAGACCCACTCGGGGGCGCGCGTCGGCGTCATCGTGGTGTCCTCGGACCTCGACCTCGACGTCATCGAGAACCTCGACAGCCGCGTGCAGTCCGTGTTCCGCCCCGAGGAGGCGTACTTTCCCTCCTACGACCGCGGAGATATCACGGACATCCTCCGGGACCGCATCGAGGTCGGGTTCCGCGAGGGCGCGGTGCCGACGACGGTGCTGGACAAGGTGAGCAAACTCACCGACGAGGCCGGCGACCTCCGGGTCGGTATCGACGTACTCCGGCGGGCCGGCCTCCACGCCGAGTCCCGCGCGAGCAAGACCGTCGAACCGCAGGACGTCGACGCCGTCTACGAGCAGGCCAAACACATCCACCTCTCGCGGAACCTCCGCGCGCTCTCCGACCAGGAGCGCGCGCTCGTCGAGACGGTCGCGAACTTCGACGGCGAGCAGGCCGGCGAGGTGTACGAGGAGTTCCGCGAGCGCACGGACCTCGGCTACACGCGCTACACGGAGATCGTCAACAAACTCGACAAACTCGGGCTCATCGAGGCCGAGTACGAGCAACTGGAGGGCCGCGGGCGCTCGCGGACGCTCCGCCTCGCCCACGACCCCGAGACGGTCAAGGAACAGCTCTAACGCACTTTTTGCGCTGCGGGGGTCGCTCCGCGACCCCCTCGGCAAAAACTTGCGGAAAAAGCACTCCTCCTTCCAGCCGCGGCGCTTCGCGCCGCGTTAGTCAGTCGTCGGCCTCCGCTCCCTGCGGTCGCGGAGTGAACCGCTTCGCTCGGGCTCGTTCGAGCCGCTCGCTCGCGGATGCTCGGAGGTCGGGTGTGGCGTCGCCGTCAGCGCGAAGAGGTTTCGAGGACGACGTCGAAGACGTCCTCGAGCGTCGTCATCACGTCGTCGCCGTGCGCGCTCGGGTCGACGTGGCAGTGGAACGTCCCGTCGGCGGCACGGACGCGGCCGACGCACACCTGCAGGAAGCGGTAGACGCGCGTCGGGCCGGTGTACTGCAGGAGTGTCGTGAGCGAGTCCAGACAGACGCCGGGCGTGGCGTCGGCCGGGAGCGCGTCGAGGAACTCGGAGACGGCGATTCCGATGCCGGTCAGGTCGCCGGGGTCGGAGACGGTGCGGACGCAGTCGGGGTGCGGGTACGTGGCGACGAACCGCGTGGGCGGCAGAGTCTCGGAGCGGCCGTCGAGCCACCCGCCGGGAGACTGCCGGATGGCGACGACGAAGGCGGCGTCGGCGTCCGCGAGGCGCGCGGCGCAGACGTGCTCGCCGTTCTCGACGCCCGAGGTGGGAAGCAACGCGAGAGTACCCTCGTCCGGTCGCTCGCTCGCCTCCCCCGGACGAGTTGCGCGTGTCATTCGTTCGTCTTGCGACGCCTCACCACCTTAGTTAACCACTGGATAAACCCGGTCGGCGGCAGTTCCGTCGGCACGGCGACGACCGGGTTCCCGCCGAGCGCGTGGGTTTTTGGTCGGGCGCGTGCCACAGTCCGCCATGAAGAACACGGGCGGCAGCGAGGCGGCGAAACGGCGGGCGGGAGAGGCCGCCGCCGACGAGGTGGCCGAGGGGATGGTGGTCGGCCTCGGGACGGGGAGCACGGCGGCGCACGCGATCCACGCGCTCGGCGACGCCGACGTCGACATCGAGGGCGTCCCGACCTCCTTCCAGTCGCGCCAGCGCGCCATCGAGGCGGGGATCCCGCTGACGACCCTCGAGGAGGCGTCCGTGGACGTCGCCATCGACGGCGCCGACCAGGTGGCAGGCGGCGACCTCGTGAAGGGTGGCGGTGCGGCCCACGCCCGGGAGAAACTCGTCGACGCAAGTGCGGACCGCTTCGTCGTCGTCGCCGACCCCTCGAAGGAGGCCGACGCGCTCGACTACCCGGTCCCCGTCGAGGTGCTGCCGGACGCCCACACGGTGGTCGCCGAGCGCGTCCGCGACCTGGGTGGCGACCCCGACCTCAGAGCCGCCGAACGGAAGGACGGGCCGGTGGTGACGGACAACGGCAATCTCGTCCTGGACTGCGCGTTCGGCCGGATCGAGCGTCCGGACGAACTCGCGGCGTCGCTGTCGGCGCTCCCTGGCGTCCTCGACCACGGCCTCTTCGTCGGGATGGCGGACGCCGTCTACGTCGGTACTGCGGACGGCGTCCGCGTCACGGAGCCGTAGCTACCGTCGGTACCGTGGACGGCGCGGTCGCTACGGGGCGCGAAAAATATCGAGAAGGTTGGAACCGAATTACAGGTCGCGCGGCTGGACGGTCTTTCGACCGTTGGATTCCGCGCGCTCGGCGGCGTCTTCGAGGAGTTCCGAAACTTCCTCGTCGAGTGCCTGGTAGAAGTCGGAGGCAACGTTCTTGTCGTTGAGTTCTTCCTTCACAGCGGCCTTGACGATGAGGTCTGCCATACAATCGGGTTTTTTCTTGCCCTCCTTATAAGGCTTCCCATAATCGGCGGCCTCATCCCCCTGTTGGCCCCTGTTCACGCCTGTATCGAGAAGGACCAACGCGACACCCCCTTGGAAGGAACTGTCTGTGGCGGTGCTGACGGGGTGGGCCGCTCGCCCGCGACAGCCACTCCGGCGGTAGTCTGCCGGCGCGTCGGCGTCCACGAACTGAGGTTCGGGTTGGAAGAAATTATGTTCCAATTTGGGAAAACTCCTTTAATCGTGTGCGGCGTACTCACACAGTGCCGACGACCCGTCGGCAACCACCCCCATGCCCCGCTGTGACCACTGTGACGGCCACGTGTCCGACGACTTCGTCCGCGTGTTCGCGGACGAGGACGGTCGGCTCATGGCCTGCCCGAACTGTTCGGCGAACGTCGGAATCGCCGAAGTGTCCCGCGACCGGGGGCGCAAGGCCTGACCGAAACACAGGTTACGCCCCGCCGTCACGTTTCGGTCGTGCACTACGTCTACGTCCTCGAGTGTAGCGACGGCACGTACTACACGGGCTACACGACCGACGTGGACCGCCGCGTAACCGAACACGACGCCGGCGAGGGCGCGAAGTACACCCGCGGCCGGACGCCGGTCGAACTCCGGCACGTCGAGTCCTACGAGACGAGAGCGGCGGCCATGAGCCGCGAACACGAGATCAAACAACTCTCGCGACCCGAGAAGGAACAGCTGTTCTAGGTGTCGTTCTACGCCGCTCCGAGTTCTCCCGTCTAGTCGTCGGCCTCGGTCTCCACTTCGACCGGGTGTTCGGCCGCGAGCAGTCGGCGACGGGTGGCCGCGAGGACACCCTCAACCATGCGCTCGATGCGGTCGGCGATGGCCTCGTCGACGAGTACGCCGTCCTCGAACTTCGAGGAGGCGTTGAGGATGCCGACCTGGTCGGGGACCACCTCCGCGTGGACGCCCCGCATCGTCACCCGCATGTGGTCCAGCGGTGACGCGATGGTGCCGCCGCCGGCGACCACGAGCAGGCCGACGACGGTGTCCTCGTACTCGTCGAAGCCACAGTAGTCGTGGAAGTTCCGGAACGTCGAGGAGTAGCTCCCGTGGTAGTTCGGGGAGCCGACGATGACGGCGTCGGCCCGGCGGACGCGGGCGAGCAGGTCGGCCGCGTCGCCCGAGTCCTCGACGGAACGGTCCGGGTGGTACAGTGGGAGGTCGACGTCGCCGAGGTCGACGTGGTCGGTCTCCGCGCCCGCTCGTTCCGCGACGGCGAGTGCGTGCTCGATGGCCTGTCGGGTGTAACTGCCGGCGCGACGGCTCCCGGAGATGCCGACGACGAGTGGGGGCCCAGTCATTACCCTACCGTTGGGGATAGTCGGTTAAACTCGCGGCGGTCGCCGTCGGGAATCACCGGCACTCGATTTCTGTAGATTCCGCGAGAGGTCCGGTCGACCACAGGGGTTTTGACGCGACGCAGCGACGTTGGACCATGGACGCCATCTCCTTCGGAACGGACGGCTGGCGCGCCACGCTGGACGTGTTCACGAGCGAGCGCGTCCGCGTGGTCGCGCAGGCCGCCGCCGACTACCTCGAGGACACGGGACACGCGGGTGAGACGGTCGCTGTCGGCTACGACGCTCGCGAGACGTCCCGCGGGTTCGCCGAGGACATCGCGGACGTGCTGGCGACGAACGGCTTCGACGTCCTGCTGCCCGAGCGGGACTGCCCGACGCCGCTGGTCTCCCACGCCATCGTCGAGCGCGACCTGGCGGGCGCGCTCGTCGTCACCGCCTCGCACAACCCGCCGGAGTACAACGGCGTGAAGTTCCTCCCCGAGGACGGCGCACCCGCGCTCCCCGAGGTGACGGAGGCCATCGAGGCGAACCTCCGGGAACCCGAGACGGACGAGCACACGGGCGACGTACGGGACGTCGACTTCGTCGCCTCGTACGCCGAGCACTGCCTGGACCTCGTGGAGGCGGACCTCTCCGGCCTCACGGTCGTCTACGACGCGATGCACGGGAGCGGGCGTGGCGTCACCGACGCCCTGCTCGAACGCGCCGGTGCCGACGTGATCTGCCAGCGCTGCGAGCGCGACCCCGACTTCGGCGGGACGGCGCCGGAACCCGACGAGGCGAACCTCCAGGGGCTCGCGATGGCCGTCGACGAACACGACGCGGACTTCGGGGTCGCCAACGACGGGGACGCTGACCGCGTCGCCGTCGTCACGCCCGAGCGCGGTGTCCTCGACGGCAACCGCTACTTCGCGCTCGTCTACGACTACCTCCTCGAGTCCGACACGGGGACGGCCATCCGCACCGTCTCCACGACGTTCCTCGTCGACCGCATCGCCGAAGCCCACGGCTGCGACGTCGTCGAGACGCCGGTCGGCTTCAAGTGGGTCGCGGCGGCGATGGGCGAACACGACGCGCTGTTCGGCGGCGAGGAGTCCGGCGGCTACACGATGCGCGGCCACGTCCGCGAGAAGGACGGCGTGCTGATGGCGCTGGTCGCGAGCGCCGCCGCCAGCGAACGGGACCTCGACGACCGCCTCGACGCCATCGCCGCCGAGCACGGCGAGATCCACCAGGACAAGCGCAGCGTCGACTGCCCCGACGACCGGAAGGCCGCGGTGCTCGCCGACCTCGAAACGCGGCTCCCCGAGGCGGTGGCGGGCGTCGCCGTCGAGCGCGTCAACGACACGGACGGCTTCAAGATCCTGCTCGCCGACGGCACGTGGCTGCTCGTCCGCCCGTCGGGCACGGAACCGAAGATGCGCGTCTACGCCGAGGGCGACAGCGGCGAACGCGTCGCGGAACTACTCGACGCGGGCGTCGACCTCGTCGAACCACTCGTCTGAGGATCAGTCGCGGACGCCGCGGTAGCGGTCGCCGTTCTGCTCGATGTCGAAGCCCAGCGAGTCGTAGAACGGTTTGACTGGAGGATCGAAGTCCGCAGTGAGCGGCGTCCACCGGTCGGCCGCCGCCTCGACGAGCGCGGAGCCGATGCCGCTCGCGCGCCGCTTCCGGCGGACGGCCACGGCCTCGACGTGAGCACCCTCGTCTCGGGATATCGCGACGAGCGCCCCGACGATGCGGTTGTCGTCGTCCGCGACGAACACCGTGCCAGCGTCGATACGGTCCGCGGCGGTGGTCGCGGAGAGTTCGAGGTTCGCGCCGTCGAGCACCCGCATCACACCGAGGTGGTCGCGGGTCGACGCTGGCCGGACGTCGACGCTACCCGCCACGGATGAGTCTGAGCACGCGCACGTGGTCGGTGTCGACCGGCTGGTCCTCGGGGACCGGGCGCCCCTCGACCATCACCGACACCTCGTGCGGGCTGAGCTCCACTACTTCGAGGAGGTCGGCGTACGTCTCGTCGGTCACGTCGAACTCGTGGGTGTCCTCGCCGACCACCTCGACGGTCACCTGCATGCAGTGGCGTAGCCGACGGGCGACCTTCAGCCGTGTGGTTAGCGCTCGTCCGTGCCCGTCCGCATCGGTTCACTCGTGTCGCGCCGACGACGGCGGCGCCCCCAGTAGACGGTGGTGAGTGCGAGTCCACCGAGGCCGAGTAGGAGGACGAGGAACTCGACGATACCGCCGACGATTGGGACGCGACCGACGAGGAAGACGACGACCACGCCGACGACGAGCGCGAGCCAGCGGTTCGCGTAGTTCACCAGCGAGAGCAGTGCCGCGCCGACGGCGTACTCGCCCCAGACGAACGACAGCAACAGCAGCAGTCCGAAGACGAACAGCCACAGGAACGCCAGCGGGATGCCGACGATCGACAGCAACAGCAGGACGAACAGCAGCGGTCCGGCGAGGAGTGCGAGGAAGCCGACCCCGAGCGTGCGCAGCGGCGACGTGATGGTGCTCTCGGCGATGGCCGCGGAGGTGCCGGGGAACGCGAGCAACAGCAGCGCGCCGACGATCAGCGTCAGCAGCATGCCGTACAGCGTCAGCACCCACCCCGCGGCCCAGGAGAGCCGCGGCACGGTGCTGAACCCGAGACTGGAGTCCTGGCGGAGTTCGCCGTCGATGGTCGCACCCTCGGCGCGGGTGAGTTCGCCGTCGTAGAGGAAGTCGCCGCCGACGGCCGCGCTCTCGCCGAGCGAGATGCTGCCGGCGCCGACCTGGACCGTCCCGTCGACGGTGCCGTCGAGCGAGAACGACCCGGCGCCGACCTGTACGTCGCCGCCGACGGTGCCAGACTGGGCGACGACGAAACTCCCGCCCGCGGCCTCCACGTTACCCTCGACGGTGCCCGCGATGCGGACGTTGCCGGCCGCCCCCTCCAGGTTCCCGGTGACGGTGCCGGACTCGGCGATCTCGACCGTGCCGGCGAACGCTTCGAGGTTCCCCTCGACGGTGCCCCGGACCACGACGGTGCCGGCCGTCGCCTGCAGGCCGCCGGTGACCGTCTCCCCCTCCTCGACGACGACGGTGCCGCCCGCGCGCTCGTCGGCCGCCGCGACGCCCGCGAACAGGGGCAACGACAGTGCGACGAGGAGCGCGAGCACGACTGCTCTTCGAGGGCCGGTAGGGGACGTGTTCATGGGTAAACTATCAACGGTAGGTCACATAAGCGTGTCCGGAACGTGTTGGCCCGTCCGGCCCGCACGGGTGTGGGCCGCGGCCGCGTGGCTCGCGGCTCCGGAAGTCACCGCTCGCTCGAACCGCGGCCTCCTGCTGGTCGACCGCGTGGCCGTCCGTCTCGCGGAGTTTAAGTCCGGGTAGTGCCACGCAGTCCACATGGCAGACGCCGCCGGCGGACGGCAGGAAATCTGGGTCGAGAAGTACCGGCCGGAGCGACTCGAGGACGTCGTCGGCCACCCCGACATCACGGAGCGCCTCCAGAGCTACGTGGACCGCGACGACCTCCCCCACCTGCTGTTCGCTGGACCCGCCGGCACCGGGAAGACCGCCTCCTCGGTCTCCATCGCCAGGGAGATCTACGGCGACGACTGGCAGGAGAACTTCCTCGAACTGAACGCCAGCGACGAGCGCGGCATCGACGTGGTCCGGGACCGCATCAAGAACTTCGCGCGGGCCTCCTTCGGCGGCTACGACTACCGCATCATCTTCCTCGACGAGGCAGACGCACTCACCGACGACGCCCAGTCCGCGCTCCGCCGCACGATGGAGCAGTTCTCGGCCAACACGCGGTTCATCCTCTCCTGTAACTACTCCTCGAAGATCATCGACCCCATCCAGTCCCGCTGTGCGGTGTTCCGGTTCTCCCAGATTGACGACGACGCCGTCGCCGCCCACCTCCGGGACATCGCGTCCCGCGAGGACCTGGAGTACACCGAGGACGGCATCGACGCCCTCGTCTACGCCGCCGACGGCGACATGCGCCGCGCGATCAACGCCCTGCAGGCGGCCTCCGCGACCGGCGACGTCGTCGACGAGGCGGTCGTCTACGCCATCACCGCGACCGCCCGCCCCGAGGAGATCGAGGGGATGGTGACCGAGGCACTGGACGGCGACTTCACGGCCGCGCGCTCGACGCTCGACGACCTGCTGACGAACCGCGGGCTGGCGGGCGGCGACATCATCGACCAGATCCACCGCTCGATCTGGTCGTTCGACGTCGAGGAGGAGGCCGCGGTGCGCCTGCTCGACCGCCTCGGCGAGGCCGACTACCGCATCGCGGAGGGCGCCAACGAGCGCGTCCAGCTGGAGGCGCTTTTGGCCTCGGTCGCGCTCCGAGCGCGAGAGTAGGGGCGCTCCAGGCGCAGAGCTAAGACGTCCACGATTCAGACGGTGAGACGCATGGCCGACCGAACAGCAGGGTTCTTCCCCCTCGCGTCCGCACCGTGAGGGGATGGCAGACCTCACCGAGTACCAGGAGAAGGTCATCGAGGCGGTGACCGAACTCGACGACGTGCCGATGTCGGTGCTGTACCACGCGCCGACGGGACCGGAGATGTTCATCCAGAACGACCCCCGGGACCGGAGCGACTTCTCGCCGCACGTCAGCCTGCTGGCGGCGTACGTCTTCCAGGTCGCCGACGGGATGGATTCCAACACGAACGAGATTCTGCGCGCCGTCGACGACCAGCTCCGCGAGTGGAACGAGGGCGGCATCGGCGTCAGCGCCGAACACCGCGGCAGCGAGTGAGACGACCGCTCAGTTCAGCGTCCAGAACGCGTAGTTGAGGTAGGCGGCGAACGACACCCAGGCGAGGTACGGCAGGAGCAGCGCGCCCGCGACGGGCCGCACCCGCCAGAACGCCACGATCGTGGCGACGATGAGCGCCCAGAGCGCGGCGATGACCGCGAGGCCGCCGGCGATGTTCTCCCCGCCGAAGAAGACGAGCGTCCACGAGACGTTGAGCACGTACTGCGCGACGAAGAGGCCGAACGCCACCGTCCGCTGGCGGCCGCGGCCGTCGCGCAACACGAGGTAGACGCCGACCCCGAGCAGCGCGAACAGCGTCGTCCACACCGGCCCGAACACCCAGTTCGGCGGGGCGAGAGCGGGTTGCGTGAGCGTCTCGTACCACGTTCCGGAGCCGGTCGCGGTGACGAGTGCGGGGGAGGCGCCGACCACCTCGCAGACGACGACGGCGACCACGAGCCCGGGGAGGTCCTCGCGTGAGAGGTCCATACGGGGACGAGGGCGGCCAGCCCCAAATCAGTTCACTGCCGCAACGTCTCTGGCGGCCCGCCTGGCAGTTCGTCGCGGTCGTGGGGCGCGAAAAAGTCCGGGTCCGGTCCGACAGGCACGATGCGCTTCGGGTTGAGGTCGGCGTGGCTCCGGTAGTAGTGGTTCTTCACGTGGTCCATGTGGAGCGTCTCCGCGACGCCGGGGAGCTGGCAGAGCTCGCGGAGATACGGCCAGAGGTTGTCGTAGTCCGCGATCTGCTCGCGGTTGCACTTGAAGTGCGTGTGGTACACCTCGTCGAAGCGGTACAGCGTGGTGAACATCGCCACGTCCGCGAGCGTGAGCACGTCGCCGGCAAGGTAGCGCCGGTCGGCGAGCAGGTCGTCGTACTCGTCGAGCGCCTCGAACAGGTCCTCGACGGCCCTGGTGTAGGCGCGCTGGCTGCCAGCGAACCCCGCGCGGTAGACACCGTTGTTGATGGGGTCGTAGATGTCTTCGATGCGGTGGTCGATTTCGTCCTGGTAGCCCTCGGGGTAGAGGTCGACGTCCCGGGTCGCGAACTCGTCGAAGGCGCCGTCGAGCATCCGCATGATCTCCGCGCTCTCGTTGTTCACGATGGTGTCCGCTTCCGTGTCGTAGAGGACGGGGACGGTCACTCGGCCCGTGTACGTCTCGTCGGCGCGGACGTACACCTCGCGGAGGTACTCGGCGTCGAAGAGGTGGTCGGGCGTCGCGCCGGGCACGTCGGAGTCGAACTCCCAGCCCTGGTCGTAGCGCACCGGGTCGACGACGCTCACCGAGATGGCGTCCTCCAGACCCTTCAGGGCGCGCACGAGCAGCGTGCGGTGGGCCCACGGGCAGGCGTAGGAGACGTAGAGGTGGTAGCGCCCCGACTCCGCGGGGTACTCCTCGCCGACCCAGTCCCGGAAGCTCGTGGAGTCGCGCTCGAACTCGCCGTCCTCGCCGAGGTCGATCTGCTCTTCCTCCGTTCGCCACTCGCCGTCGACCATTCGTCCCATGCCTCGTACGAGGCGCTCCGCGGGTTTATCGCTGCGGGAGGCGGACCCACTCGCCCCGACGGGGTGGGCGCGAGGCCCGCTGGTGAGCGGGAACGACGTTACACGAACGCCCGGACGTAGTTGTCGTACTGCCCGCCGGCCGCCTCCTTGATGCAGATACCGGCGTACAGCACGTCGTCGACGACGACGGGTGCGCCGTAGGAGCCGTGGAAGACGCCGACCTCGAGTTCGAAGGTGACCGAGCCGTCGGTCGCGTCGAGGGCGAACAGCGGTTCGCCGCCGACGTACAGCGTGTCCTCCGCGACGGTCATCCCGGTCATCTGGGTGCGCTCGCTGCCGGCCCGCCACAGTTCCTCGCCGGCGTCTTCGTAGGCCACGATGTCCGCGGTGGTGAGCACGAACAGCCGACCGTTCGCGTACGTCGGACGGGTGTACACCCCCGCCCCGGTGTCCGCCGACCACGCCGCCTCGCCGTCCACAGAGAACGCCCGGACGGCGCCGCCGCGCGTGGCGAGGTGGACGCGGTCGTTCGCGACGACGGGGGAGACCGGGAGCGCGCTGTCCGCCTCCCACGACCAGTTCACGCTGCCGTCGTCGGGGTCGAGGGCGTACAGCGCGCCGGACTTCGAGCCGTCGGCCGCGACGTGCGTGGCGGCGACGAACAGCGTGCCGTCGGCGTACGTGGGCGTCCCGGTGACGTAGCTCTGCGAGGCGTCGGGCACGTCGAATCGCCAGCCCAGGTCGCCCGACTCGGCGTCGAGTGCGCGCACGTAGCCCGCCCCAGACTCCTTCGCGGCGACGTAGAGGCGGTCGCCGTCGTGGGCGACCGTCGAGGTGACGGGCAGCCCCGTCGTCCACCGTTTCGCGCCGTTCTCGGGGTTCAGCGCCCGCACGTAGCCCGGCGCACTGTTGTTCACGCCGCCGGACTCCTTGGAGACGACGTAGAGCGTGTCGTCGGCGTACGTCGGTGGGTAGTGGTGGGGCATCGAGTCGAGGTCGGTGCGCCACTCCTGCTCGCCGGTCGTGGCGTCGAACGCCCACGTCGACTGCTCGCTACCGACGTAGACGCGGCCGTCCGCGACGGCGGGTTCCCGGAGCGTGTAGATACCCTCCACGTACGACTCCCACACCTGCGTGGGGTCCGCGTCGGGGCCGGCGGCGTCCGGGTTGTAGCCGCTGTGGCCGGACTCGTAGCCGTAGGTGGTCCACGCGTCGTCGCCGGACAGCGAGATCTCGGGGTCGTCCGCAGCGTCGCTGCCGGTGGACGGTTCGCTGGTCGTCCTTGGGGACCGCGAGGGAGCGGTGCAGCCGGCGGTGGCGGCCGCGGTCGAACCGAGCGCGGCGAGGAGGGCGCGCCGCGAGAGACGCCGTCGTTCCATCGGCACAGGATTACGAGGGACAGCGTGTAAGGCAGTCGCTCACCGCGCAAACGGACCCGTGCTCGCGGCTCACGGTTCGCTCCGCTCGGGGCGCCGTTAGGCGCCTCGCGCTCGCGGTTCTCTCCGGTCACCGCTCGAATATCCCGAGAAGGCTCGTTCGCGGTGCTCACTCGCCGTCTCACAGTCCCGGAACTGTTTTACTCGTTCGTCGGCCACCTACTCCCAATGAGCGATCTTGAGTCGGAGTACCGCCTCGACTACTTCGAGGAGGAGGACTTCGAGCGGAAGGAGTGTACAGACTGTGGTGTACACTTCTGGACCCGCGACCACGACCGCGAGACGTGCGGCGAACCGCCCTGCGAGGACTACCAGTTCATCGACGACCCCGGCTTCGACGAGTCGTACTCGCTGACGGAGATGCGCGAGCGCATCCTCTCGTTCTTCGAGGAGCACGGCCACGAGCGCATCGAGCCGTACCCCGTGGCGGCCAACCGGTGGCGCGACGACGTGCTGCTCACGCAGGCATCGATCTACGACTTCCAGCCCCACGTCACCTCGGGGGCGTCGCCGCCGCCAGCGAACCCGCTGGTCGTCTCCCAGCCCTGCATCCGAATGCAGGACATCGACAACGTCGGGAAGACCGGCCGGCACACGATGGCGTTCGAGATGCTCGGTCACCACGCGTTCAACGCCGACCCCGGCACCGACTACGCCTACGAGGGCGAGGTGTACTGGAAGGACCAGACCGTCGAGTACTGCGAGCTGCTGTTCGACGAGGTCGGCGTCGACCTGGAGGAGCTGACGTTCATCGAGGACCCGTGGGTCGGCGGCGGCAACGCCGGGCCGGCGTTCGAGGTCATCTTCCGCGGGCTGGAGCTGGCGACGCTAGTCTTCATGTCCCTCGAACAGGACCCGGACGGCGAGTACAAGATGAAAGACGGGAACCGCTACACGCGGATGGACCGCCGGGTCGTCGACACCGGCTACGGCGTCGAGCGCTGGACGTGGATGAGCCAGGGGACCCCCACCGTCTACGAGGCCGTCTACCCCGAGATGATCGACTTCCTCAAAAAGCAGGCCGGCCTCGACTACTCCGAGGACGAGGAACAGCTCGTCCACCGCGCGGCGAAGCTCTCGGGGAACCTTGACATCGACGAGGTCGAGGACATGGAGGCGGCCAGAGACAACATCGCGGACAAACTCGGCGTGGAGACCGCTCGACTCGGCGAGCTCGTCGAACCGCTCGAGGAGATCTACGCAATCGCGGACCACTCCCGGACGCTCGCGTACATGTTCGGCGACGGCATCGTCCCGTCGAACGTCGGCACGGGCTACCTCGCGCGGATGGTGTTGCGCCGCACGAAGCGCCTCGTCGACAGCGTCGGCGCGGACGTCCCGCTCGACGAACTCGTCGACATGGCCGCGGAGCGCCTCGGCTACCAGAACCGGGACACCATCCGGAGCGTCGTGCGTAGCGAGGTCGAGAAGTACGCCGAGACGCTCGAACGCGGCGGGCGGCGGGTCGAACAGCTCGCAGAGGAGTACGCCGAGCGCGGCGAACCCGTCCCGACCGAGGAGCTCATCGAACTGTACGACTCCCACGGCATCCAGCCGGACATGGTCGCGGACATCGCCGACGACGTCGGGGCGGACGTGGAGTCCCCGGATAACTTCTACTCGCTCGTCGCCGAGCGCCACGACACCGAGAGTGCGGTGGCTGGCGGCGAAGCGGGTGACGAGCGCGTCGCTGACCTCCCCGAGACCGAGCCGCTGTACTACGACGACGCCTACCGCTCGGAGTTCGAGGCGGTCGTCCTCGACGTCTTCGAGCGCGAGGGCGACGACGAGACGACGTACGACGTCGTGCTCGACCAGACGATGTTCTACCCGGAGGGCGGGGGTCAGCCGGCCGACCGTGGCACGCTGTCGACGGACGACCTCACTGCCGACGTCCTGGACGTCCAGAAGCGCGGCGACGTCGTCCTCCACCGGACGGACAAGAATCCCGGGAAGGGCGAGTTCGTGCGCGGCCAGATCGACGTGGAGCGCCGCCAGCGCCTGATGACCCACCACACCGCGACACACGTCGTCGGCTACGCGGCCCGGCAGGTGCTCGGTGACCACATCCGGCAGGCCGGCGCCCAGAAGGGGACGGACAGTTCGCGCCTCGACGTCCAGCACTTCGAGCGCCTCGACCGGGAGACGGTCAAGGAGATCGAACGCGTGGCCAACGAGGTCGTCCGCGAGAACACGTCCGTCCAGCGCGAGTGGCCCCACCGCCACGAGGCCGAGGAGAAGTACGGCTTCGACCTCTACCAGGGCGGCGTCCCGACGGGCGAGAACATCCGTCTCGTCCACGTCGGCGAGGACGTCCAGGCCTGCGGCGGCACGCACGTCGCCCGCACGGGCGAGATCGGCGCGATCAAGATCCTGAACGCCGAGCGCGTCCAGGACGGCGTCGAGCGCCTGACGTTCGCCGCGGGCGCGGCCGCCATCGAGCACGTCCAGTCGACCGAAGACGACCTGCTCGCGGCCGCCGAGACGTTCGACGTCTCGCCCGACGAGGTCCCCAATACCGCCGAGCGGTTCTTCACGGAGTGGAAGGAACGCGGGAAGACCATCGACGAACTGAAAGAACAGCTCGCGGCGGCCCGCGCCTCGGGCGGCGGCGACGGCGAGGAGGTCGACGTCGCGGGGACGACGGCGGTCGTCCAGCGCATCGACTCGGACATGGGCGAACTCCGCGCGACGGCGAACGCGCTCGCCGAGGAGGGGAAGATAGCGGTCGTCGGCTCCGGCGCGGACGGTGCGCAGTTCGTCGTCGCGGTGCCCGACGGCGTGCCCGTGAACGCGGGCGAAGTCGTCGGCGAACTCGCAGGGATGGTCGGCGGCGGCGGTGGCGGCCCGGCGGACTTCGCGCAGGGCGGCGGTCCCGACGGCGAGCGACTCGACGACGCGCTCGAGGCGGCGCCCGACGTGCTGCGCGAAGTCGCGAGCGCCTGACCGGCGACGCGTCGAGAAACGGCTTCTTCAGTCCGTGCGGAGTTCCTGGATGCCGTCGAACAGTAGCTCCAGACGCTCGTTCGGTCGGTAGCGGATCGTCTCGCTGCGGGTGTCGTACTCCAGGAGCCCGGCGTCCGCGAGCTTCGGGAGGTGGCGGTGGTAGAACTGGAGTTCGACGTCGTCGTGGTCCAGTTGCTCCTCGCGCTCCCGCTCTGCCCGCGCGACGACGTGGTCGATAGCCGCCGCGAACGAGCACGTCTCCGCTGGCTGTTCGCGCAGGAACTCGACGAGGAACCGCCGGTGGGCGTCGGCCAGGACGTCGAGGAGCGCGTCGACCGACGGCTGGCTGTCTGCCCGAGCGGACGTAGCGTCGGGTCCGGAGTCGCCCGGACGCCCCCCAGAGTATGTCATTATCTATCGTGTGGTATAACCAGGGTGTACGGATAGGGTTTACGGCAGAACGGGCGGGCTGAGAGCTCGTTCGTCCGGAACACGGTACGAAAGCGTGCGCGTTACTCCGTCGGGTCGCCGACGCCGCCGAGGCCGAGGACGCGCTCGGCGGCCGCCGCGACCGCCGGCACGTGCTCGTCGGGAGCGTAGACGCCGAAGCGCCACTGGACTCGCTGGGACTCCTGCATCCCGCGGACGAGCGGCGACTGCTCGTGGAGGGGGCGGACGTCTCCACCGACTGCCACACGCACGGAGGACTCCGGCATCGACGGGGAGCCGGGGTTGTCGACGACGACGCACTGCTCGGTGACACCAGCACTCTCGGCGATGTCGCGCTCGAACTCCCGGACGTCGTGGTAGTCGGCGGCCACCAGGTCGTCGGGGACGTCGCCGCGTTCGGTCCAGACCGCGCGCTTGTAGAGGTCGCGGTCGTGGATGCGGCGCGCGGCGTCCGCGGTGGCGTCGTACTCGCGGAGCGCGCCGAGCAACTCGGCGTCGGTCGTACGCGCGAACGTCGCCGGGTCGAGGTCGGTCTCGTCGAGGAGGCGTTCGCTCGCGCGCTCGAGCATCGACCCCGCGATGCGGGAGACGTGGTGGCGGTAGACGGTGGCGTTCATCAGCGCGCGGCCGACGAGCACGCTCTCGGCGGTCGCGACGTTCCCCTCGGCGAGCACCAGGTCGCCGTCGCGGAAGGTGAGCGCACGGAGCAGGCGGCCGTGGTCGATGGTGCCGTAGGGGACGCCGGTGTGGTGGGCGTCCCGCACGAGGTAGTCCATCCGGTCGACGTCGAGTTCGCCCGCGACGAGCTGGCCGAGTCGCCCCTCGCCCGCCACGACGGCGGCGACGCGGTCCGGGTCGAGGCCGTGGTCGCGGAGCGTCTCCCCCACGACGCCCTCCGTGAGCAGTTCCCCGACCTCGTCGTGGTGGCGGCCGAGGCGACGCTGGATGATGCCCTCCGTCTGGTGACCGTAGGGGCCGTGGCCGACGTCGTGGAGGAGCGCGGCGGCCCGGACGGTGTCGGCTCGCGCGCCGGTGACGTCGAGGTAGTCGAGCGCGCGGTCGGCGAGGTGGTAGACGCCCAGGGAGTGCTCGAAGCGCGTGTGGTTCGCCGACGGGTAGACCAGCCGAATCGTGCTCAGCTGCTTGATGTGGCGGAGCCGCTGGACGGCGGGCGCGTCCAGCAGCGCCTCCGCGACGCCCGCGACCTCGATGTAGTCGTGGACGCTGTCCTTGATGGCACGCATTTGTTCGGACGTGACGGTGCCCCGTCAAAGGTGATTCGGAGCGCCCGCGACCGGCCCCCCGGACCGTCCTAAGTCGAGTCTACGAACGAGTAGGCCGGTGCTACCGGGTGTCCGCCCCCGCTCGAACGACCCCGGGGCCCCCTGCGGCGGCGAAACCGCCTTTAAGCTGCAGCTACTACCAGTACTCGAATGAGCCGGTCCCGCGTCGCGTTGCTGAACGCCGCCCACGACTCCACGGACACGACCCGGAACTTCCGCCGAGAACTCGACACCGACCTCGTCGAGTTCCACGCCGTCTCGGGTGAACTCCCCGAGAGCACGGACTACGACGGCGTCGTCGTGTCCGGGTCCCGCGCCTCGGTCTACTACGACGAGGCGTGGATCGAGCCGCTCGTCGACTACGTGGCCGACGTCCACGACGCTGGTGTGCCCCTACTGGGCGTCTGCTTCGGCCACCAGGTCATCGCAGCGGCGCTGGGCGGCGACGTGGAGACGATGGGCGAGTACGAGATCGGCTACCGCGAGGTCGAGGTGACGACGGACGACCCGATCTTCGACGGCGTCGGCGACTCCGTCACCGTCTTCACGACCCACTCCGACACGGTCACGGAACTCCCACCGGGCGCGGAACTGCTCGCGGAGAACGACTACGGCGTCCACGCGTTCCGCGTCGACGACTCGGTCGGCGTCCAGTTCCACCCCGAGTACGACCCCGAGACCGCAGAACGCGTGACGACCCGGAAGGGGGAGTTGAGCGACGAACGCGTCGCCGAGGTGCTGGCGGGCATCGACGACGAGAACTACGCCGCGGCCTGCGAGGCCAAACAGCTGTTCGACAACTTCACGCGCAGCGTCGCCGACTCCCCGGCGGCCGACTGAGCGCCACACCGTCGGCGTTCGACGGTGCGAGACCGACTAGCAGGCTTTTTGACCGCCGCTCGCCGACTAGCTCTCATGCTCGATTACGTGGGTCTGGAGGCAGACCTGTCCGCCGAGGAGCGGCTCATCCGCGACACCGCCCGCGAGTTCGTCGCGGAGAACGTCCGACCGGACGTCGCTGAACACTACGTCGAAGGGACGTTCCCGACCGAGCTCATCCCGGAGATGGGCGAACTCGGCTTCTACGCGCCGAACCTCGAGGGGTACGGCCTCCCCGGCGTCGGCGAGAAGGCGTACGGCCTGCTGATGCAGGAACTGGAGGCCTGTGACTCGGGGCTGCGCTCGATGGCGAGCGTGCAGGGCGCACTCGTCATGTACCCGATCCACGCCTTCGGGAGCGAGGAGCAGAAGGAGACGTGGCTGCCGGCACTCGGCGCCGGCGAGGCCGTCGGCTGCTTCGGCCTCACGGAACCCGAACACGGCTCGAACCCCTCCGCGATGGAGACGCGCGCCGAGAAGGACGGCGACGAGTACGTCCTGAACGGCTCGAAGACGTGGATCACGAACTCCCCCATCTCGGACGTCGCGGTCGTGTGGGCGAAGGACGCCTCCGAGGGCGGCACGGTCCGCGGCTTCCTCGTGGAGACCGACCGCGACGGCGTCACGACGAACAAGATCGACGACAAACTCAGCCTCCGGGCCTCGATCACGGGCGAGATCAGCCTCCAGAACGTCCGCGTCCCCCAGGAGAACCGCCTCCCCGGCGTCGAGGGGATGAAGGGGCCGCTCTCGTGCCTGACGCAGGCCCGCTACGGCATCGCGTGGGGCGCCGTCGGCGCGGCCCGCGACTGCTTCGAGACCGCCCGCGACTACGCCACCGACCGCGAGCAGTTCGGCAAGCCGATCGGCGGCTTCCAGATCCAGCAGCAGAAGCTCGCGGAGATGGCGACCCAGATCACCACGAGCCAGCTGCTCGCCCACCGCCTCGCGGACCTCAAGGAGCGCGGCGACCTCCGCCCGCAGCACGTCTCGATGGCCAAGCGCAACAACGTCCGGATGGCCCGCGACCAGGCCCGCGTCGCCCGCGAGATGCTCGGCGGCAACGGCATCACCACGGACTACTCGCCGATGCGCCACATGGCGAACATGGAGACCGTCTACACGTACGAGGGGACCCACGACATCCACACGCTCATCCTGGGCGAGGACCTCACCGGCATCGCAGCGTACCAGTAAGCCGCTCTTCTCTGCCACGGGGTCGTCGTCAATCGCCGTCCGACAAAGCACTTACTCGGCGCGCTGGAACGACGCGTATGGTTTCCCGCAGGAACGCTCTCCGGACGGGGAGTGCAGTGCTGCTCGCGGTCGTCGCTGGCTGTGCGAGCGGTGGCGGTTCGACCGGCGACACTACCCAGGAGCCGGACACGACGACGGAGGAGACGACGACGGCAGGTCCGAAGACGACCGTCGACCTGCAACTAGACGCCACGCAGGTAGCGCCGAGCGAGGTGCCGGACGGGGCGACGGTCGCCGTCGCCGCCCCGGACCTCTCCCAGTTGGTCGTCGACGCCGCCGAGAGCGATGGACGCGTGGACCTCACCCGACCCGGCGACACGGACCCCGAGGAGACGCTCGTGCTCGGCCAGTTCGACTACGTCGAGTTCCGGGACGAGACGTACGATGCGACCGCGTCGTTCGCCGACTTCGCCGAAGAGGCGAGCTACCAGTACAGCCTCGTCGAGGCGACCGACAGCGAGGCGGACGGTGACGTCCTCGACTACACGGACCTCACCGAGAGCGAGCGCGCAGTCGCCGACGAGATGCTGGACAACGGGTCGTTCGCCGTCGGCCACCACGAGGAGCGGCCGGCCGCCGTCGAGACGTTCGAGGGCCACAGCTACCTCCGGGCGGACGGGACGACGCACCGCGTCCGGAAGGTCGTCGGCGACTACGCGGCCCACCACATGCTCCGACTCGACCCGGCGAATCCGGACGGGGATGCGCGAGTCGTCACGGTCGTCGACCGTGAACCCGAGAAGGGGTGGACGGACGAACTGCGGGCGGCGGTAGCCATGGGCAGAACTGGTCTCTCGGGAGTCTCGAACCCGGAGGCACTCCTCGACTACCTCGACGACGTTGGCTACGTCGCCACCGTCGACGCAGTCGCAGAAGTGACGCCCGTCCGCGTCGTGGAGTGACCGCAGCGTCGGTGTTCGAATCGCTTGACGACGCCTAGCGCCGCGCGGGCGGGTCGTCGCGAGCGAGCTTCCCGAGCAGGACCCGACGGTCGGCGCCGAAGCGGTAGAGCCGCTCGCGGAGCCAGGCGTAGCCGGGAATCGCACGCAGCACGGCGAACACCGGGCCGAGAACCGGGAAGTCGTGGACGAGCGCGCGCTCGACGGCCTCGCCGCAGGAGTACACCGCGTCGTCCGTGAGGAAGTGCGTGCAGTTCTCCCAGTCCTCTGGGAGCCGCGCCAGCTGGTCCGGTGTGAGCTGCTCGAACCCGACCGTCTCGACGTCGCCGTGCCGGGCAGCCCAGTTCGCACACCACGTGCAGAAGCCGCAGTCGTCGTCGAAGACGACCCGGGGCGGGTGTTCGGGCATGGTCAGTCGAAGCGGCCAGTGACCATCCCACACTCCTCGCAGACCGCGCGGATCTCCGAGCGGTCGTCGGCGAGTTCGAGGTCGTGTGTCGTCTCGCCGCCACACTCCGGACACTCGCGGAGGATCTCGGTGTCGCCGGCGTCCTGGGGCGCGCCGACGGCGAGCGCCCGGACGCGCTCGTCGCCGCGGTTGACCCCGCGCTGGAACTCGCCCGGCGCGAAGCGCACGACTTCGCCGGCCCCCACCTCGACGTCGTCGTCGAGCGTGCGGAACGTGACCGTGCCCTCGAGTACGTAGAAGATCTCCTCCTGGTTCTCGTGGGCGTGGAAGCCGTACGCGAAGCTGTCGCCGGGGGCCAGTTCGTAGACGTTGAGCGCCGCGTCCGTGACGCCGAGCGCGTCGGTCAGCGGGAGGCTCCGGTCGGCGGGCCCCATCCGGGAGTCGAGGTCGTCGAGGCGTACTTTCCGCATGGATGAACGAAGCCGGGGCTGGCGCATAAGCCTACTCGTCGCGCGTGCCGAACGTGTGACCCGAGGGGTTGATACCGCGGGACGACGGAGGTCCAGTATGGCTATCGACCCGCAGTTCACGGAGAACCGAGAGCAGGTGGACACCCACGAGGGCCACGACGTGTGGGGTCCCGTCGAGGAACCCGAGAAACTCGGCATCCACGGCACCCACGTCGCGGTGGACTTCGACATCTGTCTCGCCGACGGCGCCTGCGTCGAGGACTGCCCCGTCGACGTCTTCGAGTGGGTCGACTCCCCCGACCATCCGGAGAGCGAACTCAAGGCCGACCCGGCCAACGAGAGCCAGTGCATCGACTGCATGCTCTGCGTCGACGTCTGCCCCGTCGACGCCATCGACGTCGACGCCGGCCGAACGTAGCGACTGTTCGCGAGCGAAGGCGAGAGAACTGCTCCGGCCGTCCGCGACGGTTACGACCGCTCTATCTCGAGTTGCTCCCGGAGTCGCTGGAGGGTCTCACTGTCCGACAGCTCGTCGAGCCGGTCCTGGAAGTGGTCCTCGCAGACACCGACCTTCACACCGTCCTTGTCGACAGTGACGTCCGCACTCCCGTCGCAGTAGTGACACTGCATGCACGTTGGTTGGGGCTCGGGCTACATGACCCTCACGGCAGAGGAAGTTACGGGAGTCGTCGTCGAACTGCCAGGTACGCCTCGCGGTCGAGACCGGCTTTCCCCAGCGTGCGTTCGTGGGCGTCACTACCCCCCGTAGCGAGCAGGTCGTGGTCGTCGATGGCCGCGCGGACGAGCGCCGCGCCGCCCTCGTCCGGGTCGTCGCCGACCGGCCGGTCGTAGGGGTAGTGGAGTTCGACGGCGTCGAGGACGTCACAGCGCGCGAGCGCGGCCGGGGGGTCCTCGTAGCGCAGCGGGTGGGCGAGGCCGACGAGTCCACACGACTCCGAGAGGAGCGCGACGCCCGTCTCGAAGTCGGGGACGTCGCGGGCGACGAAACAGGGGCCGTCGTCGCCGATGAGGTCGTCGAAGACGGGGCCGATCTCGTCGTAGTCGGTGTCGGGGTGGGCGACGACGCTGCGGGCGACGTGGGGTCGGCCGAGCCCCTCCCGGGGTTCCACGTCGAGAGTGACGCCGAGTTCGGCCTCGACGTTCTCGATGATGCGGCGGCCGCGCTCGACGCGGTCGCGCTGGATGCGTTCGGTCTCGGCGACGAGCGCGTCGGTGGCCCTGACGCCGTAGCCGAGCAGGTCGAGGCGCTGGTCGTCGGCCGCCACGCGGAGCTCAATGCCGTTGACGAGTTCGACGCCGTCCCGTTCCGTGACCGGTGCGTCGAGGTCGGGGTGGAGTCGGTCGTGGTCGGTTATGGCGACCGCCTCGACGCCGGCGTTGCGGGCGGCCGCGGGAACCTCGCCGAGCGCCAGCGTGCCGTCCGAGTTGTCGGTGTGGACGTGGAGGTCCGCGTAGACCATACGGGGGTGGCGACGCGGCGCCACCTAAACCGCCCGGTCCGGCGCGGCGACTAAGGCCCCTAGAACATTCATTATTGTTCATCCAGAACCCTCTTGTAGTTCCTGGGCGACCATCTCGTTGATGACACTCAGAGACACCACCGACGTGCTCGCGGCGCAGTCGTACCCGCTGACGGCCAGCGAACTCGTGGCGGCCTGCGGCGACTACGAACTCGACGAGGCCGACGGCGGCGAGACGCTGCGCGCGCTCATCGAGCGCAGCGGCGACCGCGAGTTCGACAGCGCGCTCGACGCGACGTTCGCGGTGTACGGTGCGGTCGGCGCCGACGCAGTCGGACGGGTCGGCTACAGCGACCGCGACCCGACGCCGATGGGTGTCGACGGCCCCGACCAGGTTTCGTTCTGACCGACGGGTGTGTGAACATCCGTTACATTCATAGGTACCAACTACAAACGTGTGAGTGACTGCCATGTCAATGGGTGCCTATGACGAGGACGAGCACGAGCGCCGCGAGGCAAAGAACAACAACGTCGAGGTTACCGACGACGACACCCGGACGACCTACGAGGGGTCCGTGGAGTTCGACTCGGGCGACTCTGCGGAGGAACTGCTCGACCGGTTCCAGCAGATGAAGAACTGACCCGCCTGTTTTACCGCGCACGACGACGCGACAGTGACCACGGTGTTCTCCACACGATAGCGACGGCAGCGTTCCAGGCCGGCACGACTACCACGCGTGGGGCTGCCAGCCAGCGAGGCGAACTATATAGGCGAACAGTGACACCCGAACCGCTCTGAACGGCCCGTAGCAGTCCGGACACCTCAGAGCAGCCCGGACCCCTATTATAAAGGGGTTTAGTAGATTACCGCCCCGCTTCAGGTGATGACGCGCGACTCAGAGCGTCTGTCCGACCTGGTATCGCGGCGGAGATTCCTGCTGTCGTCCGGTGCCGTCGGAGCGACCGCACTCGCCGGTTGTACCTCGAGCGGCGACGGCGACGGTGACGGGGACACTGGTGGCAGCGGCGGTGACAGTGGCGGCAGCGGGAACGACACGACCGAGGGGAGCGGCGATGACGCACTCTCCGGGGAGGTCGTCAACACCGGCAGCAGTACGGTGTACCCCGTCACGAACGCGATGGCCGAGCGGTTCATGGAGGAGCACCCACAGGTCAACGTCACTGTCGACTCGACCGGCAGCGGCGGCGGCTTCGAGAACCACTTCTGCCCCGGCAACTCGGACATCAACGGCGCCTCGCGCCCGGTCAAGGACAGCGAGGTCGAGAACTGCCGCGGCAACGACGTCGAGCCGATCGAGTTCCACATCGCCGGCGACGCGCTGACAATGGCGGTCAACAACGACGCCGACTGGGTCGACAGCATGACCTTCGAAGAGCTGTCCCAGATCTGGCGCAAGGACGGCGCCCAGATGTGGTCGGACGTCCGCGACGAGTGGCCCGACGAGGAGTTCGAACTGTTCGGCCCGGCCTCGACCTCCGGGACGTACGACTGGTTCAACGCGAACGTCATCGGCGAGGAGTACGAGCACACCGCCCAGCACGAACCCACCGAGGAGGACAACCTCATCGTGCAGGGCATCCAGGACTCGCAGTACGCGATGGGGTACTTCGGGTACGCCTACTACAACGAGAACTCCGACTCCGTCAAGGCCGTGAAGATCGCCGCCGAGGAGGGCGACGAACCCTCCGAGCCGAGCCTCGCGAACGCGAAGGACGGCTCCTACCCGATGGCCCGTCCCCTGTTCATCTACGGCTCGGAGTCCGCGATCCAGCGCGAGGAGGTCTACGAGTTCCTCGAGTTCTACCTCGAGAACGCCGAGACGGACCTCGTCCAGGAGATCGGCTACGTGCCGTCGAGCGTCGAGATGCGCGACGAGAACCTCAGCACGCTCGAAGACGTCTACGAGAACTAGCCGCCGTCGCCTCGACACCGTGACCGCCCCCTATTTCAGATGAGTAACCAAGCCCCATCTCTACAGCTGTCCGGTGGCGAACAGAGCCGAGTCGTCCGCGAGCGGCTGTACCGGTACCTGTTGTTGCTGTGCGCGTCGCTCACGGTGGTCGTCACCGGCAGTATCATCTTCACGCTCGCGTTCGACGCGCTCCAGTTCTTCGAGCTGGTCGACCCGGTCGCCTTCTTCACGGGGACGACGTGGATCACCGCCCGTGACCAGTTCGGCGTCCTGCCACTCGTGACCGGCACGCTGCTCGTCACCGGTGTCGCCGCGCTCGTCGCGATTCCGGTCGGCGTCCTCGCGGCGATATACCTCAGCGAGTACGCCTCCGACCGCGCACGCTCGGTGCTGAAGCCCGCACTGGAGATCCTGGCCGGCGTCCCGACGGTCGTGTACGGCTACCTGGCGCTGATCTACCTGACGCCGTTCCTCCGGACGCTCGGCCTCGACCTCGGGACGTTCAACGTGTTGAGCGCCTCGATCATGGTCGGCGTGATGGTCATCCCGATGGTGTCGAGTCTGAGCGAGGACGCGATGAGCGCCGTCCCCGACTCCCTGCGCCAGGGCGGGTTCGCACTCGGCGCGACGAAGTTCCAAGTGTCGACGAGCGTCGTCGTCCCGACCGCCATCTCCGGCATCTTCGCGTCGTTCATCCTCGCGCTCTCGCGGGCCATCGGCGAGACGATGGTCGTCGTCATGGCGATGGGACTCCGGCCACGGATGCTCGACCTCACCTCGCCGACGTCCAGCCTCCAGGAGTCCGGCCAGACGATGACGTCGGCCATGGTCCAGGCCGTGACGAGCGACGCCGGCGCCGCGTCGCCGACCTACAAGAGCATGTTCGCGCTCGGACTGACGCTGTTTGCTATCACCTTCGTGATGAACTACCTCAGCAACTGGATCGCCGAACGACACCGGGAGGAGTACAACTGATGGCCCAGGAACACCGCTCGGAGGACGGAGAACACCGTTTCACCGGCGAGACCGGCGTCAGCCGACTCCGTGGCCGTCTCTTCGAGGGCGTCACGCTCGCCGCGACCGTCTTCGGGCTGGTGGTGGTCGCCGCGATGCTGGCGTACGTGTTCGTCGACGCCGTCCAGCCGTTCACTGCCGACCCCGGGTGGCACGCCGTCTACGCGGCGACCGTCGTCCTCCCGGTGCTGGCGCTGGCGGTGACGTACTACACGGCCGACGGACCGGCCGGCGAGGTCGCAGTCGCAGTCACCGGGATTCCGGTCGTCGGCCTCGTGGTCGGCGCCGGGCTGGCCGTCCTGTTCATCGAGATCGCCACACCCGCAGACTGGTTCGGACTCGTCGCGGCCCTGTTCGTGGGTGGCGCCGCCGTCCTCGCCCACCAGCGGTTCCGGCCGGCGGCCGCCGTGGAACGGCTGGCCGTCGTCGTCCTGGCGCCACTCGTCGCCGTCCAGGGCGTCCCTGCAGTGAGCGTCGACACGACGCTCACGTCGCCGCTGACGAACACGGAGATCGTCACGGTCAGCTTCGCGACGCCCGACCTGCTGCCGAGCGTGGGCGCGGTGCTCCGTCCGGTGCTGAGCGCGGTCCCGGGCTGGCTACTGCTCCTCGCAGCGGTCACCCTCCCCACGGCCCTGCTGTTCGGTCGCGTGGTCGAGCGTCGCCGGAACGACGACCGCGGCGTTCGCGAGACCGTGGCCGGGTCCCTGCTGGTCCTGACCGTCGGCTCGTTCATCGCTCCGGCGGTTGGGCTGAGCGCGCAGAACTGGGTCCTGCTGGCGACGGCGACGGTCGTCCCGACTGCGGTCTACCTGGAGGGGGTGGTGCGTCGGCGCGAGGGCCGCTCCGGACTCGCGTTCCCCCCGGTCCTCGCCGGAGGCGTCGCCCTCGGGGTCGCGCTCACCGACAGTCTGGGCTTCGCCGGTCCGGACTCCTGGCTGAACTGGGCGTTCCTCACGAGTCCGACGTCGATCACGCCGGAGAAGGCAGGCATCTACCCGCCGCTCGTCGGCTCGGTGCTGATGCTGGCCGTCATCGTCGTCCTCGTGTTCCCGGTCGGTGTCGGCGCCGCCATCTACCTCGAGGAGTACGCGCCCGACAGCGGCCTCCGCGGCCGACTCGTCGACCTCGTCGAGATCAACATCGGCAACCTCGCGGGGGTCCCGTCGGTCGTCTACGGGCTGCTCGGGCTGGCCCTCTTCGTCAAGGAGGTCGGGCTGGCCGGCGGCATCGTCGTCGTGGGCGGCATGACGGTGGGGCTGTTGATCCTCCCCATCGTCATCATCTCCGCACAGGAGGCCATCCGGGCGGTCCCGGACTCGCTGCGGAACGCCTCCTACGGGATGGGGGCGACCCAGTGGCAGACGATACGGAACGTGGTACTGCCACGGGCGCTCCCGGGCATCCTCACCGGCACCATCCTCGCGCTCGGCCGCGCCATCGGGGAGACCGCGCCACTGCTGATGATCGGCGCTGCGGCCTCCGTGCGCCTGGCGCCCAACGGGTTCTTCGACAAGTTCAGCGCGATGCCTCGCCAGATATTCGCCTGGTCGTCGGAGTTCGACCCGGACTTCCGCTTCGGCGTTTTGGCGGCGGGGGTCGTCACACTGGTCGTGGTGTTGCTGTTGATGAACGGGACGGCGATCGTCGTCCGGAACAGGTACCAGCGGAGTGAGTGACGAACGCCGGTCACTCCTCACTCCGACCGCAGTGCGTCCCAGCCGGGCGTCTCTGGCGCTCCCCGCGCCGCCTCCACGCGCTCGCCGAGCGCCGGGTCGGGGTCGTCGCTGTCGGCGCGAGTCGCCCAGTCCGCGACCGCGCGCCCGACCCAGGAGTCGGCGTCGAGAGTCGCCTCGTACGCCTGCTCGCGTTTCGTCGGTTCGACGGCCGTCGTCCCGGGCGCGCTGGCGGCAGCGACGGCGACGAACCGCGCCCGGTCCACGTCGGTGGGTTCACCTGCCACGAGGCGGTCGACGAGGCCGTCCGCCAGGTCGTCGGGCTCCGGGTAGACGAACACCTTCTGGCCGACCGCCTCCGGGCCGAACAGGAGCGCCGCCGTCTCCCCGGGCGGTGTGTCGTCGAGCAGGCGGTCGCCGCCGACGTGTTCCTCGACGCGCTCGCACTCGGTCTCGACGTCGAGCGCGAGGTTGTGGCCGGGGTAGGCCCCGCACTCCGCGGGGTACTCGGGGTCGTCGTGGATGCGACACTGGAGGGTCTCGGGGTCGAGGAACGCGCACGTCGGCAGCCACCGCGGGTCGGTGTCGAACGGGGCGACCGGTTTCGGGACCTTCCGGAGGCCGACGAAGAACGCCGGCTTGCCGGCGACTGCGGCGACCTGGTGGCCGTCCACCTCGACGCTCGGCCCCTCGCGAGCGCGCCAGAGCCGCGGCGTCATCGCGTCCCCCAGCCCCGCGTCGACGAACGCCCGCACGTCCTCGCGCGTGAGCGGCACGAGGTTGTACGTGTCGTCGAGCGGTTCCTGTGGGCCGCGGCGCTCGTGCTCGGGGACGTCCGCGAGCGCGCGCCAGTCCACACAACAGCCGGCGCAGTTCTCGCAGTCCACCTCCATGGTCGCGCGTTCGTGATTGAGGGTGTTCAGAGTACCCCCTGCGGGAGCCAGGGATACTACTTCGAGTAGTGAAAGACGGCTGGCCCCCTCCTGGAGGCGAAAGTGTTTGCCCACCGGACCACAACGAGAGGTATGGCCGAACAGTGCGAGGGGTGTGCCGGGGAGGTCCGACTCGCGGGCGGCATCGCGAACATCTGGACGACCAGCCAGACCAGGACTGGTGGGATGACCCTGGAGTTCACGGACGACACCGAGTTCTTCCTCTGTTTCGACTGCATCGACGCGCTGCCCGACGACCCGGGAGCTGGCGACGTCGACGACCTCCGGGACTGACCGTGGGCTGTCGGCGCACTCGGAAAACGGCTGGCGGCTGCCGGTAGGGGACCTTTCCGCGTCGAGCGCGTACTCCCGCGGGTGAGAACTGACTCGAACCAGTCCAGCGGAGGCAGTACGGTTCCGGGTGGCGCGGCTGGTGGGGTCCCGCAGCGAGCGTCCGGCAGCGGGAGGGACGGGGGATGAGCGTCGTCACCCTCGTCGTCGGCCTCGTCCTGCTCGTCGGGGTCGTGGTCGACCTGCTGTGGACGATCGTCTGGGTGGAGGGCGGCGCTGGCCCGCTGACGGCGCGCCTGATGTCGGGGACGTGGCGGGTGCTGCGGCGCGTTGGGTCGCGGGAGTCGCGGCTGCTCGAGCTCGGGGGGCCGCTGGTGCTGGGGGCCGGGTTCGTCGTCTGGACGGCCGGGCTGTGGGGCGGCTGGACGCTGGTGTTCGCGAGCGCGGGCGAGGCGATCGCGGACGCGTTCGGCGCCCGCACGGTCGGGTGGGGAGACCTCGTCTACTTCACTGGGTACGTGTTCTTCACGCTCGGCAACGGCGACTTCGTCCCGCGCGGGACGGTCTGGCAGGTCGCCACCACGCTCGCGGCCGGGAGCGGGATGCTGTTCGTGACGCTGAGTGTCACGTACGTCCTCTCCGTGCTCGGCGCGGTCACGCAGAAGCGGACGTTCGCGAAGAACGTCAGCGGACTGGGGGAGCGGGGCACGGAGGTGCTCCGGCGGAGCTGGGACGGCGAGCGGTTCTCCGGGCTGCGCGTCCCCCTGAACACGGTCGCGACACAGCTCAACACCCTGACCGCGAACCACATGGCGTACCCCGTACTCCACTACTTCTACACCAGACAGTCCGACCGGGCGCCGACGACCAGCGTCGCGGTGCTCGACGAGACGCTCACGCTGTTCCAGCACGGCGTCCCCGAGGCCGACCGCCCCGGCGCGCTCCTGCTCGCCGAGTCCCGGTCGAGCGTCGGCGAGTACCTCCAGACGGTCGGCTCCGCGTACGTCGAACCGGCCGAGGAAGCGCCGCCCGGACCCGACCTCGACGCCCTCCGCGAAGCGGGCGTCCCCACAGTCTCCGACGAGGCGTTCGCCGACGCACTCGCCGACCTCGAGGAGCGTCGACGGCGGCTACTCGGCCTCGTGCGGTCCGACGAGCACGAGTGGCCGAACACTCGCGAGTCGTAGGCGCCTCGCCGGCCGACCGGCGTCCGTTCCCGGGTCGTCAGTCCTCGTGGACCTCCGCTTCGGGCGCGTTCTGCACCACGCTCCGGAGCCCCTTCCAGGCGTTGTGCTTGCGCGTGTACCCCTCGCCGCTGGTCGCGATGATGTTCCCGTTGCGGTGGCGGAGCCGCCAGCGCCACTCGTCGCCCCGGTCGCGGAACACCTCGAAGCGGGCCAGGGACTGCGAGGCGTCGGCCGCGGCCACCGGGACGACGATGTCCTCGGTCCCTTCGGCGGGCGCCGCCGCGTCGGACGCGTCCGTGCCCGCTGCCGACGTCTCCGCGCCCCCCTCGACGGGTTCGGTCTCGCCCGTGTCGGCTCCGCCCACGTCGCCGCTCGATTCGGGCTGCTGCTCGGCGGGGGCGACGGCCGGCGAACCGTCCGGCGCGGGCCACTCCATCTCGAGTTCGAGGCTCAGTTCGTCGTCCTCGCTCTCGAGTTCTATCTCCAGGGAGATGTCCTCGGGCACGTCGACGGTGACGGCGTCCGCGCCGTCGTCCAGTCGCACCGACCCCGCGAGGATCCCGTCTGTCACGCCGCTCAGTGCCGCTGCGATCTCCTCGCGACTGCCTGTCAGTTCGGACTCGAAGTGGTCTCGGGCCATGAGAGGACCAACGGCCGCGAGCGTGTTAAACTGTAGCAGGCGACTCGCCCGGCCCGGCCGCGCGGTCGTCTTCGAGCGGTGAGGTTAACCCGGCGGCCCGCCTGCCCTCCGACAGTGAAACCAGGTCGCATCGTCGGGGAGTTCCCCGCGCCGGAGTTCCGGGGCGCGCAGGAACAGGCGCTCCGGGACGTGCGCGCGGCCTTCGAGGACGGCAACGACGTGGTGCTGGTGCGCGCGCCGACGGGCAGCGGGAAGAGCCTCGTCGCTCGCGCGATCATGGGGTGTGCTCGCACCGTCGAGGAGGCCGACCCGACGGACGCCACCGGCGCCTACTACACCACGCCACAGGTGAGCCAGTTGGACGACGTCGCGGAGGACGACCTGCTGGACGACCTCAAGCTCATCCGCGGGAAGTCCAACTACACCTGCATCCTCCCGAACGAGGAGACGACGCCGGTCGACCGGGCGCCCTGCGCCCGCGAGCGGGGCTACGACTGCGCGGTCAAACACCGCTGTCCGTACTTCTCGGACCGCGCCATCGCCTCCTCGCGGGACTACGCCGCGATGACGCTGGCGTACTTCATGCGGACCGCCGGGTCGGAGGTGTTCCGGACCCGGGACGTCTGCGTCATCGACGAGGCCCACGGCCTCGCGGAGTGGGCGGAGATGTACGCCACCATCGACCTGAACGACCGCACCGTCCCCGTCTGGGAGGAGGTTCGGGTGCCGGACCTCGACGGCGACGTGGACGCCGCGGTGAACTTCGCCGAACACCTCACGCGGGTCTGCGAGGCGGCCAAGGACGAACTGCTCGGCCAGGACGAACTCACCGCCGAGGAGGCCGGCGAGCGCGACCGCCTCCAGGAGCTCATCTCCGAGTTAAGCTGGTTCGTCGAGGACTACAACGACCCGGAGTCGGCCACGACGTGGGTGGTCGACGCCGACGAGAACGGCGTGACGGTGAAGCCGATGGACCCCGAGCGCTACCTCACGCACACGGTGTGGGACCGCGCGAACCGGCACGCGCTACTCTCGGCGACCATCCTCAACAAGGAGGCGTTCTGCCGGAGCGTCGGCCTCGACCCGTCGAACGTCGCGCTCGTCGACGTCGAACACACGTTCCCCGTGGAGAACCGGCCGCTGTACGACGTCACCCAGGGGAAGATGACCTACGAGCACCGCGACGAGACCCTCCCGAAGGTGGCCGAGACGGTGGTGCGCGTGATGGCGAACCACCCGGACGAGAAGGGCATCGTCCACGCCCACTCCTACGACATCGCGGAGAAACTCGCGGGCCACCTCCGTAAGTACGGGGTCGGCGACCGCGTGCGCACCCACGACAGCGACACGCGGGACGCGGAACTCGAACGCTGGAAGGCCAGCGACGACCCGGAGGTCTTTATCGCCGTGAAGATGGAGGAGGCCCTCGACCTCGCCTACGACCTCTCGCGCTGGCAGGTGCTCTGCAAGGCGCCGTTCCTCAACACGAACGACTCCCGGGTCGCCGCCCGCCTCGCCGACGGCCAGTGGGCGTGGTACTACCGCACCGCCCTGCGGACAGTCATCCAGGCCTGCGGACGGGTCGTCCGCGCACCAGACGACCAGGGCGCGACGTACGTCGCGGACACCAGCATCCTCGACCTCTTCGAGCGCGCCCGCACCGACATGCCGCCGTGGTTCCGCGAGCAGGTCGACCGGATGAGCGTCCCAGACCTGCCCGAGGTGGACGTCGACGCCGCGCTCGGCGACACGACCGGCGGCGTCGATCAGGTGGAAGCCCCGTCCACGGGTGGAAACGCGACCGAGAACAGCGGCAGAACTGCGACTGGCGCGTCGGCAGAAAGCGACGGCGCTGACGACGAGGACGAGCAGCCGTCGGTGTCCGGACCGATGGCCGATGTCTGGAACACCGAGTAGGCGGCCGGCCGCCTCAGATGAAGGAGAGCCCGTACACTATCGAGGAGCCGAGCATCAGCACCGTCAGGAAGACGGCGAGCACCTGCTGCCGGGTCATACTGGAACTGTAGCACTGTCGACCCAAAGACCTGCTGGTCAGTCCACGCGGGCGTCGAGGACGACGTGGTAGACGCCCTCGCTGTGGGACTTCACCCGCCGCACCGCCTCGACGTCGACGTCGCGGCCGGCGCGCTCACAGCCCTCGCGGAGCGCCGTCTCCGGCCTGTCCGGGAGTTCGGTCTCGGGCGCGACGGCGTGCGCGTGGAGCGTGCCACCCGAGACCAGGTTGTCGAGGGCCGCCGCGAGGTAGCCCGGGTCGTCACCCTCACCGTGGACGGGGCCGCCGCCGAGCGCGTCGTAGTAGCCCATCACGACCCGGTCCGCCGTCGTCTCCACGTCGCGGCAGTCGCCGAGGAGACAGTCCAGTCGGTCGGCGACGTCGTTGAGCTGTGCGTTCTCCGCGAGGAAGCGGAACGCCTCGGGGTTCGTCTCGACGGCGGTGACGTCGGCGCCGGCCCGCGCCATCGGGAGCGCGAAGTAGCCGACGCCCGCGAACATGTCAAGCACGCGCTCGCCGTCGCCGGTGACCTCGCCCATGCGGACGCGCTCGGCCTCGTTCCCGGGCGCGAACATCACGCGAGCGAGGTCCATCGCGTACCGCGTGCCGTGTTCGGTGTGGACGGTCTCGGTGTCGCCCGCGCCCGCGACGACCGCCACGTCGGGTTCGCGGTGTTCTCCGCTGACCCCACGGCGGTCGAGCACGGTGTCCGCCTCGCCGTGGAGGTCGAGCAGCGCCTCGCCGACCTCCTCGGGGCGGGGGCAGTCGCCGAACGACGCGAGGAGAACGGTCCCGATAACCGCCCACGAGGAGGGCGCACGGGCCAGTTCCTCGTCGCTCCAGCCGCGCTCGCGGAGGAGCGCGTCGAGGTCCGGGGAGCGCATCTCGGGATCGTGCTGCTCGACGACACGTTCGAAGGCCGTGGTCTGCGGGCGTTCGGTCACCGGGAGTTCGACGCGCTCGGCGTCGTGCTCGCTGACCTTCCGGGCGTCGTCGTAGACGCCCTCCGCTTCGAGGGCCGCGATGCGGTCCTCGGCGTCGGGTTTCGGGACGACGACGGCGAGGTCCGTCACGCTTCGGGGAGGACGTGGAGGCCGGCGCGGGACTTCAGTGCCGGGACGGTGCTGGCGTCCTCGTCGACGTAGTCCGGTCGCGGCACGGTCTTCGACTCGAACGTCTCGGGGTCGAGGATCTGGACTGAGTTGTCGTCCTCGACGGTGACGACGGTGGCCTCGGCGGCGTCCTCGCGGGCGCCGAGTTTCCGGGCCTCGGGACTGTCGCCGTCCTCGTAGCTCGCCTCGTACGGCTCGCCGGTGGTGACCCGGACGCCCTTCAGGTTCCCACGCACGGAACGCACGAGCACCGGGCCGCCGTCGTCGTCCGCGAGGTCGATGACGTCGCCGGGCTTGAACTCCGGGAAGCGGACCGCGTACGTCACCCGGTACACCTCGTTGCCGTCCTCGTCCTCAGTGACGAGCGTCTCGTGGTCCTCGAAGCCGCCGCCGAACTCCTCGACGAGTTTCCGGGAGAGCTTCAGCCCGATCTTGTTCGTCGAGAGCTTGATGTCGATGCCGGACTCGGCGTCCGTGATCTCCGTGACGAATGCGTTCCGGTCGCCCGTCGACTCCATGTCGGCGACGATGCTGTGGGCGAGTTCCTCCGCGCGGTCGGTCTCCTCGCTGGTCGGGTCGCGGCCGTTCGCCCGCACCTGCACCGTCGAGGCGTAGTAATCCCCGGCGATGCGGCCACAGCGCGTGCACGTCTGGCGGCTCACCTTCACTGGCACGACGACCTCCTCGGTCTGGACGGTGCCGCGGACGGTCCCCGAGAAGAAACAGTGCATCCTGATGGAGTTCTCGTCGAGTTGCTCCGGGCGCACCTCCCACTCGACGTCCTCGGCCTCGACGTGGACGCCGAGGGCTTCGCTGGTCTCCTCGATGGCGACGTCCGTGTAGTCCATGGCGCCGACGTCCACCCAGCGGTTGCCGCGGTAGACGGCGCCACAGCGCGCACACACCCGGACCTCGATGCGGTCGGGCGCGTCCACGAGGTCGAAGTCGGAGAAGTAGCAGGCGTCACAGAGCGAGCGCTCGCGGCGAGTGGCCCCGTCGCCGTCCTCGGCGATGGGGTCGCCACAGCGCGGGCAGAAAGAGGTCCCTGCGTCGGTCATACCGCGCCGTAGGCCGCCGACCGTGTTAAGTCGCCCGTCACGACCGGGGCGGTCCGCCGTCAGTTCCACTGGAACGGCTGCTGGACCTCGATGGTCGCGTCGTCGCCGTGGTCGTTGACGGTGACCGCGACGTGCTGGGCGGGCGTGGTGACGACGACGGTGTCGTTCGCCCACGTGTCGTCGATGCGGACTGCGACGTTGTAGACGCCGGTCTCCGCGAGGTCGACGGACCGCGTGAGTTCGCTCCCCTGGACGGTCGTCGTCTCGGTGGCCACCTGCTCGCCGCGGTGCTCCACGCGGAAGTGGACCTCCGTCGGCTGTGGCCCGTCGATGGACGTGTGATCCGACTGCACGCCGAGTTCGTGTTCGAGGTCGCGGCGGGGCAGTTCGAACGTCGCGTGCTCGACGTCCTGGTAGTCGAGGTGGACGGCGGTCGCGTTCCCGAGGTCGCCGTCCGTCTCGAACTGCACGCGCTCGTTCTCCCCGCCCGCGTCGGGGAGCGTCGTGTCCACCGTCACCGTGTACGGCCCCGGCTCGTCGAACGTCGCGAGTTCCGCGTACAGGCCGTCGCCGTCGGAGGCGACGGTCTCCGAGAGGAGTTGCTCGCCGTCCCGTTCGACGGTCACCGTCGCCTCGTACTCGTGGCCGCCGGTCTCGGAGGCGAAGACGAGTTCGTGGCGGTCCGGAGAGTCGAGCGTCGTGGTCTGCTCGCCGCCACCGCCGGGGAGCATCGAACAGCCGGAGAGCAGTACCATCGCTGCGAGGACCGCTGCGAGCCGTCTGGAGGGCATCGGCACAGAGGAGTTGGACGACAGCAATAAAGGTACCCCTGCCTCCGACCCCCAGTTTCACTTTCAGTCCGGTGTATACGAGCCTTTATACGGTGGAGGGGCCAAGCCAGGAGTACATGCCCGAAGCAGACCTCGAGGAACTCCCCGGTGTCGGTCCCGCAACCGCAGAGAAACTCCGAGAGAACGGATTCGAGTCGTTCCAGAGTCTCGCCGTCGCGTCGTCCGGCGAACTCGCGAACGCCGCCGACGTCGGCGACAGCACCGCCGCGGACGTCGTCCAGGCCGCCCGCGAGGCCGCCGACGTCGGTGGCTTCGAGACCGGCGCGACGGTGCTCGAACGCCGCGAACAGATCGGGAAGCTCTCGTGGAACGTCCCCGAGATCGACGAGATGCTCGGCGGCGGCGTCGAGACCCAGTCGATCACCGAGGTGTACGGCGAGTTCGGCGCCGGCAAGTCCCAGGTGACTCACCAGCTCTCCGTCAACATCCAGCTCCCCCAGGAGCACGGCGGCCTCCACGGTCGCGCCGTCTTCATCGACTCCGAGGACACGTTCCGCCCGGAGCGCATCGACGACATGGTGCGTGGCCTCTCCGAGGAGCAGCTCCAGGCCGCGATGGACCAGCGCGAGATCGAGGGGACCCCCGACGACGAGGAGGCGATGGAGGAACTCGTCCAGAGCTTCCTCGACAAGATCCACGTCGCGAAGGGGTTCAACTCCAACCACCAGATGCTCCTCGCCGAGAAGGCCCAGGAGATCGCGGGCGAGTTCGAGGACGACGAGTACCCCGTCCGCCTGCTCTGCGTGGACTCGCTGACTGCGCACTTCCGCGCGGAGTACGTCGGCCGTGGCGAACTCGCGGACCGTCAGCAGAAGCTCAACAAACACCTCCACGACCTCGACAAGGTCGGTAACCTGTTCAACGCCGCCGTCGTCGTCACGAACCAGGTGCAGTCCAACCCCGACTCGTTCTTCGGCGACCCGACGAAGCCCATCGGTGGCAACATCCTCGGGCACAAGTCTACGTTCCGCATGTACCTGCGGAAGTCGAAGAACGACAAGCGCATCGTGAAGCTCGTCGACGCGCCGAACCTCGCAGACGGCGAAGCCGTCATGCGCGTCCAGGACGGCGGCCTCAAGCCGGAGTAGCGGTCACTGCCGCGACGGCCCCTCACCCGGCGCGTAGACGGTTATCTCCGGCGTGTCGCCGTCGAGGCCGACGAACAGTTTCTCCCCCGGGTCGGAGAGGACGACCGTCCGATTCTCCCAGCGCTCGCCGTGCGACCCGCTGACCGCCACGTGGTAGACGCCGGTCTCGGGGAGGTCGGCGAGCTCGACTGCCTCCGTACCCTGCCGCTCGACGGTGTCCGAGAACACAGTCTCGCCCTCGTAGGACACGACGACGGTCGAGGCGATCTCCATGGGGATGTCCTTCTTGAAGTACAGCGGCTCCGCCATCTCCTGTTCTGGCAGTGAGTGGGACTCGAAGGAGATTCCGAGGTAGGTCACGTCGACGACCGTCTCGGTCCCCAGCGTCCCGTTCAACTCCGCCCGTTTGCTCGTGTTCCCGCTGCCGGCGGCCGGAATCGTCGTGTTCACCGTCACCGTGTACGGCCCCGGCTCCTCGACCTGGCCCAGTTCTGCGAACGTCCGGCTGCCGTCGCTGGACACCGTCTCCTCGTGGATCACGGACCCGTCCTTCTCGACGGTCAGCGTCGCCTCGAACGCCGCACCACCGGTATCGGAGGCGAACGAGAAGGAGTGGTACGCCGGGCCGTCCGGCTCCACGTCGCCGCCACCACCCCCGCCGCCGGGGAGCATCGAACAGCCGGAGAGCAGTACCATCGCTGCGAGAGCCGCTGCGAGCCGTCTGGAGGGAATACGGGTTCGACTGCGCGGGTAGAGACTAAAAGTGTTTGCCCGCGAGGATGACGGCGAGTTCGTGCTCGCCGCCCGTCTGTGGCGTCAGGCGCCCTCGACGGCGTCCAGGGCGGCCCGGCGCTTCACGACGACGTCGTCGATCCGTGCCTTCTTGTCCTCCGGGTCCTGGAGGTCCCGCAACCAGTAGAGCGACGCGTAGAACTCCACGAGGGCCGCGACTTCGCGCTCGGAGAGGTGGCCCAGTTCGTCCGCGTTCGCCTCGTAGACGACCGGCGTCTCGACGGCCGTCGTCACGGCCTCGTACGCCCCCGACTCGACGAGGTCGTCGAGGTAGTCCAGTGACTGTAACTCGTGGGCGAGCGCGACGCGGAGTCGTGCGGTCGCCGCGCGCTGGCGCCGCCAGAACACGAAGTACGACCCGGCGGCCGTGGCGACGGCGCCGACCAGCGCGCCGAGGACGAACCCAGGGACAGTCGGCTGTCCGACCATACCAGACGTAGGCGACGAAAACGGAAGAAAGCGCGGCCCGCGGCCTCAGTCCTCGGTCGTCGTCTGGTCGACGTCCGCCTCGCCCTCGTAGATCCGTGCGCCGTCCTGGACGACCTTCTCCGCGAGCACCGCACACTTGATGCGCATCGGCGTCACCTCGACGCCGAGCAACTCGAGGACGTCGTCGCGGTCGAGGTCGGCGACCTCGTCGAGGGTCATCCCCGGGAGCTCCTGGGAGAGCATGCTCGCCGACGCCTGGCTGATGGCACAGCCCTCGCCGCGGAACGCCACGCGCTCGATGGTCTCGCCGTCGTCCTCGAGGACCACGTCGAACTCCAGTTCGTCGCCACAGGAGGGGTTGTACCCCTCGTGGCTGAACGTCGGGTCGCCGAGTTCGCCGTGGTTCCGGGGGTTTCGGTAGTGGTCCAGAATCTGCTGCCGGTACATGTCCGAGCCCATACTCATCTTGGCTGCTGGTAGGGCAGAACGACCTAAAAGCGTTCCGCGCGGCAGAGACGGGACCCGCTCAGTGGAAAATCTCACGAGCGGCCTCGACGCCCTCGACGAGCGCGTCGACCTCCTCCTTCGTGTTGTAGAGGTAGAAGGAGGCGCGCGTGGACGCCGGGATGCCGAGTTTCTGGTGGAGCGGCTGCGTGCAGTGGTCGCCAGCGCGGATGGCGACGCCGTGGTCGTTGAGGATGGTCGAGAGGTCGTGGGCGTGGATGCCGTCGACATTGAACGAGACGACGGCGCCGCGGTCGTCGCCCGGCGGGCCGAGGATGTCGACGTCGTCGGCGTCGAGTTGCTCGTAGGCGTACTCGGTGAGGTGTTCCTCGTGGGCCTGGATGCGCTCCATCCCGACGTCGTCGAGGTAGTCGACGGCCGCCGCGAGCGCGATGCCCTGCGCGATGACCGGCGTTCCGGCCTCGTACTTCCAGGGGAGGTCCGCCCACGTCGACTCCTCGAAGGTGACGCGGTTGATCATCATGCCGCCGTAGAGGTGGGGCTCCATCTCCTCGAGGAGGTGGCGCTTGCCGTACAGGCAGCCGATGCCGGTCGGGCCGAGCATCTTGTGCCCGGAGAACGCGTAGAAGTCCGCGTCCATCGCCTCGACGTCCACGGGGCGGGTGGGAGCCGCCTGCGCGCCGTCGACGAAGAACAGCGCGTCGTGGTCGTGGGCGAGGTCCGCGAGGTCGGCGACGGGGTTGACGGTGCCGAGCGTGTTCGAGACGTGGACAGCGTTGACGAGCTGGGTGTCGTCGGTGATCAGCTCCGCCGCGGCGTCCATGTCGAGGTAGCCGTCCTCGTCGACGGGGATGTACTTCACCTCGGCGCCCGTCCGTTTGGCGACCTGCTGCCACGTGACGAGGGAGGCGTGGTGTTCCATCTCCGTGAGCACGACCTCGTCGCCGGGGCCGAGTTCGTTCAGCCCCCACGCGCCCGCGACGAGGTTCTCGGACTCCGTGGTGTTCTTCGTGAACACCATCTCCTCGCGGCCGTCGGCGCCGACGAACTCCGCGACCCGGTCGTGGGCGTCCTCGTAGGCGACCGAGGCCTCCTGGCTCAACTGGTGGATGCCGCGGTGGACGTTCGCGTTGTACGTGCGGTAGTAGTCCGCGATGACGTCGACGACCTGGTCGGGCGTCTGTGCGGTCGCCGCGTTGTCGAGGTAGACGAGGCCCTTCCCGTCGGCCACCTCGCGCTCGAGGATGGGGAAGTCCTCGCGGATAGCCTCGACGTCGAGCGGCGCCTGTTCGCTCGCTTTCATTGCTCGGAGGTAGGGAGTCCGGCTTCAACTGTCCTTCGGTGCCGGGGAAGATGGGGAGTAGTTGGATAGAGCGAAGTCGGCTTTGTGGGCAGTTACACTACCCAGAAAGCCCCGGGGCTGTGGACTCGGGAGGCTCGCTGCGTTCCTCACTCCCCCCGGTCGTTTCGGTGCTAGCGTCGCCTGCCATCGTCCACAGCCTCGCCCCTTTCAATCCGCCCGTTGTCAGCTGGCTAGCCGTTAGTGGGTGGGAATGAAAGGGGCGGCCGTCTCGGGGAAGACGGGCGACGCAAGCACGCGACCGAAGGGAGCGCGCGCAGCGAGCCCCTCGACCCGAGACGGCCGGGGCTTTCTACACGTCGTAGAACTGCACCCAGAAGCAGAAACCACCGAATCCCAGCCAGAACGGAACTACAGACGCATGAACTGGGCGTGAACGGTTCCGTCGAGGTCCAGAACGTTGCCCTCCTCGACGTAGCCCTCCTCGATGGCGATGTCGACGACGGCGTCGCCGACGAGGTTGGCGACGTTCGCGCGAGCGAGCGAGTCCCGGACGGTGGCCTCGTCGGCCTCGTCGCCGCCGTAGAACTCCTCGTTGACCGTGAACTCCACCTCGCCGTTCTCGAACGTCTCGCCGAGCACGTCCGCGTCACAGGCGGTGACGAGCAGGCCGCGGTCGGTCCGTCGTTCGGTGAGGATCATTCCTGGACGAGGTCGCGCTCCTTGGCCTCGCGGAGTTCCTCGGCGTGTTCGGCGACCTGCTGGGCCTCCTCGTCGCGGCCGAGCGCCTCGAGCGCGCGGGTCTTCTCCTCGTAGACGTCGGCCTGCTGGAAGCCCAGGCGGATGGCGTTGTCCAGGGCGTCGAGGGCCTGTTCGTGGCGGGCGCTCTCGTTCTCGATGAACCCGAGGTTGTACCACGCCTGCGGGAGCCGTTCGTTCGCGCGGACGGCCTTCTCGGCGTGGTCGTAGGCCTGCTCGTCCTCGCCGAGTTCCCAGAGCGCGTACGCGAGGTTCGTGTGGGCCTCGGCCTCGAAGTCGCCGTCCTCGGCGACGAACAGCGCCTCGCGGTGGGCTCCGACGGCGTCGTCCCACTCCTCCAGCTGGCCGTGGGCGATGCCCTTGTTCACCCACGCCTCCTGTTCGAGGTCCTCGTCGTCGGTGAACCGGGCGGCGCGCTCGAAGGCGTCGACGGCCTGCTCGTGGCGGTTGATGCCGAGGTAGCTCAGGCCGACGTCGACGAGTTCGTCGGCGTCGACGTCGTCGTTCTGCGTGACACGCTCGTCGAGGGTGTCCGTGACGACGCGCGTGTCGACCGGGTCGACCTGCGACGGGTCGACTTCCAGCTCGGGCGGGTCGAGGTCGAACCCCTCGTAGGGGTCGTCGAACCCCTGCCCCTCGGAGAATTCGTGGTCGTGGTCCTCTCGGTCGGTCATGCGAGCGGATAAGAGAGGCGGGGGGTTAAGGGCAACGCACGCCGAACGTCGGGTATGCGGCTGTTCGTCAGCGTCGACCTGCCCGACGCGCTCGCCGACGCACTGGGGGACGTGCAGGACGAACTCGCTGACGCGAGCGGGCTGAACTTCGTCGACCCCGAGCAGACCCACGTCACCCTGAAGTTCCTCGGCGACGTCCCGGAAGCGCGCGAGGAGGCGGTCGGCGACGCACTCGGTACCGCCGTCGAGGCTGCGGACGTCGAGCCGTTCGACGCCACGTTCGAGGGACTGGGCGTGTTCCCGAGTCTGGACTACATCTCGGTGGTGTGGCTCGGCGTCGGCGACGGCAGCGCGGAACTGACCGCACTCCACGAGGCCGTCGAGCGAGTGTACGTCGAGGAACTCGGCTTCGAGCGTGAGGACCACGAGTTCACGCCCCACGTCACGCTCGCACGGATGGAGCACGCCGGCGGGAAGGACCTCGTCCAGGACGTCGTGCGGGAGCGCCACCCCGAGGTCGGAACAGCACGCGTCTCCGAGGTCCGGCTCACGGAGAGCACGCTCACCCCCGACGGGCCGAACTACGAGACGGTGCGCGTAGTCCGGCTCTGAGCCGGCCTCAGAAGAACAAGGTTTTAACGTCGGCGGAGGTAGAAGCGGGTACTATGGGTAAGAAGTCGAAGGCCACGAAGAAGCGCCTGGCGAAGCTCGAGCGGCAGAACAGCCGCGTGCCGGCGTGGGTCATGATGAAGACGAACCGCGAGGTCCAGCGAAACCCCAAGCGCCGCAACTGGCGGCGTAACGACACCGACGAATAATGAGCGCGAACGACTTCGAGGAGCGCATCGTCACCGTACCGCTCCGCGACGTGACGAAGGTGCCCAAGCACGAGCAGGCAGGGCAGGCGATGACCATCGTGCGCGAACACCTCGCGAAGCACTTCGCCGTCGACACCGAGGACGTCCGCCTCGACCCCTCCATCAACGAAGTGGTGTGGGAGCGCGGCCAGAAACACCCGCCGCGGAAGCTCCGCGTCCACGCGGCCCGCTTCGTCGAAGACGGCGAGACGGTCGTCGAAGCCGAGCACGAAGAGTAAAGTTTGCTTCGCGCTGCTTTCATCGGGTCCCCGTACGTCGGTGTCTTCGCCCGTGCCACCGACGACTGCGTCCTCGTCCGCCCGGACCTCGACGACGAACTGACCGCCGACGTCGCCGAGGAGCTCGGCGTCCCCGCCGTCGAGACGACCATCGGCGGGTCGACGACCGTCGGCTCGCTCGTCGCCGGCAACGGCAACGGACTGCTCGTCAGTAGCCGCGTCCGGCAGCGCGAACTCGACCGCGTGGACGACCAGGTTGGCGTCCCGGTCGGCGAACTCCCCGGCCGCGTGAACGCCGCCGGGAACGTCGTCGTCGCCAACGACAACGGCGCCTACGTCCACTCCGAGCTCTCCCGGGACGCCGTGGAGGCCGTCGAGGACGCCCTCGACGTGCCCGTGACCCGCGGGCGCCTCGCGGGCGTCAACACCGTCGGCACCGCCGCCGTCGCGACGAACGACGGCGTGCTCTGCCACCCGAAGTCCACGGACGAGGAGCTCGACGCCATCGAGGACGCGCTCGGCGTCCACGCGGACATCGGCACCATCAACTACGGCGCGCCGCTCGTCGGCTCCGGTCTGGTCGCCAACGAGAACGGCTACGTCGTCGGCCAGGACACCACCGGCCCGGAGCTCGGTCGCATCGACGACGCGCTCGGCTACATCGACTGAAGGCGGTTTCTCGCGGACACTCTGGGACGTACACAGCGACGGCGCCGGACGTACCGCTTCGGCGGTGTCACCGGGGAACTGCTGGTAGCCGAACCGTTTTCCAGCGCAGTCCCCGAGGCGGGACATGGACCTCTCTGTCGTCGACCTCTCGCCAGTCCCCGACGACGGCACCGCGGCCGACGCCTACGAGAACACCGTCGAGGCCGCACAACAGGCCGAACGACTCGGGTACGAGCGGTTCTGGGTGGCCGAACACCACGGGATGGCCGACCGCATCGCGGGGACGACGCCCGAGGTGCTGCTCGGTCACCTCGCCGCCGAGACCGACGCGATACGCCTGGGGTCGGGGGCGGTGCTGCTCAACCACTACAGCCCGTTCAAGGTCGCCGAACAGTTCGGCGCCCTGGACGCGCTCGCACCCGGCCGCGTCGACGCCGGTCTAGGGCGAGCGAACGGGTCGCCGGCGGCCGACAGCGCGCTCGGGACCGAGCGCCACGTCCAGAACCCGGACGAGGACCACGCGGAGAAGGTCGAGGCCGTCGTCAACCACCTCTACGACGACTACCCTGACGAACACGCCTACAGCGACCTCACAATCCCGCGCTCCGGCGAAGCGACGCCCGCCCCGTGGGTGCTCGGGTCGAGTCCCGCCAGCGCGGCTATCGCGGCCGAACTCGGCCTGCCGTTCTGTTTCGCGGCGTTCATCCGGCCGCAGTTCGCCGAGCACTCCGTCGAGACGTACCGCGAGCAGTTCCAGCCGTCGCGGCTGGCCGGCGGCGTCGACGACCCCGAGGCGATGGTCGCGGTGAACGCCGTCTGTGCGGAGACCGACGAGGAAGCGGCGCGACAGCGAGCCGTGGCCGAGGCGTCCTACAGGCGGATGAAGCGGGGCGAGGTCGGCACCACGCCCTCGGTCGAGGAGGCTGTCGACGAACTCGGCGGCGTCCCCGAGCCGACGCCGGCGACGCTGGACGCCGACGAGTGGCCGCGAGCGATCTCCGGGAGTCCGGACACGCTCGACGGTCTACTGGCGCAGCTCGCCGACCGCGTCGGCGTCGAGGAAGTGATGATCCAGCACGTCGTCGCCGACCACGAGGACGCGCTGCGCTCCCACGAACTGCTCGCCAGCGGCGTCGGCATCACGCCCCGCTGACGGGGAGTGCGGTGGTGACCACGGGAGCCGGCGGAAATCGGCGATTCGCCAGATCGGAGGCGACACGACGCCCCCTGCAGTGTTTGGATGAGAAGATACTTCCCGCTCGCTCCCGGATTTTCCCCCATGAGTCTTGGAGGCGGCGGTCAACAGCAACTGCAGCAATTGTCCCAGGAAATTCAGGCCCTCGAAGAGGAGAAAGAGGAGCTGAAAGGCGACATCGAGGCGCTCCAGGCCGAGAAGGCCGAGATCGAGGAGGCCAAGGAGGCCCTCGACGTCCTCGAGACGGGGTCGACGGTGCAGGTCCCCCTCGGCGGCGACGCGTACGTGCGCGCCGAGATCGAGGACATCGACGAGGTCGTCGTCAGCCTCGGCGGCGGCTACGCCGCGGAGCAGACCAGCGACGACGCCGTCGATGTCCTCGAGGAGAAGAAGGGCGCCGTCGACGAGCGCATCGAGGACGTCCGCGAGGAGATCTCGACGGTCGAGGAGGAGCAGTCCTCGCTCGAACAGCAGGCTCAGCAGGCCCAGCAGCAGATGATGCAGCAGCAGATGCAGGCCCAGGAGCAGCAGCAGAACGGCGAATAAGGGCATGTTCGACGGTCTGAAGGACAAGCTCTCGGACTTCCGGGAGGACGCCGAGGAGGTCGCCGAGGAGAGCGCCGAGGAACTCGACGACGAAGCCGCGGCGCCGGAAGAAACCGAGACGGAGGAAGCGGAGGACGGAGTCGCCGAGGAGACGGCTGAGACCGAGGAGCCAGCCGAACCCGAGGCGTCCACGGACGCGGCGTCCGACGATGAAGCGGCGGCGGACGCCGAGGCCGGTGACGATGGCGACGCCGGTGAGAGTGACGACGCAGACGAAGCCGCCGACGATTCCGGCAACGGCGGCTTCCTGAGTTCGGCCACCTCGTTCGCGAAGGGGCGCGTCAGGATCCACGAGGACGACCTCGAGGAACCGCTCCGGAACCTGGAGTTCGCGCTGCTGGAGAGCGACGTGGAGATGAGCGTCGCCGACGAGATCGTCGAGACCATCCACGAGGACCTCGTCGGCGAGGAGCGGAAGTTCACGGAGAGCACGGACGAACTCGTCGAGGAGGCGCTCCGGGACGCCCTGCTGTCGGTCATCGACGTGGGGCACTTCGACTTCGACGAGGCCATCGCGGCCGCCGAGAAGCCCGTCACCGTCGTCTTCACGGGCGTCAACGGCGTCGGGAAGACGACCTCCATCGCGAAACTCGGGAAGTACCTCGAGGACCGCGGCTACTCGACCGTGCTGGCCAACGGCGACACGTACCGTGCCGGCGCGAACGAGCAGATCCAGGAGCACGCGGACAACCTCGGGCTGAAACTCATCAGCCACGAGCAGGGCGGCGACCCGACGGCGGTCATCTACGACGCCGTGGAGTACGCCGAGGCTAACGACGTCGACGTCGTGCTCGGGGACACGGCGGGCCGCCTGCACACCTCCAACGACCTGATGAGTCAGCTGGAGAAACTCGGGCGCGTCGTCGACCCCGACCTCACGCTGTTCGTCGACGAGGCGGTGGCGGGCCAGGACGCGGTGAACCGCGCCCGCGAGTTCAACTCCGCGGCCGAGGTCGACGGCACGATTCTGACGATGGCGGACGCCGACAGCCAGGGTGGCGCGGCCATCTCCGTCGCGCAAGTCACTGGCAAACCCATTCTCTTCCTGGGCACCGGACAGGGGTACGACGACCTCCAGAAGTTCGACCCCGAGGCGATGGTCGAGGACCTGCTGGCCGACTGACGGTCAGCCCAGGGCGTCCGGTTCCGGCGCTTCCGCGTCTACCAGCACCAGGTCGCGAGCGGTGCCGTTGCGGTCGTACGCGCGGACGTTCTCCGTCTCCCACGGTGGGACTGCGACGAGTAGCTGTGCGTGGAGGTCGTCCGTGATGGAGACCTCGGGGTTGCCGTCGGGGTGGGACGCGAACCGGCCGGCGGTCTGGCCGGTCGGGGTCGCGAGGTCCACGCCGAAGACGTTGGTGAGCGCGTCGCCGGCGTCCGGGAAGTAGAAGTCCGAGAGCACCGGGGTCTCCGGGTCGACACCGGTGAGCGCGCCGTCCGTGGGGCGGAGGTCGGCCGCCGGCGTCGCTGCCAGTCGCACCGACAGCGAGTTCGGGTCGGCGTCCGCCGCGAGTTCACAGAGCACGTCGACGAGCGCTCGCGTGGCGTGGACGGGTGACACGAGCGGGCCTATGGGCGCGAGCGGGTTGAACGTGCCGCTACGGGCCAGTGTGCGCCGACCGTCCGTGCCACGAACCGGGCGACTCGAATCGAGTTCAGGAAACAGCCTTTAGGCGCGGCGTGCAACCCCGGGACATGCCGAATCGCGACCCCGACGCGCCCCGGGAGTCCTCCCGACTGGTCGGCGAGCGAGTGCCGCGCCGCGAGGACGCCGCGCTCGTCACCGGGAACGCGGCGTACACCGACGACCTGGACGCGCCCGGGCAAGCCCACCTCGCGCTCGTGCGGAGCCAGCGCGGCCACGCAGACGTCGAGGACGTCGACGCGAGCGGAGCCCTCGAACACGACGACGTGCTCGCGGTGTACACGTGGGCGGATATCGCGGCGTCGGACGCGCCGGGTCGCCTCCCGGTGGCCGGGTCTGCCCTCGACTGCGACCCGTCCGGACAGCCGGTGCTGGCAGACGGCCGCGTGCGCTACGACGGCCAGCCGGTCGCCGCCGTGGTGGCCGAGAGCCGGGCCGCCGCCAGCACCGCCGCCCGCGACGTCGCCGTGAGCTACGACGCACTCGACGTCGTGGTGGACCCCGGGGCAGCCACCGACCCGGACGCGCCAGCCCTGTTCGAGGACGCGACGGACAACGTCGCGGTCCGGGGAGCGGTCGGTGACGAGGCGGCGACCGAGGCGGCGTTCGCGGCCGCCGACCGCGTGGTCGAACTGGACCTGGAGAACAACCGCGTGCTGCCGACGGCGATGGAACCCCGGGCGGCGCTCGCCCGTCGGGACGACGCCGACGGACGGCTCACGGTGACCCTGGCCTGCCAGAACCCCCACGGGCAGCGCGGCAACCTCGCGCACATCCTCGGCCTCGCGGAGCGCGACCTGCGCGTCGTCTCGCCGGACGTCGGCGGCGGGTTCGGCCACAAGGGCCGGACGTATCCGGGAGAGTCAGTGGCGGCGTGGGCGACGATGCAGCTCGACCGGCCCGTGAAGTGGACGGCGACGCGCAGCGGCAACTGCCGCGCCGGGACCCACGGCCGCGACCACCGAACGCACGCCGAAATCGCCGTGGACGACGACGGCACCATCCGCGGCATCCGGGCGGACACCACGGCGAACGCCGGCGCGTACGCCGTCGACGTCGGGCCGGCCATCGCGGCCCACTACGGGCAACTGCTCCCGAACGTCTACGACGTGCCCGCGGTCCACTGCGAGACGACGGTCGTGTTCACGAACACCGCGCCCGTGCACGCCTACCGCGGCGCGGGCCGCCCCGAGGCCATCTACGTCACCGAGCGCCTGGTCGACGCGGCGGCGCGCGAACTCGGCGTCGACCCCGTGGAGCTCCGGCGGCGGAACCTGATCTCGCCAGACGACTTCCCGCACGAGACGGCGACCGGCGTCACACTCGACTCCGGAGACTACGAGCGGGCGCTCGACGAGGCGCTCGGCCCCATCGACGACATACTCGACGCCCGGGAGCGGGAAGACGGCCGCTACGTCGGCGTCGGGGTCGCCTGCCACGTGGAAGACGCGGGCAGTGGCTTCGAGAGCGGAGTGGTCCGTGTCCACCCGGACGGGAGCGTGCAGGTGGCCGCGGGAACGCACTCTCACGGCCAGGGCCACGCGACGACGTACGCTCAGATCGTCGCGGACGAACTCGGGGTCGCCTACGAGGACGTCGCCGTTCACGAGGGCGACACCGACCAGGTGCCACAGGGCACGGGGACGTTCGGGAGTCGCAGCACCGTCGTCGGCGGGAACGCCGTCGCCGAGAGCGCCCGCGAGGTCGCAGAGAAGGTACGGAACGCCGCGGCGAGCGAACTCGAAGCCCCAGTCGAGGACGTGGTCGTGGACGACGGCGAGTGGCACGTGCGCGGCGCGCCGGAGCGGTCGGTGTCGCTCGCGGACGTCGCCAGCGCCGCCTACGGGTCCGGCGACCCCGACCCGGGCCTGGAGGCGACGACGTTCTACGAACTCGCGGACTCGACGTACCCGTTCGGCGCGCACGCCGCCGTGGTCGCCGTCGACGCGGAGACCGGCGAGGTCGAGATCGAACGCTACGTGGCTCACGACGACTGCGGCGTGCAGGTGAACCCGACGCTCGTCGAGGGCCAGATACACGGCGGCGTCGCACAGGGAATTGGGCAGGCGCGCTCCGAACACGCCGTCTACGGCGAGAACGGCTCGCTCCACACGGCCGGCCTCCAGGAGTACGGCGTCCCGACGGCCGGCGACCTGCCGGACGTCGAGACACGGACGACAGAGACGCCGAGCCCCCGGAACGAACTCGGCGTGAAGGGCATCGGCGAGGGCGGCACCATCGCCGCCCCGCCGGCCGTCGTGAACGCCGTCGTGGACGCCCTCGAACCGTTTGGCGTCAGTCACCTCGACATGCCAGTGACCGACGAGACCGTGTGGCGGGCGATACACGGCGACGAGGACTGACGGGGCGACCCATGGAACAAGGCTCTTAGGGGGTCGCCGTCTACTTCCGGGCAACAATGGTACTCGACGACCTCGGGAGTTCCCTACGGGGCACCCTCGACACGCTCCGCGGGAAGTCCCGGATCTCCGAGGAGGACGTCGACAACGTGGTCAAGGAGATCCAGCGCTCGCTGCTCCAGGCCGACGTCGACGTGAGCCTCGTCATGGACCTCTCGGACAGCATCAAGGAGCGCGCCCTCGACGAGGAGCCGCCCAGCGGCACGTCCGCCCGCGACCACGTCCTCCGCATCGTCTACGAGGAACTCGTCGACCTCGTCGGTGACTCGACGAACATCCCCCTGGAGGACCAGACCATCCTCCTGGCGGGCCTGCAGGGCTCCGGGAAGACGACCACCGCGGCGAAGATGGCGTGGTGGTTCTCGAAGAAGGGGCTGCGCCCCGCGGTCATCCAGACGGACACGTTCCGGCCGGGCGCCTACGACCAGGCCAAGGAGATGACCGAGCGCGCGGAGGTGGAGTTCTACGGCGACCCCGACGGCGAGGACCCCGTCCAGATCGCCCGGGACGGCCTCGAGGCCACGACGGACGCCGACGTCCACATCGTGGACACGGCGGGTCGTCACGCGCTGGAGGACGACCTCATTAGCGAGATCGAGGAGATAGAACGGACCGTCGACCCCGACCGCAGTCTGCTCGTCCTCGACGCCGCCATCGGCCAGGGCGCGAAAGACCAGGCCAAGCAGTTCGACGAGTCCATCGGCATCGACGGCGTCGCCATCACGAAACTCGACGGGACGGCGAAGGGTGGCGGGGCGCTCACCGCGGTCAACGAGACGGGGTCGACCATCGCGTTCCTGGGGACCGGCGAGACGGTCCAGGACGTCGAGCGCTTCGAGCCGGACAGCTTCATCTCCCGGCTGCTCGGGATGGGGGACCTCAAGCAGCTCACCGAGCGCGTCGAGCGCGCGATGCAGGAGACCCAGGAGGGCGAGGACGACTGGGACCCCGAGGACATGATGAAGGGGGAGTTCACGCTCCACGACATGCGCAAGCAGATGCAGGCGATGGACAACATGGGCCCCCTCGACCAGGTGATGGACATGATCCCGGGGATGGGTGGCGGGCTGATGGACGAACTGCCGGACAACGCGATGGACGTCACCCAGGACCGGATGCGGAACTTCGAGGTCATCATGGACTCGATGACCGAGGCGGAGATGGCGAACCCGCGCTCCGTGGGCGCCTCGCAGGTCAAACGCATCGCGAAGGGGTCCGGGCAGTCCGAGGAGACGGTGAAGGAGCTGCTCGACCAGCACAAGATGATGGCCCGCACAATGAAGCAGTTCCAGGGGATGGGCGACGGCGACATGCAGCGGATGATGAAGAAGATGCAGGGCGGCGGCGGCGGTGGCGGCTTCGGCGGCATGTTCTGACCCGCCGGCCAGTAGTGTTTTGCCCCCGGTCGCGAAATCTCGTGTGAATGCGCCACAGGGGACCGACCGGGCGGGCGGGGCGCCGCGTGACTGGCGTGGTTCGGCGAGCGACGCGCGTCGACGCCAGCACCGTCTCGCACGACTACCCGGTCGACGTCGACGCGAACCACGCGCTCGCGCTCGCCGTGGAACTCGACGACGGCGAGACGGTCCGCGTGTACGAGGCGTGGCCGACCGGGGGACACGCCTCGAGTCGACTCGCGCGACTCCTCGACGCCGTCGGTCACGGCACCGCCGGTCCACAGTCGCTCACCGGGGAGCGCGTCGTGCTCACTGGTGAGGGTGGTGACTACGCGGTGGACGTGGACGAGACGCGTGCGCTCCGCGAGGACGCCGAACCGGCCCGGGAGGACACCCACTCGCTGACCGAGGTGGTCGTCGCGGCCGGCGTCCTCGCGGGGCTGGCCGGGTTCGTCGCGTTCCGCACCGGCGCGACCGTCCCGGCGCTCGCGCTCGGTCTGACGACCGCGGTCGTGCTCGCGCTCTCGCTGGGCTACGACGCCTGGCAGACCCACGACGCGACCTGGTCGCCGCGAGCGCTCCCGTGGGCGGTGGGTGGACTCGTGCCGGTGGTGAACGTCGCCGTCGCCGTCGCCTACCTCGTCCGGAAGGCGGCCGTCGTCGACGACCCCGAGAGCGCCACCCACGTCTGGCGCGACGTCCTCGTCGGCGTCGTCGCCGCGTTCGCCGCGGGACTCGTGCTCGCCGCCTTCGACCCCACGTTCGAACTCGGTCTAGCGGTGTTCGTCCACGCGTGGGTGCTGGCGCCCCTCGCCGTCTTCCTCGACGGCCGGACGGGCCGGCACGGCGACTCTCGCCCGAACCTGGCGGCGTGGATCGCTGGCGCCGTGGTCGTCGGCGGTGCCGGCGCGCTCGTCTACCTCCTCCGCACGGAACCCGAGTGAGTGCGGGCGCCGTCGGGTTTTTTCCCCGCACGGTGCGTCCGGTCGGCCATGAGCGTGCGCGCGGTCGCCGTCGACGCCTACCGGGAGGCCGCCCCGGCGCTGGCCGCGAGCGTGGTCGGCGGCCTGTTCGCGGGGGTCGTCCTCGGCGGGATGCGCGTCCAGCTCCGCGTGGTGGAGGGGCTACTCGTGCTCGTTCCCGCGCTGCTGGCGACCCGCGGGAACGTCTACGGCGCGTTCGGCGCGCGCCTCGCCACCGGCCTCCACCAGGGTGTCGTCGAACCGAACGTCGCCGCCGGCGACGAACGCCTGCGAGCGGCGGCCGCGGCGGCGATGTCGAACGGCCTGATCGCGAGTGTCTTCGCCGCGCTCGTCGCCTTCCTCACGCTCGTCCTGCTCGGCCGGCCGGTCGCCGGCGTCTGGACGCTCGTCGGTGTGGCGTTCGTCGCCGGGTTGCTCTCCGGCGTCGCGCTCACTGTCGCCGTCGTTGCCGTCGTCTTCGTCGGGTTCCGGCGCGGCCACAACCCCGACACGCTCGTCGGCCCGCTCGTGACGACGACCGGCGACGTGTTCGGCCTCGCGTTCCTCGTGGTCGCGGTCAGGGTCGTCGTGGGAGGTGGCTGAGTGCGCCGAGAGTGGAGCGTCGCGGCCATCACGCGGGCCACGCTGCCCGTGTTGCTCGCGCTGACGGTCGTCGAGGTCGGCAGCGGGCTCGTGCTCGGCTCCTTCGAGGCGACGCTGCTCGCCAACCCCTCGCTGCTGGTGCTCGTCCCGGTCACCATCGGCACCGCGGGCAACCTCGGGAGCATCCTCGCCTCGCGGCTCTCGACGGCGTTCCACCTCGGGACGCTCTCGTTCGACCCGACCGACGACCAGTTGGCGGGCAACGCCGTCGCCACCGTCGCGCTCGCGCTCACGCTGTTCCCCGTCGTCGGCGTCGGCGCGTGGGCGCTCGCCACCCTGACGCAGGGCGCCGACCTCGGGGTCGGCACAGTGGTCGTCGTCGCCTCCCTCTCGGGGGCCGCGCTCGCGGTCCTCGCCGTCGTCGTCACCGTCGCCGCGACGTACGCCGCCTACCGCTTCGAACTCGACCCCGACGACGTGGTGATCCCCGTCGTCACGAACGTCTGCGACGTGCTCGGCGTGCTCGTCCTGTTCGGGGTCGTCGAACTGCTCGTGTGATTGAAGTGTGGAGGTGGCGACACCCACTGTATGGCAGACGATGGCACACCCGACCAGCCCGGCCCGAGCCGGCAGGTCGACGTCTACATGCAGGGGATGGCGGGGATCACGCCCGACCTCCCCGTCGGCTTCGAGGAACTGGAGGCACGCGCGCTGGAGACGCTCGACGAGGACGCCTACGGCTACGTCGCGGGCGCGGCGGGCGCCGAGCGCACCAAGCGCGCCAACGACGCCGCCTTCGAGGCGTATCGCCTCGTCCCCCGAATGCTCCGAGACGTCGGCGAACGCGACCTCTCGGTCGAACTGTTCGGGGACAGCTACGACGCGCCCGTCCTGCTCGCGCCCATCGGCGTGCAGTCCATCCTCCACGAGGACGGCGAGCGGGGGACGGCGAGAGCAGCCAAGGAACTGGGCCTCCCGCTGGTCGTGAGTTCAGCCTCCGACACGACCCTCGAGGAACTCGCCGAGGAACTGGGCGACGCGCCGAAGTGGTTCCAGCTGTACTGGAGCGCCGACCAGGACGTCGCGGACTCCTTCGTCTCCCGGGCCGAGGAGGCGGGCTACGACGCGCTCGTCGTCACGCTCGACACGCCCCTGCTCTCCTGGCGCGAGCGCGACGTCGACGGCGCCTACCTCCCGTTCCTCGACGGCGAGGGCATCGCGAACTACCTCGATGACCCCGCGTTCCGCGACCGGCTCTCGACCCCGCCCGAGGAGAACGAACTCGTCGCCATCAAGGAGTTCGTCGACGTGTTCGGCAACCCCAGCCTGACGTGGGACGACCTCGCCGGCCTCTGCGAGCAGACTGACCTCCCGGTCGTCCCGAAGGGCGTCCTCCACCCCGACGACGCCCGGGCGGCGGTGGACGCCGGCGCGGACTCCGTCGTCGTCTCCAACCACGGCGGCCGGCAGGTCGACAACGCCGTGCCAGCCCTCGAGATGCTCCCCGAGGTCGTCGCGGCAGTCGGCGACGAGGTGCCCGTGCTGTTCGACTCCGGGATCCGGCGCGGGGCGGACGTGCTCGTCGCGCTGGCACTCGGCGCGGACGCCGTCCTGTTCGGGCGCCCCTACGCCTACGGTCTCGCGCTGGAGGGCGCGGACGGCGTCGAGGAGGTCTGTGCGAACCTGCTCGCGGACCTCGACCTGACGCTCGGGCTCTGTGGCCTCGACGACGTCGCGGCCGTCGACCGGTCGCTGCTCCGCGAGCGGAACTGAGAGAAGAACTGCCTACGTGCCGTCGACCGGTTCGCCCTCCTCGGTCTCGGGCGCGAAGTAGTCGACGAACGACTCGACGTCGGGTTCGTGGACGGTCACCTCGACGTGGATGTCGCCGAGTTCGTCCGGATTTCCGACGGCGAAGTTCACCGTCCCGTTGAACGCCGCCTGCTTCTTCAGGTCGAAGCTGAACCCCTCGCTGGTCACGTTCGCGTAGAACTGCTGGCGCGCTGTGTCGAGGATCTGCTGTTCGAAGAGGCGGTCGCGGAACGCCTCGACCGAGTGGCCCTCGGCGACCACGCGACTGCTCTCTTGTTCGACGTCCGCCGTCGGGAAGAGGTTCGTCACTGCGTCGGCGACGCGGTCGGTGACCTCCGTCGGGTTGACCGGCGCGGTCACGCGGACGTCCACGCTGTAGACGACGTCGCTCACGCCGTCTCACCCACGAGCAGGTCGGCGACCGTCTCGTGGAACGCCGCCAGGGAGTCCGTGTTCTCGATCTCGACGTCCGCTCGCTCGATGGCCTCGTCCATCCCGAACCCGCGCTCGCGCTCCTCGCGGGCGGCGAGGCTCTCGCCGTCGGTGTCACCCGGACGGCCCCGGTTCTCGATGCGACCTCTGCGCACCTCGTAGGGGGCCGAGACGTGGACGAGCGTGAACTCCTCGCCGAACGCCTCCCGGAAGCGCTCGACCTCCACGGCCGACCGGATGCCGTCGACGAGCACGACGTCGCTGTCTTCGAGGTACTCCTCGAGGACGGGGAGCGAGCGCTCGGCGATGGCTGCCGGCCCGTTCTCCTCGCGGAGCGCCTGCGCGATGCGGCCGTGGTGCTGGGCGGGGTCCAGCCCCCGGTCCCGGCACTCCTGCCGGATGACGTCGCCCATGACGAGGACCGGCACGCCGAGTTCCTCGGCGACGGTGGCAGCCTCGCTCTTGCCGCTGCCCGGCATCCCCACGGTCCCGATGACTCTCATTGTCCGAGGGCAGTAGCGCCCGCTACCTGTGTGCTTCGATGTAGTCGCTCGCGACCTGCCGGCCGTGCGAATCCCGGGACGAGCGAACGTAACAACCACCCAACTTATTTCTCCGTCAGCGAACCCTTTTGGGCGAGTCGCACACAGCGTCGAGCATGGACGTGCCGCAGCAAGGAGCCCGCTCCGGTGAGCTGCGACGATGCTGAGCCGGGAGCGGTTGCCGCCGCGGATCATCCTGAAGTACTACCTCTACCAGGCGACTGCGACGTTCGGCTTCTTCTGGCCCGTGTTCACTATCTTCCTGCTCGACCGCGGGCTGAACTACACGCAGATCGGACTGCTCGGCAGCATCTCGGCGGCGTTCGTCGTCGTCGGTGAGGTGCCGACCGGCTACGCCGGCGACCGCATCGGCCGGCGGAACAGCCTCCTCGTCGGGTCGGTGCTGCTCGCGCTCTCCGTGCTCGGCTTCCTCGTCGCGGAGACGTTCCTCGCGTTCGCCGTCCTCTGGGTGCTGTGGGCGCTCGGCCTCGCGTTCCGCTCGGGCAGCGGCGACGCGTGGCTGTACGAGACGCTCGAGGAACGACTCGACGAGGGCGAGTTCACGCGCGTTCGCGGGCGCGGCGGCTCGGTCAACCAGTGGCTGAGCGCCGCGACGATGCTCGCCGCCGGCGCGCTGTACAGCTACGACCCCCGGCTGCCGTTCCTCGCGGGCGGCCTGCTGCTGGCCAGTTCTATCCCGGTCCTCCTCTCGATGCCCGAGACGAACCACCAGCAGGACGGCGAGACGTTCACGGTCCTCGACGCGCCCCCCGTGCTCAGGGAGCAGCTGACGAACCCACCGCTGCGCTCGACCGTGCTCTACCTCGCGCTGTTCTTCGGGATCGTCAACGCCGCCGACGAGTTCATCCAGCCCATCGCCACCGGTCCTGCTGGTCTCTCGGAGACCGCGCTCGGTCCGCTGTACGCCGGCTTCACCGTCCTCGCCGCCGTCACGAGCTACTTCGCGGGCGACGTCGAGGAACTGCTCTCGACGCAGTGGGCGCTGGTCCTCGTCCCCGGCCTCGTCGGCGCGTTCTTCGTCGTCCCCCTGCTGCTCCCCGTCGCCGCCCTCCCCGTCTTCTTCCTGATGAAGTCCGCGCGCACGGCGGTAGCGCCCATCGCCAGCGGCTACGTCAACGACCACGCCGGTGCGGCCGGCCGCGCGACCGTCCTGAGCGCCGCGTCGATGGTGTACGCGCTCGCCCGCCTCCCGCTGAAGCCGCTCGCCGGCGCCGTCGCGGACGCCACCACGCCGCTGGTCGCCATCGCCGGCCTCGGCGGCTGCTTCCTCGTCGCCGGGAGTCTCGTCTTCGCCTGGGAGCGCCCCGGGAGCGACGCGGCCGTCGGCGACGGCCAGCCGGCCGACTGACCCCGGAGCGACGTATCCAGTCGGTTTTTAGGGACGCCCGCTGTACCAGTTGCCGAGGGCACGTAGCTCAGTTCGGACAGAGCGTCTGGCTTCTAACCAGACGGCCGGGGGTTCGAATCCCCTCGTGCCCGTGTAGCTTTTTGCGAGACGGGTTCCCGCAGCGAGCGGAGCGAGCGAGGAAACCCGTTGAAGTAAAAAGCTACGCTAAAAACCTCTGCGCTCGCTCCGCTCGCGCAGTGAATCGCGGCTTCGGCCGCGAACGCTGTCCGCTTCCGCACAACACGACCAATACCGGCACGCGAGTGAAGAGCCAGCGACTACGCAAAGGGGCGAAGCCGGACCGGGCCCGTCCTACATCAACTGCTTGACTTCCTCGAAGTCAGTGCGGCAGAACGGGCAGCGGTAGCTCGTCTCGAAGCCAGTGGTCTGGGCGACGGTTCGCGTTTCGAGTTCGTGCATCGCGATGCCACGACCACAGTCCGGGCAATCGAGCTTGGGCACGTGACAGTCGTACACACGCCACTGACTTAAATTACCGCTTGTCAAGTGATACCATAACAAGGTCGGAGAGCGCCGCTACAGCGATGGAACACCGGATTCGGCCGAATTCGCGCCGAACAGTCGTAGTAAACCCTTTGTGGCAGATTTCCGCGGGTGAGAACCGTGTACGACAATCACCACGGCTCTACAGGTTTCGGACGTACGGCGAGAACTGCACTACGGCGCGACGAAGTCGGGCCGCGCTACTGTTCGCTGCTGACGGCGCTCACGTTTTCGAGGGGGTTCACTTCGCTCCCCGCTCGCTCCGAACCGCGCTACCCCTCGAACCCGTCCTCGAACACGAACGTGCCGTCGCGCTGGACGACCTCGCCGTCAACCTCGATGAACGAGTCCTCGCTCATGTCCACGATCATGTCGACGTGCTTCGCGGAGTCGTTCTGCTCGACGCCCTCGCCGACCGTCGCGGGGTACGCACGGCCCAGCGCCATGTGGACGGTGTCGCCCATCTTCTCGTCGAACAGCATGTTGTACGTGAAGCGGTCGATGTCGCGGTTCATCCCGATGCCCAGTTCGCCGAGACGGTTCGAGCCCTCGTCGGTGGTGAGGATGCCCTCGAGGACCGCCTCGTTCTGCTCGGCGGAGAAGTCGACGACCTCGCCGCCCTCGAACTTCAGCCACGCGCCCTGGACCTCGCGGGCCTGGTGGTAGACCGGCTTGTCGAAGAGCACCTCGCCCTCGACGCTGTCGGGGACGGGCGCGGTGAACACCTCGCCCGCGGGGATGTTGTTCGACCCGCAGTCGTTGAGCGTGATCATGTCCTTCACGCTCATCGTGACGTCCGTCTCCTCACCCGAGACGATGTGGACCTCGTCGGCGGGGTCGAGGATCTCGACCATCTGCTCCTGGTGGGCCTCGACGGCGTCCCAGTCCTTGTTGACGGCGCTCCAGACGAAGTCCTCGTAGGCCTCCGTGGACATGCCCGCGAGCTGGGCGTCGGCGGGCGCGGGGTGCTGCGTGAGACACCACTTCGTCTCGAGGCGGGCGTTCAACACCTCGCGGTACGCGCGACCGTAGGCCGCGCCCTTCTCCGTGCTGACGTCGCTCTGCTCGGTGACGTTCTCGTGGGGGCGGGCGACGACGGCCGCGTCCGCGTGCTCGAACAGCTTCAGCAGGTGTTCCGGTGCGGTGAGGTCGTCCTCGTCTACTGCCCGGAGGTACGCGCGGGCCGCGCGGTCGGTGCCGATGCCGCGGTCACCGCGGGCGACCATCATCGGGTTCGCGCCGACCTCGCCGATCTGCTCGTACAGCGCGACGGCGAGGTCTTCGGCCACCGGCGGCATGCTCACGACGACGTTCTCGTCGGGTTGCAGGTCGATGGCTCGGTCGACGATGATCTCCGCGTGCCTCCGAATCCGGGGATCCATGGAGTACAGTGGCAGAACGGTTCTGAAGGGTTTTTCGGAACAGTACATGTCACAGACAGGAAAAGAGCTGCCGCGACGGTCCCACTTTTGTCCCTCCAGTGCGCAGAGAGTGGCGTGATAGACCTCCGCAGCGACACGGTGACGACGCCCAGCGAACGGATGCGGCAGGCCGCGGCGGACGCCGACGTGGGCGACGACGTCTACGGCGAGGACCCGACCGTCAACGAACTCGAGGCGCGCGCCGCCGACGCCGTCGGGATGGACGCCGCACTGTACGTCCCCACGGGGACGATGGGCAACCAGATCGCCGCGCGCGTCCACACCGAGCGCGGCCAGGAGGCACTCGTCGAGCACGAGAGCCACGTCTACAAGTACGAACTCGGCGGGTTCGCCCAGCACTCCCAGCTACAGGTACGGACGTACGACGGCGGCGCGAACGGCTGTCCGACCCCCGAGCAGGTCCGCGAGGGCTACGTCGAGGAGGAACTCCACCGGCCGGGCACCGGGCTGCTCTGCCTGGAGAACACGCACAACGCGAAGGGTGGCGTCGCGGTCCCGGGCGAGGAACTCGCGGCCGCCGCCGACGCCGCCCACGACCTCGACCTCCCCGTCCACGTCGACGGTGCGCGCGTGTTCAACGCCGCCACCGCACTCGACGTCGACCCCGCGGAACTCCTCGCGCCGGCAGACTCGGTGATGTTCTGCCTCTCGAAGGGGCTGGGCGCACCCGTCGGCTCGATGCTCGCCGGGAGCGAGGCGTTCGTTGAGCGCGCTCGCCGCACGCGGAAACTGATGGGCGGCGGGATGCGACAGGCGGGAGTCATCGCGGCGCCGGGGCTGCTCGCACTGGAGAACCGCGACCGACTCGACGTCGACCACGAGAACGCGCGCCGACTGGCCGCCGACCTCGACGCCGTCGAGGGGCTGTCCGTCCCCACCCCAGACTCGAACATCGTGCTCGTCGACACCACGGAGACGGGGCTCACCGCGGCCGAGTTCATCGAACGCTGCGAGGACGAGGGCGTGCAGGGCTCGGAGTTCGGCGAGTACACGGTGCGGTTCTGTACCCACCTCGACGTGAGCGAGTCGGACGTTGCCGACGCCGTCGCGGCCGTCGAGCGCGCCTGCTAGCGTTTCCCCTGGTCCATGCCCTCCTTGAACCCGGTGAACGTCCGCCGGATAAACATGAACATGAAGAACACGAACAGCAGCACTGCGGCCGCGAGGGCGTAGAACACGGGGCCGAACTCCACCATACGTTGAGGTCCCGCCCCGAGACAATAGGGGTTTCGCCGGCGCGTCGCCGAAGGTTCGCCCGCCTGTCAAGACAAAACTCATTGTACTCCACCTCAAAGGGGTGGTCATGTCCGGCCTGCTGCCCTCCCGTTCGGAGACGGCCGACCCCGAGGGCGAACCCCGCGTGGTCGGTGTCGACTCCGACGACGCAGACCGATTGTTGTCGGCGCTCTCCTCCGGGACGGCCCGGAGTCTCTACGCCGCCCTCCACGACCGCCCCGCCACGCCGTCGGAGCTCGTCGAGGACGTCGACACGTCGCTCCAGAACGCCCAGTACCACCTCCAGAACCTCCAGGAGGCCGACCTCATCGAGGAGTGCGACACGCGCTACTCCGCGAAGGGCCGCGAGATGAGCGTCTACGCTCCCTGCGACGCCCCCGTCGTCCTGTTCGCCGGCAGCGAGGAGGAGGGCGAGAACGTCCAGACGGCGCTCACAAGCCTGCTCGGCGGCGTCGGCGTGCTCGGCGTCGCGAGCCTGCTCGTCCAGCGCCTGTTCGGGAGCGGGCTGTCGGCTCCCGGGACCGAGACGGGCGACGCGGGCGGTGCGGCGCAGACGACCAGCACCGTCTCGGGGTTCGTCGCGGAGAACCAGGAACCCGCGCGCACCGCGGCCGACGCGGCGAGCCAGGGGGCGGCGGCGCTCCCGGTCGGGCTCACGTTCTTCCTCGGCGGCCTGCTCGTGTTCTCCCTCGTCGCCGTCGCGTGGTTCTACCGTAGCTAAAACAGTTTTTTGAGTGTACGTCGCCTACTTGACACCCTGTTGCGTACTGTGGGGTACAGGCCGACCCGGCCTGCCAGCCCCCGCTGGCGCTACCCGCCCTCCACACGGAACTCTCGTAACACGGACCCATCGCGACTCCGAATCTCGCCACGTACGCCACGCTTCACGGGGTACAACTCGGCGTGTGCCGCCGGATTGCCGCGCGGGTCCGCGTGACTCCCAGGATTCAACAGCGTCGCGTCGGGCGTCTCGGTCACTGCCGGTCGGTGCGTGTGCCCGGACACGACGAGGTCGGCGCCGCGCTCCCGGCCGAACAGCCCCAGTGCGGTTGCGCCACCGCGCTGCCGGTGTGTCACCGCGACCGTCAGCCCACCTGCGGCGAGCGTCCGGGTGGCCGGCAGACGGTCCTGGACGGTCGGGTCGTCGGCGTTCCCGTGGACCGCGAGCAGGCGCTCGCTCGCCTCGTGGAACGCGTCGAGGGCCCGTTCGGTGGTGAAGTCACCCGCGTGGACCACGAGGTCCGCCTCGCGCACCGCCTCGCGCGCTCGGCCGGCGAGTGCGTGCCCGTCCCGGCTGTGCGTGTCCGACAACACGGCGATCATGAATCGGGCTACGACCCAGCGACCCGAGAGTGTTACGAGCGTCCGCTCGCCACCGGACAGGGGCTACTACTTAGTGTCGTCCGGCCGAACCGCGGACAATGGCCGGCAGCAAGTCCGTCGTTATCGCCGCACTGTTCGCCAACGGGGCTATCGCGGTGCTGAAGTTCCTCGGGTTTCTCGTGACCCAGAGCCCCGCGATGCTCTCGGAGACGTACCACTCCATCTCGGACACCGGCAACCAGGTGTTCCTGCTCATCGGACTGCGGTACGGCGAGCGGAGCGCGACCCGCTCGCACCCGTTCGGGTTCGGGAAGGCGCAGTTCTTCTACTCCTTCCTCGTCAGCGTGATGCTGTTCGGAATTGCGGGCTGGGAGTCGGCGAAACACGGCTACGACGCGCTCACGGGCCACGGCCGGGTGCTCTCGCGACAGGCGGAACTGCTCGGCTACCAGTTCCCCGGCGTGTGGGTGAACTACTCGGTCCTCATGGGCGGTGTCGCCTTCGAGACGTACGCGTTCAAGAAGGCCTACGAGGAGATGAAACGCCAGATGGACGAGCACGGCTGGGGGAGTTTCCGGCAGGCGTTCCGGCGCACGAGCGACACCACGACGTTGACCGCGCTCACGGAGGACACCGTCGCCCTCCTCGGCCTGCTGCTGGCGCTCGTGGGCATCTTCCTCACCGAGCAGACCGGGAACCACGTCTACGACGCCGCGGCGGCGCTGGCCATCGGCGTCCTGCTGATGTTCTTCGCGGTGGCGCTCGCGTGGGAGAACAAGCGTCTGTTGCTCGGCGAGAGCATCGCGGAGGGGGAGGAGGACAGACTCCGGACGGTCGTAGGGGACTTCGACGGCGTCCAGTCCCTCGTCGACCTGCGGACCGTCTTCTTCGGACCCAACGACATCGTGGTGACCGCAGACGTCGAGTTCGTCCACGGCCTCGAGACCCGGGAGATGGAGGACACCATCACGGCGCTCAAGGACGCGCTCAAGGCGGCGAACCCCAGCATCACGAAGGTGTACGTCGAACCGGAAGACGGGCGCTGAGCGCCCGGGCGTCCGGCCGGTCGTGACGCCCGGTGCGTCGAGGCGGACGTTTATACGCCGTGCCGACCAACCCGGCCCTATCGTGGCCGCGAGCGACCCACCCGAGGAGTACATGCAGTTCTTCCCGAAGCCCTCGCCGTACGACAACCAGCGGGCGGCGATGGACGAGATCCGGGACGCCCTCGACACCGGCCGGGACGTGCTGTTCGAGGGGGCCTGCGGGACGGGAAAGACGCTCGCGGCACTCGCGCCGGCGCTCGCACACGCCCGCGAGACCGACAAGACGGTGGTCATCACGACGAACGTCCACCAGCAGATGCGCCAGTTCGTCCGGGAGGCCCGGGAGATCCACGACGCCGAACCCATCCGGGCCGTCGTGTTCAAGGGGAAGGGGTCGATGTGCCACATCGACGTCGACTACGAGGAGTGCCAGGTGCTCCGGGACAACACCCACGAACTCGTCGACACCGAACGCGACAAGCGCCAGCTAGAGGAGCGCCAGCAGGCGCTCCTGGAGGAGAGCCAGGGCGGCGACGCCGACGCGGCCGACGCCCGCCAGGCGGTCCTCGACGAACTCGAGTCCGTGGAGGCGGACCTCGAGGACCTCCGCGAGGGGAACGTCTGCGAGCGCTACTACGAGAACCTCGCGGGCGACAACGACGAGTTCTACGGCTGGCTGTACGACGACGTCCGGACGCCCGAGGACATCTACGACTACGCCGAGGAGGCCGGCCTCTGCGGCTACGAGCTGTTGAAGGACGGGATGGAGGGCGTCGACCTCGCGGTCTGCAACTACCACCACCTGCTCGACCCCGGCATCCGCGCACAGTTCTTCCGCTGGCTGGGCCGGGACCCCGAGGACGTCGTGGTGGTGTTCGACGAGGCCCACAACATCGAGGACGCCGCCCGCGACCACGCGGCCAGGACGCTCACCGAGAACAGCCTCGACAGCGCGCTCTCGGAACTGGAGGAGGTGAACCAGGACCGCGCTGCCGCGGCCGAGCGCATCGTCTCGGCGTTCCGCGACGCGCTCGTCGAGACGTACGAGGAGTCGTTCGGACCGGGCGGCGCCGGACCGCCCCGCGCGAAGTCCGAGGTCGGGCCGAACTGGGAGGACGTCCCGGTCGCCAACGAGCACCGGCGGGACGACCTGACGCTGGCGTTCCTCCAGCAGTACACCGGTCCGGGCATCCACGAGGACGTCGACGACGCGCTCGCACTCGGCGAGTACCTGAAAGAGGAGTACGAGGAGGCATACCGGAACGGCGAGACCACCACGCGGCGGGAGTGCTTCGTCCTGCAGGCGGCGGAGTTCGTCGAGACGTACGTCGAGGACGGCGACGAACTCGGCCAGTACCCGACCGCGGCGGTGCGCCGCGACGAGGGCACCGAGGAGGTGTACGGCCGCGCGGAGCTGTACACCTGCATCCCGCGGGAGGTGACGACGGACCTCTTCGACGCGGTCCACGCGAGCGTGCTGATGAGCGCGACGCTCCGGCCGTTCGATGTCGTCGGTGACGTCCTCGGCCTCGAGGACCCCGTGGAGATGGCGTTCGGCCTCCAGTTCCCCGCGGAGCGTCGCCGCACGTTCGCCGTCGACACCGAGCCACTGTTCGCCTCGAAGCGCGACGACCGCGGCGTCCAGCGAGAGGTCGCCGACGTCCTCCGGGACGCGGTGCGGTTCACGCCCGGGAACTGCCTGTTCTTCTTCCCGAGTTACGCGGAAGCAGAGCGCTACCACGACCTGTTGTCCGACGTGGAGGCTGCCAGATACCTCGACGAACCCGGCGTCGCCGCCGAGGACCTCAGACAGTCGTTCGTCGCCGACCGGAACGGCGCGCTGTTCACCTCGCTGTGGGGGACGCTCGCGGAGGGCGTGAGCTTCGACGCCGATGACGCCCGCACGGTCGCCGTCGTCGGCGTCCCCTACCCACACCTCGACGCCCGCGCGGAGGCCGTCCAGGACGCCTACGACCGCGCGTTCGGCGACCGCGAGGGCGCGCGGCGCACCGAGGACCCCGGCTGGCGGTACGCCGTCGAGATCCCGACCGTCCGCAAGACCCGGCAGGCCATCGGGCGCGTCATCCGGTCGCCCGAGGACTTCGGCGTCCGGATGCTGGTCGACCGCCGGTACACGTCCGGCAGCCGGACGGAGATGCGCAAGTACAGCGTCAACCCGACGTTCCCACCCGAGGACCGCCAGGAACTCGTCGACATCGACCCCGAGAAACTGCGGTTCTCGATGCTCAACTTCTACGGCGACCTGGACGCCTACGACGGCGACCCGCCCAGTCCGTGAATCGTCTGTATCAGGTTCGTTAGTTGGTCGTCAGAACACCACCTCGAAAGCCCCGGCCAGGTACGGTCGCGCGGCTCGCTGTGCTTCCCGTACCTGGCCGCCCCATTCAGTCCTCCCGTTGGCCAGTTAGGTAGCCGGTACCGGGCAGGACTGAAAGGGGCGGGCCGGTCGACTGCTCCCGGGCGAAGGAAGCACCGCAGCGACCACCGGGAGCGAGGAGCACAGCGAGCCCCGGAGCATCGAGCGGGCCGGGGCTTTCGAGATATGACCATTGTCTCCGACCGCAAGAACAGCACACAGCCACCTACGCAGGCAACGAAATCGAATCCACGCGCTCGCCGTGGCGGGCGTCGTACAGTTCGAGTTCCTCGATGGTCCACGTGACCGGGCCGACCTCCCGTCCGCGGACGTTCTCGACGGCGCGGCGGCCCCGGAAGCCGTCGGCGTCGCGGGCGAGCGTGACGTGAGGGTCGTAGTCGTCGCCGCCCTCCAGTATCGGGACGGGTTCGAACACCTCGCAGAGGCGGGCGTGGAGCTCGTGGATGCCGGGGCTCTCGACGGCGAGGTAGACGACGGGACTCGACCCGTTCGGCGGGTCGTCGAACGTGTCGACCTCGGAGACGCGGGCTTCGACGGCGGGCGCGCCCCGGAGCGCGTCCTTCGCGGTCTGCCAGGCGGTCCGGAGTTCCTTCCGGTCGTCGGCGGGGACGCGCTTCAGGAGGAGGGTGCGCTCGTGCCACTCGCGGACGCGGGCGAACGCCGAGAGCGCCGGACGGAGGTCGTCGGCGAGCTCGTTCACCGCCGGGGGAACCGGCGCGTTCACGCTGTACACGCTGTCCAGTCGGGACCGGAGCGTGAAAGCGCTGACGTTAGATGCGGTCGAGCAGCCACAGCACGATGAGCACGACGAGCACGATACCGATCACCGGCTGGAAGACTTCGAAGATGGTCGCCAGCGTGCCCAGAATCGCCTCGACGATCTCGAGGACGAGCCACACGACGACGAGCAGGAGGACGATCTTGAGCAGGCTGTCGGTGTCCAGTGCAGCCCGGGAACGTGTCATGGCCGACCGTTGCAAGACGACGCCCATGAGCATTCTGGCCGTTCGCGGCAAGCGTCGGGCGGAGAGCAACGCTTAAGCCCGCGGGACCAGTTCGGTAGCGTACAATGACGTCGCCGGCTCCCAGCACGGGCACTCCCGCCGGGAGCCGCGCGGCCGCCGCTCGACGCACGCCGCGACGACCGGGGTCCCCCTGACCCCACTACAGTTCTCCCCCAGTTCTCGGTCGGTTGCACCAGCGTTCGAGCGTCGCGGTAATCACATCACATGACAGGACAGAAAGTCGCGCTCGCCTTCTCGGGTGGGCTCGACACGACGGTCTGCGTACCGCTGTTGAAAGAGGAGTACGGTTACGACGAGGTCATCGGCGTCACGGTTGACGTCGGCCAGCCCGACTCGGAGTTCGCGGAGGCCCACGAGACGGCCGACGCGCTCGGCGTCGAGCACTTCGTCGTCGACGCGAACGCCGAGTTCGCCGAGCGCTGCTTCGACGCGGTGAAGGCGAACGCGACCTACCAGGGCTACCCGCTCGGGACGGCGCTCGCGCGCCCGGTCATCGCCGAGGCGATCCTGGCGGTCGCCGAGGAAGAGGGCTGTGCGGCGGTCGCCCACGGCTGCACCGGGAAGGGCAACGACCAGTTGCGCTTCGAGGCGGTGTGGCGCGCGAGCGACCTGGAGGTGCTCGCACCGGTCCGCGAACTCGGCCTCACGCGCGAGTGGGAGATCGAGTACGCCGCGGAGAAGGGCCTCCCCGTGGAGGCCGGCAACGACGGCGAGTGGAGCATCGACACGAACCTCTGGAGTCGCTCCGTCGAGGGCGGCGACCTGGAGGACCCGGGCTACCAGCCGACTGGGGACATCTACGACTGGACGGACGCCCCGACGGGCGACACCGAGACCGTGGAGATTGGCTTCCAGAACGGCGTCCCCGTCTCCGTGAACGGCGACGAGATGGATCCGGTTCCCCTGATCGAGTACCTCAACGACCTCGCCGGGAGCTACGGCGTGGGTCGCACGGACCTGATGGAGGACCGCATGCTCGGCCTGAAGGTGCGCGAGAACTACGAACACCCCGCAGCGACCACGCTGCTGGCCGCCCACGAGGCCCTTGAGGGGCTCGTGCTCACGAAGGACGAACGCGACTTCAAACAGCAGGTCGACCAGCAGTGGGCCCAGAAGGCCTACGAGGGGCTCGCCGACCACCCGCTCGTCGCGGCGCTCGACGCGTTCGTCGACGAGACCCAGCAGAAGGTGACGGGCACGGTGACGGTGAAGTTCGAGGGCGGGCAGGCCCGCCCGGTCGCCCGCGAGAGCGAGCACGCGGTCTACTCCGCGGACGCCGCCTCCTTCGACACGGAGACGGTGGCCGGCATCGCCCAGGAGGACGCGACGGGCGTCGCGAAGTACCACGGCTTCCAGTCCCGCCTCGCGAACGCGAGCAAGCCCGAACTGAAGCCGGACGGTGGCGACAACGAGGAGAGCGACGAATGAGCGAGGAGGACGACGGCACGGTGGTGCGCCGCGACCGCTTCAGCGGCGGCCCCGCGCGGTCGTTCCTCTCCTCGCTCGACGGCGACGCGCGCATCTTCGCCGCGGACCTCGCGGTGGACCGCGCGCACGTCGTGATGCTCGCCGAACAGGGAATCGTCGCGGACGACGAGGCGGCCAAGATTCTCGGGGCGCTTGACGACGTCGAGGCGGCGGGCTTCGACGCGCTCCCGGACGGCGAGGACGTCCACGAGGCCATCGAGACGGCCGTCGTCGAGCGCGTCGGGCGCGTCGGCGGGAAGATGCACACCGCACGCTCCCGCAACGACGAGGTCGCGGCCTGCATCCGCTACCGCCTGCGCGAGGACCTGCTGGCGGCGCTCGATTCGGTTCTCGCGCTCCGCGAGTCGCTGGCCGCGGTGGCCGAGGCGGAGGCCGAGACGGTGATGCCCGGCTACACGCACCTCCAGCCCGCCCAGCCGACGACCGTCGCGCACTGGGCGCTCTCCTACGAGGGGACGCTCGGCCGCGACGCGGCGCGCCTGCTGGACGCCTACGACCGCACGAACGAGTCGCCGCTCGGCGGTGCGGCGTTCGCGGGCACGACGTTCAACGTCGACCGCGAGCGCACCGCCGACCTCCTGGGCTTCGACGGCGTGGTGACGAACGCGACGGACGCGGCGGCGAGCCGTGACTTCCTGCTCGAATCCGTCGCGGCGCTGTCGTCGGTCGCGGTGACCTGCTCGGGCCTCGCGGAGGACCTCGTGTTCTTCGCGAACCGCGGGTTCGTCGACCTGGACGACGACTACGCGTCGACGTCCTCGATCATGCCCCAGAAGAAGAACCCGGACACTCTGGAACTCGTGCGCGCGACGGCGGGCGACGCCGTCGGCGCCTACCAGGCGCTCGCGACGACGCTGAAGGGGCTCCCGCGCGCGTACAACCGCGACCTGCAGCGCGCGACGGTACACGTGTGGCACGCGACCGACTTCGTCTCGGAGGCCACCGAGGTCGCCGCGGGCGCGGTCGCGACCGCCGACTGGCCCGCGGAGGCACTGGCAGACGCGGCGGGCGAGGACTTCTCGACGGCGACGGGCGTGGCCGACGCGCTCGCCGCCGCTGGACTGCCGTTCCGGACGGCGCACGAGATTGTTGCAGCGGCGTCTGAGACGGGCGCCGACCTCGACGCGGTGGACGCCGCCGCCCGCGAGGTCACCGGCGAGTCGCTGTCTGAACTCGTCGACCCCGAACTCGTGGCGGCGGCGCTCGACCCGGTGGAGAGTGTCGCACAGCGCGACTCGACGGGCGGTCCCGCTCCCGACGCGGTCCGCGACGCGCTCGCGAACGTACTCGGCGGCATCGAGGCCGACCAGACGGCCGTCGCGGAGCGCTGGGAGGCGCTGGAGGCGGCGACGGACGCACTCGACGCGGAGGTGGCGACGTATGCGTGAGGTCGCTGCCCAGCGTACCGCGGACGCAGTCGCCACCGCCGTCCGACGACCGCGACCGCCCCTCCGGGGCAATTACTATCAACTCTTTGAGCATGGTTCGGTTTCGGCTGTCCGCAATTCTTGCGCGTTCTCGCGTCGTTAGCCGGCGCTGTAGTTATTATAATCTCTTTGACAAGTTCGATTAGCTTAAGTACTACCGGGTGGAACGGTGAGTCGTAATGACTGCCTGCACCGAGTGCGGGGCCGACGTGGCCCTCCACGACGACGCGGAAGTTGGAGAGATCGTCGACTGTGGCACCTGTGGCACCGAACTGGAGGTCGTCGACGACGACCCTCTGACACTGGACAAAGCGCCCGAGCTCGCCGAAGACTGGGGGGAGTGAGTTGCAGTTCGGTCTGCTGTACTCGCGGATCCGCCAGGACGAGAAGCTCCTGCTGAACGAGCTCCGCGAGCGCGGCCACGACGTCGAGAAGGTGGACGTGCGCAAGCACGGCTTCGCCCTCGACGGCACCGACGCCCCGCTGGCGGACTGCGACGTCGTGGTCGACCGCTGTCTCGCGACGAGTCGCTCGACGTACCTCACGGAGTTCTGCGAGTCCTACGGCGTCCCCGTCGTGAACAGCGCCGAGACGGCCGCACTCTGCGCCGACAAGGCGAAGACGAGTCTCGCACTCGCGGACGCGGGCGTCCCCACGCCCGACACCACCGTCGCGTTCACCACCGACAGCGCGCTCGAAGCCATCGAGAGCTACGGCTACCCCTGCGTCCTCAAGCCCGTCGTGGGCTCGTGGGGCCGCCTCATGGCGAAAGTCGAGTCGCGGGCGGCCGCCGAGGCTATCCTCGAGCACAAGGCGACGCTGGGCCACTACGAGCACAGCGTCTTCTACGTCCAGGAGTTCGTCGAGAAGCCTGGCCGGGACATCCGCGTGGTCGCTACGGACGGCGAACCGCTCGCCGCGATGACCCGCTCGGACGACCACTGGCTGACGAACGCCGCGAAGGGCGCCCAGACCGACGACTTCGTCGTGAACGACGAGGTTGCCGAACTCGTGAAGACGGCGAGTGACGCGGTGGGTGGCGGACTGCTGGGAGTGGATCTCATGGAGACGGGCGACGGCTACACCGTCCACGAGGTCAACCACACCGTCGAGTTCAAGGCGCTGAACGAGGCGACGGACGTCGACGTCCCCGCCACTGTCGTGGACTGGCTGGAGACGAAGGCCGCCTCGCAGGTGGAGGTGACCGCCTAATGGCGACGACGACCGACGATTCGACCGACACGGCGACGGCGACCGCGACGGTCGTCGGCGCGAGCGGGTTCGCGGGCGGCGAACTGCTGCGCCTGCTCGCGGGCCACCCCGAGTTCGAGGTGACGCAGGCGACCAGCCGCGAGTACGCGAACAAGACGGTGGGCAGCGTCCACCCGAACCTGCGCGGCCTCGACCTCCGGTTCACGCAGCCGACGGACCTCGACTCCGTCGACGTGCTGTTCGCCGCGGCGCCCCACGGCATCGCGATGGCACACGTCGACGCGTGGCAGGACGCCGCCGACAACGTCGTCGACCTGAGCGCGGACTTCCGTCTCGAGACCGAGGCGCAGTACGACGAGTGGTACGACGGCCACAGCGCGCCCGAACACCTCGACGACTCCGTGTACGCGCTCCCCGAGATCTCCCGCGAGGAGCTCCCGGGCGCGGACCTGATCGCTGGCGGGGGCTGCAACGCCACGGCGACGATTCTGGGGCTGCTCCCGCTGCACGAGGCGGGCATCCTCGAGGACGCCCACGTCGTCGTCGACGTGAAGGTCGGTTCCTCGGAGGGCGGCGCCGGCGGCGGGGCGGCGTCCTCGCACGCCGAGCGCTCCGGCGTCGTTCGCCCGTACGCGCCGACCGGCCACCGCCACGAGGCGGAGATCGAACAGGAACTCGGCCTCTCGGTGTCGTTCACGGCGCACGCCGTCGACATGGTGCGCGGCGCGGCCGCAACCTGTCACGTGTTCCCAGAAGACGTTCCCTCGAAGGGCGACCTGTGGGGCGCGTACCGCGAGACGTACGACGACGAGCCGTTCGTCCGCACGGTCGCCGGGGGGAGCGGCGTCTACCGCTACCCCGAACCGAAGGTGGTCGCCGGCACGAACGACGCCGAGGTCGGCTTCGAACTGGACGCGGACAACGGCCGCATCGTCGCGTTCTCCGCCATCGACAACGTGGTCAAGGGGTCGGCCGGCCAGGCCGTCCACGCCGCGAACCTCGCGCTCGGTTTCGAGGAGACGGCGGGGCTGAACCAGCTCGGGATGCACCCGGTGGGGAGCCCGTGACTGTTGTCGTGAAAATCGGTGGCGCACGTGCCGTCGACCCCGCGGGCGCAGTCACGGACGTCGCGCACCTCACGGTGAACGACGAGGACGTGGTCGTCGTCCACGGCGGGTCGACGGCGGTCGACGACGCGCTCGACGACTTCGGGACGGAGCCGGAGTACGTCGAGTCGCCCTCGGGGATGACCGGCCGGTTCACGGACGCGGAGACGATGAACGTGTTCACGATGGCGATGGGGAAGGTGAACACCGACCTCGTCGCGGCCTTCGAGAACGCCGGCGTGCCCGCGGTGGGCCTCAACGGCGTCGACGGCAGCCTCCTGACGGGGCCGCGGAAGTCCGCGGTGAAGGTCGTCGAGGACGGCAAGAAGAAGATCCGTCGCGGCGACCACTCCGGGAAGATCGAGGCCGTGAACACGGACCTCCTGCAGACGCAACTGGACGCAGGCTACGTGCCCGTCGTCTCGGTGCCGATGCTCGCCGACGACGGGGTCGCAGTCAACGCGGACGCGGACCGCGCGGCCGCCGCCGTCGCCGGCGCGCTCGACGCGACGCTGGTCGTGCTGACGGACGTCGCGGGCGTCTACGAGGACCCCGAGGACCCGGACTCGCTCATCGAGGAGGTGTTGACGCCAGCGGACCTCGCGGCCGCCGAGGCGGCCGCCGAGGGGTTCATGTCGAAGAAGGTGCTCGCGGCGACGGAGGCACTGGAGAGCGGTGCGGAGTCGGTGGTCGTGGCGGACGCGAACAGCCGCGACCCCGTCGTGCGCGCACTCGACGGCGCGGGAACGCGCTTCGACCCGGAGGCAGTATGAGCGGCTTCGTCTTCGGCGAGAAACCCATCGAGATCGAGTCCGGCGACGGCGTCACCCTGTACGACAATGGTGGCACCGAGTACCTCGACTTCGGCGCCTCCTACGCCTGCGCGCCCGCCGGTCACTGCCACCCCGACGTGGTGTCGGCCGTCCAGGAGCAGGCCGCTGACCTGCTGTTCGTCCAGGGGTCGTACCCGACGCCGACGCGCACCGCGCTGTACGACCGCCTCGCCGAACTCGGGCCGGGGGACTGCTCGAACGTCTGGCTCTGCAACTCCGGCACGGAGGCCAACGAGGCGGCACTGAAGTTCGCCCGCCACGCCACCGGCCGCGAGAACGTCGTCGCCGCCAAGCGCGCGTTCCACGGCCGCACGCTCGGGTCGCTCGCGGCGACGTGGAAGCAGCAGTACAGGGACGGGTTCGCCGTGCCCGACCACGTGGAGTTCGTCGACTACGGCGACGCGGACGCACTCCGCGACGCGGTGGACGACGACACTGCGGCCGTCCTGCTCGAACCGATACAGGGCGAGGGCGGCGTCCACGCGGCGTCCGACGACTACCTGCAGGCCGCCCGCGAGGCCTGCGACGAGACGGGCGCGGCGCTCGTCTTCGACGAGATTCAGACCGGCCTCGGTCGCACGGGCGAGCTGTGGGCCTGCGAGCGCGCCGGCGTCGAACCCGACGTGCTCACCGTGGCGAAGGGCCTCGGCAGCGGCCTCCCCATCGGCGCGACGCTGTGTGCCGACTGGATAGCGGATGATTCGGGCGACCACGGCTCGACGTTCTCCGGCGGCCCCGTCCCGTGCGCCGCGGCGCTCGCCACCCTTGACGTCATCGAGGACGAGGAACTGGCGGCGAACGCGGCGGCGGTCGGCGAGCACCTCCAGGCGGAACTCGCGGACCTCCCGGTGCGCGACGTGCGCGGCGCCGGCCTGCTGGTCGGTGTCGAGGTGAAACGGGGGGCGACTCGTGCACTGCGGTCGCTCGCACTGGAACACGGGATTCTCGCGCTCCCCGCGGGCCGGACGGTAGTGCGCCTCTTACCGCCGCTGACAGTCGACGAGGTGGACGCCGACCGCGTGGTGGACGCGCTGGAGGCGACGCTGTGACGCCACGCGAACTCCTCCGGGACCTCGTCTCGACCCCCTCTGTTTCGGGTGCAGAGGGCGCGGCTGCGGGCGTTCTCGTGGACTACTTCGAGGACGCCGGGCGCGAGGCGTGGACCGACGACGCGGGCAACGTCCGCGCACCCGGCGACGACGCGGTCCTCCTGACGAGCCACGTCGACACCGTGCCGGGAGAGATAGCGGTGCGCGAAGAGGACGGCGAGCTGTGGGGCCGGGGCAGCGTCGACGCCACCGGCCCGCTCGCGGCGATGGCCGCGGCGAGCGTCGAGACCGGCGCGGCGTTCGCGGGCGTCGTCGAGGAGGAGACCACGTCGGCGGGCGCGCGCCACCTCGTCGAGACCCGCGACGAACCCGACGCCGTGGTGAACGGCGAACCCTCCGGCTGGGACGCCATCGCGCTGGGCTACCGCGGCCTCGTGCGGGGCACCTACGAGGTAGCGACGCCGAGCGGCCACTCCTCGCGCCCGGAGCCGAACGCCGTCCAGCGCGCCACCGCGTGGACCGAGCGCGTGCAGGCCGCTTTCGAGTCCGGAGACTCCGTCTTCGAGTCGGTGACGGTCAAACCCGTCACCTTCGACGGCGGGCTCTCCGCGGACGGGGAGCGCGTCGAGGCGACCGTGGCGGTGGAGTTCCGCCTGCCGCCCGGGACGACCGCGGGCGACGTCCAGGCGACCGTCGCGGACTGCACCGACCACGGGACGGTGACCTGGAACGAGGCGATTCCGCCGGTCGTCTCGAGCCCCCGGACGCCGGTCGCGGGCGCGCTCCGCGCCGGCATCCGGCAAGCGGGCGGCGAGCCCACGCACCTCCGGAAGACCGGGACGAGCGACGCGAACCACTACGCGGCGGCGTGGGACTGCCCCGTCGCCACGTACGGCCCCGGCGACTCCGCGCTCGACCACGCGCCCGACGAACGCATCGACCTCGCGGCCTTCGACCGCGGGGTCGCAGTACTGACGACGGCAGCCCAGAGATTATGCACTTCCTGAGAATCGACGACCTGACCCCCGAACAGCTAGCGAACGTCCTCGACGACGCGGCCGCGCTGAAGCGCGCGCAGGCCGACGGCATCCCCCACACCGCGCTCGCCGGCCGAACGCTCGCGATGCTGTTCGAGAAACCGTCGACGCGGACCCGGGTCAGCTTCGAGGTGGGGATGACCCAGCTCGGCGGCCACGCCGTCTTCCTCGGGGAGGACGACATCCAGCTCGGACGCGGCGAACCGGTCGCGGACACCGCGCAGGTGCTCGGCCGGTACGCGGACGCCGTGATGGCCCGCGTCTTCGACCACGACGACCTGGAGACGCTGGCCGCGAACTCCCGTGCGCCAGTGGTGAACGGGCTGACCGACGACGCCCACCCCGCCCAGACGCTCGCCGACCTGCTGACGCTCCGCGAGGTCGTCGGCGAGACGGGAACCGTCGCGTGGGTCGGCGACGCCAACAACGTCGCCGCGTCGTTCCTCGTCGGCGCGGCGATGATGGGCTACGACGTGCGCGCCGCCACCCCCGAGGGGTACCCGTTCGAGGAGTCGGTGCTCTCGCGCGCCGACTCGTACGGCGACGTCACCGTCGGCCACGACCCCGAGGCCGCGACAGCGGACGCCGACGTCGTCTACACGGACGTCTGGGTGAGCATGGGCGACGAGGACGAGCGCGCGAGCCGCCTCGACGCCTTCGAGGGGTTCCAGGTGGACGAGGCGCTGCTCGGCGACGCGGCGTTCATGCACTGCCTCCCCGCCCACCGCGGCGAGGAGGTGACCGCGGGCGTCATCGACGGCTCGAACTCCGTCGTCTGGCAGCAGGCCGAGAACCGCCTGCACGCCCAGAAGGCGCTGCTCGTCGAACTCGTCGACTGAACGGCGCCTACTCCGTGACGCCGGCGTAGACGACGCCCAGGACGACCCCGTAGACGACGTGACCGACGAGGCTCTGTGGGTTCACGTTCGGGACGGCTGGCGCAGCGCCGAAGCCGACCGCCTGGAGCCACACCGGCATCACGACGGCCGCGAACACTGCCCACAGGACGACCCCGTAGACGGCGCCCACGAGCGTGGTTCGACCGAGGTCGTGGATCCCACCCGCGGTCGCGAGCGCCGCGAACACGACGCCGAACACCGCGCTGTGACCGACGTGGAGCACCCAGCCCGCGGTGCCACCGGAGAGACCGTAGAGGGCCGGAATCGCGTTCTCTATCACCGGCGTCATCATCACCGTCATCATCACCCCGAAGGCGATGCCCCCGACGACGCCCGCGAGGACGCCGCGTACCCAGTTCGGCCAGTTCGTTGCGACCGCCGTGGCGCCTGCTGTCTTCGTTGCCATACGGTAACACACGACTATCCCCGATAAACCGCTACTGCGGGCGTGTACGCCGGATGCACACCCGAGGCAGGGTTTACAGTGGTCCTCGTCGAACAGTTCAGTATGTCCGACGAGCCGACCCTGCGAGCGCTGATGCTCGTCGAGGAACCGGAGTTCGGCGACATCCTCCAGTGCGTCTTCGGCCTCCACGAGCGGGACGTCGAGACCTACCTCGCGTTGCGCGCGACGGGTGAGGCGAGCGCGGGCGAACTCGCCGACGGCCTGGACCGCGACCGCTCGACGGTCGCGCGAGCGCTCATCCGACTCCACGAGAAGGACATCGCGGAGCGACACAGGGTGATCCTCGACCACGGCGGCGAGATGTTCTGTTACGAGGCGGTCCCGCTGCCGGAGTTGCGGTCCCGGATGCACGAGGAACTCGGCGCCTGGGCGGACTACGTCCACGGGCGCATCGAGGCGTTCGAAGCGGACGACACCGTCGCCCGGTAGTGTCGACTGCGTCGTCCGAGAATCGCCGGACTGTCGTTGCCTCGGGGGGTAAGCATATGTGACGTGGTCCCATCCCCCTAGGGGCATCGCCATGAAACCGTGCCACAACTGTCAGGCGGTCATCGACGAGTACACCCTGGACAAACAACTCGAACCCCTGCGCGACCTCACAGTCGACGACTTCCACCTCTGTAGCGACTGTGTGACCGTCGAACCCGACGCGTGCGTGGAGTGTGGCGGCGCGGTGTACGTCCCCCGGAACGTCTCGTTCACGCCCGACTACTGCCCGGCCTGCCGCTCGGACCTGATCGAACACACGGGCGACGACCCCGGCTGGACCTGCGACGCGGTCTCTCACTGAGCGACGACCCCCAATTTTTTCGCGTCGACCCGACAGCCAGTAGCTGGCAAAACCCGCACCACCCGGCCCGTATTTGTGTGTCCACCTCCGAGACGTGACCATGACCGACCTCTCGCTGGGCGGCGACGCGCCGGCCGTCGCCGACGACGGCGTCTGGCTCGCGTGCGTGGAGTGTGGCGCGACGCTCGCGCCGTTCGACGACGTAGTGTACCGCTGTCCCGACTGCGACGGCCTCCTCGAGGCGCGGTACGCCCACTACCCGACGTTCGACGAGTTCGAGGGCGCGGGCGTCTGGCGCTACCGCGCGGCGCTCCCCTTCGAGACGGGCGTCTCCATCTCCGAGGGGAACACGCCGCTGTACGAGGTGCCGAAGATCGCGGAGCGGGCGGACGTGGCGGACCTCCGCGTGAAACACGAGGGGATGAACCCGACGGGGAGTTTCAAGGATCGCGGGATGACCGTCGGCGTCCGCGTCGCCGACGAACTCGGCGTCGGGCGACTCGCCTGCGCCTCCACGGGGAACACGAGCGCGGCGCTGGCGGCCTACGGCGCGCGAGCCGACACCCCGGTGCTCGTGCTCCTGCCCGCCGGGAAGGTGGCGGCCGGGAAGGTCGCGCAGGCGGCGCTCCACGGCGCACGCATCTGCGAGGTGGACGGCAACTTCGACGACTGCCTCGACGTCGTCGCCGAACTCGCGGACCGAGGGGAGGCGTACCTGCTGAACTCGCTGAACCCGTTCCGCCTCGAAGGCCAGAAGACCATCGGCCTCGAGATTCTCGAACAGTCGCGGGACGCGACCGGCGAGTGGCCTGACCGCGTCGTCCTCCCCGTCGGGAACGCGGGGAACACGGCGGCGCTGTACAAGTGTTTCCGCGAACTCGTCGCGGCGGGCGAGATGAGCGAGGCGGAGATGCCGAAACTGACGGGCGTGCAGGCCGCGGGCGCCGCGCCGATGGTCGAGGCCGTCGAGGCCGGCAGCGACCACGTCGAGCGCTGGGACGACGTGGAGACGCGGGCGACCGCCATCCGCATCGGCAACCCGGTGAACGCGCCGAAGGCGCTCCCCGGCATCTACGAGACGGGCGGCACGGCGGTCGCCGTCTCCGACGAGGAGATTACGGAGGCCCAACGGATGCTCGCCGAGGACGGCGTGGGCGTCGAGCCGGCGTCCGCGGCGAGCGTCGCGGGCCTGCTGGCGCTCCGCGAGCGCGGCGAGGTCGACGCCGACGAGCGGGTCGTCTGCCTCACCACGGGCCACCTGCTGAAGGACCCGGACGCGGCGGCCGCCGCGGGCGGCGACCCGACGCCTGTGCCAGCCGACGCCGACGGCGTCCTCGACGCGCTCTGAGCTCACGCGCTAGGTGGTCGCGGCGACCAGACCCGCGCAGACGAGGAGGGCGGCGACCAGTCCCCAGAACGCGAGTCGGTAGTCCGCGAGCGTGGCGACGGTACCGACGTACGTCGGGCCGAGCGCCCCGAGACCGATGTAGACGGTGCGCATCGCGCCCAGGTCGCCGCCCGCGGAGTCCGCGGGGAACGAGTCCATCAGGTACGACTGCATCACCGGCGGGAACGACATCAGCCCCGCGGCGAACGCGACGACGGCGATGACGGCGAACAGCGGCTGCTGGGCGAGCACGACGGCCGCCAGCGACGCCGCGCCGAGCAGGAGACTGGAGACGGTGAGCGTGCGCCGCGGGACGTAGTCCGAGAGCGTTCCGGCGGTCGGTTTGACGACTGCACCGACGGCGAACAGCGCCGCGAACGCCGCGCTACCGACGCCCTGCCCGAACCCCTTGCCGGTGTTGAGGAACGTCGGGAGGAACGCCGCGGTGGCCTGCCACGTGAACGCGTAGAGCGCGTAGGCGACGAGGAGGCCGCGGAACCGCGGCGTGCCGAACAGGCGCCCGAGCGTCTGCCGGACGTCCAGCGCGCGTCGCTCGAAGACGTACTCCTCGCGGCTCCAGGTGTGCAGCGAGGCGAGGACGACGAGGGCGACGGCGACGACGGGGACGAACGCGGCGCGCCACGTCGCCACCGCGAGTACGGTCGCACCGAGTCCCGCGGCCGCGACGCCGCCGAGGTCGCCGGAGGCCGTGTGGAGGCCGAACGCGCGGCCCTGCTTCTCGGAGTAGAGGTCGGAGACGAGCGCACGGGCGGCGGTCGGGTAGAGCCCCGCACCGAGACCGACGACCGCCGCACCCAGCAGGAAGAAGGCGTAGGAGGGCGCGGCGGCGAGCGCGGTGAACCCGACGGCGACGAGCGCGAGGCCGGTCGTGAGCAGCGTCTTCCGGGAGAGCGCATCCGAGAGGCGGCCGCTCGGGTACTGGAGGAGCGCGTACAGTCCCCACAGCAGGCTGAACGCGACACCGGCCTGGGCGTCGGAGATCTGGAGGTCGGCGGTCACCTGCGGGAGCATCGGCGACAGCACGAGCCGGCCCGCCTGGATCGCCAGCCAGCCCACGGACGCCCCGACGAGCAACCGGCCGGCGTAGCCGGTCACGAGGCGCTCCTCGGTCGTGCGCTCGGTCACTGTCGGAGGGACGGGGAGCGCGTATTTCAGCGGCGGGGTTTCGGTCGGCACCGGGGTTTTAAGCGGTCTGTCGGCCGACGTTCGGGCGATGCCCGGTGCGGCGTTCCTCCACGGCGACCGACTCGCACTGCACCCCGTCACCGACGAGGACCACGAGTTCGTCCAGGACCACTGGAACGACCCCGCGGTCCGGCGCGGCTTCGCGCGCTACCGGCCCCAGCGACCGAGCGACGTCGCGTCCTTCCTCGACGACGAGGGCGCGGTGCACTTCCTCGTCTGTCGGGACGGCGACCCGGTGGGCTTCCTCTGGCTGTTCGACGTCGAGGACGTGATGGGGCGCGCGGAACTCGGCTACTGGGTCGCGCCAGACGAACAGGGCCAGGGGTACGCGACGGAGGCCGCCGAACTCGGCGTCCGGTACGCCTTCGACGACCGCGGCCTCCACCGCGTGATGGCCCGCGTCTTCGCGACGAATGAGGCGTCGCGGCGCGTGCTGGAGGCGGTCGGCTTCGAGCGCGAGGGGACGCTCCGGGACCACTACTACGTCGACGGCGACCACGTGGACGCACACGTCTACGGCCTGCTCGACGGGGACTAGTCGCGGGACTCGGTCTCCCCGGCGAGCGCCGCCTGCTCCAGTCGCCGGTCGCGCTCCGACTCGACGGTGAGTTCGGGCACCGGCGTCGGCTTCATCTCCTCGTCGACGGCGACGAAGACGAAGTAGGAACTCGTCGTCTGCTCGGAGTCGCCCGACCGCGGGTCCTCGCGGAACGCGCGCAGGCGGACCCGGACGCTGCTACGCCCCGTCGCGTAGGCGTAGGAGTGGATGACGCAGATGTCGCCGCGCGGGATCGGGCGCTCGAAGTCGAGGCTGTTGATGCGCGCGGTCACGCAGGTCTCGCCGGCGAGACGCATCGCGGACATCGCGCCCACCTCGTCCATCCACTTGACGACGTTGCCGCCGTGCGCCGAGGCGTAGTTGTTGGTGTCGTCGGGCTGGACGCGCACGCGGTTCTCGATGAACGTGTCGGTGACGCTGGGCACGGTGAACGAACGACCGCGGCCGGCAAAACTGCTCGCCCTACTCGCCGTTCAGTTCGATGCTCCGCACGTCCGTGATGCGGTCGTCGGCGAGCAGCGCGTCGAGGGCGTCTCCTGGTACGGGTTCGTCGAGGTTGTAGACGGTGAGTGCCTCGCCGCCGATGGTCTCGCGGGCGTTGAACATCCCCGCGATGTTGACGCCGGCCTCGCCGAGCGCGGTGCCGATGAAGCCGATGACGCCGGGTTCGTCGCGGTTGCGTGCGGCGAGCATGTGGCCGTGCGGGATGGCGTCGACGCGGTAGCCGTCGATCTTCACGAGGCGCGGGTCGTCGCCCGCAAACAGCGTCCCCGAGACGGTGAGGTCGTCGTCGCTGTTGCCGACGGTGACGGAGACGAGACTCTGGAAGTCCTCGCTCTGGCGGGTCTTCGTCTCGGTCACCTCGATGCCACGCTCTTCGGCGACCCGCGGCGCGTTGACCGCGTTCACCTGCCACTCGAGGGGTTCGAAGACGCCCTTCTGGGCGCTCGCCGTCACGAGGTCGAGGTCTTCCTCGGCGATGTCGCCCTCGTAGCGCACGCCGACGCGCTCGATGCGGCCGTCGAACAGTTGGGCGGCGACCTTCCCGGCGGTCTCCGCGAGGCCGATGTACGGCTCGATGCGGCCGAACGCGCTCTCCTCGACGCTCGGCGCGTTCAGCGCGTTCAGCACGGGTTCGTCGTTCAGCGCGGCGACGACCTGGTCGGCGGTGGTCGTCGCGACGTGCTCCTGTGCGGCCGCCGTGGACGCGCCGAGGTGCGGGGTCACGATGACGTTCTCGGCGTCGAGCAGCGGCGACTCGGCGGAGAGCGGTTCCTCGGCGAACACGTCGAGGGCGGCGCCGGCGACGACCCCGTCGTCGGCCGCCTCGGCGAGCGCGTCCTCGTCGACGACCCCGCCGCGGGCGACGTTCACGACGTAGCCGCCCTCCATCTCCGCGAGTTCCGCCTCGCCGATCAGCCCCTCCGTCTCGTCCGTGAGCGGGACGTGGACGGTGAGGAAGTCGGCGCGCTCGACGACGTCCTCGAAGTCGAGTAGTTCGGCGCCGAGCTGTTCGGCGCGGTCCTCGCCGATGTACGGGTCGTAGGCGACGAGGTCCATGCCGAGGCTGCCGAGGCGCTTGGCGACCTCCTGGCCGACGCGACCGAGGCCGACGACGCCGAGCGTCTTCCCGTTGAGTTCCGTCCCGAGGAACTCGCCTTTCGCCCACTCGCCGTCCGAGAGCCGGCCGTGGGCCTGCGGGATCGATCGCGCGGTGGCGAACGCCATCGCGACGGTGTGCTCGGCGGCCGCCCGGACGTTGCCCTCCGGCGCGTTCGCGACGATGACGCCGTGGTCGGTGGCGGCGTCGATGTCGATGTTGTCGACGCCGATGCCGGCGCGCCCGACGATGACGAGGTCGGGGGCGGCGTCGAACAGTTCGTCCGTGACCTGCGTCCCGGACCGCACGACGAGTGCGTTGGCGTCGGCGACGGCGTCGAGCAGCGCGTCGCCCTCGGCGTCGTAGGCCGTCTGTACGTCGTGGCCGGCGTCCCGGAGCCGGTCGAGGCCGGCGTCCGCGATGGGGTCCGTGACGAGTACCTTCATGCAGTGTGGGTCGGCGCCCTCGGGGATAAGGGTTTCCGCACGTGCATGAATTGACGATGGTTTCGGACGGCTTCGATGGGCAGTATCTTGCATCGTTTCGGCGGCGACGTGGGGCGTCTGTCCACGCTCGCGTCCGTCTCCGGCGGCCTTTGCCGCGCTACGCTCCGCTCGTGGCGTCCCTCACCACGTGCGCTTCGGCCTTCCTGAGGAGTTCGCCCGCCGTGCTCGTCGCGCAGTCCAGAGCCACGGCGACGTCGGCGACGGACGCCTCGCGTGGCACCTCGTAGTAGCCGAGGTCGACCGCCGCGTCGAGGGCGGCGCGCTGGCGCGTCGTCAGCGACGCCGGGGTGTCGCCGCGACGGAAGTCGTGGACCGAGTCCACGGAGACGTCGAGCAACGACGAGAGGTCGGCGTAGAACGCCCCGAGCGCGTCGGACTCGCCCACCGCCTCGAAGCGCGCGCTGCGGTCTGCGCGGAACACGAGCGGTGGGCGGAAGGCCACGTCGGCGACCGAGACGAGGTCCAGCAGGTCGTCGGCGAACGCGTACTCCGTCTGGCGTGTGAACGCGTACGTCCCCTCGGCGCCCGCGACGAGACTGGTCTCGACGACCGGCCCGGCGTCGAGCACCGCGGCGGTGGTCTCGCGGTCCGCGTCGACCCACGTCAGCGTCGTCGCGCTCCCGACGGGGCCCCACGTCAGGACCGCCGCCCGGGAGACGCCGTCGCGCTCCACGACCGCCTCGTGGAGCGGGTGGGTGAGCTCGGGCGGATACTCGACGGCGAAGGCGACTCGTTTCACACCGGCACTGGCTCCGCGTTCCCCATAAAAGACCGGATGTATCCGACGAAACGTCCTCGTGTCGTGGGCCGCAATCCCGACGCGTGAGCGCGACGTCAGCGACGACCGACGACCGCCGCGACCGACACACCGCCGAGGTCGATGGTAGCCCGGTCGCCTACGCGGAGTTCGGCGACCCGGACGGCGAACCGGTGGTGTTCCTCCACGGCACGCCCGGGTCGCGACTGCTCGCCGAACTGTACGACGACCAGGCACGGACGCGGGGCGTCCGCGTGCTCTCCTTCGACCGCCCCGGGTACGGGCGGACGCCGCCGCGAGCGGCCTCCGACCAGACCGATTCCCCGGCGCTGCTCGCGGCCGTCCTCGACGACGCCGGCGTCGACAGCGCGGGCCTCGTGGCGTTCTCCGGGGGCGCCCCACACGCCCTCGCGGCGGCCGGGGTGAACACCGACCGCGTCCGGGGCGTTGACGTCGTTTCCGGTGGGGTTCCCGCGTCGTTCCGCGAGGAGACGCCGACCCCACAGCGCGTGCTCGGGGCACTCGCGGAGCGCGCGCCCCTACTGCTCGGCGGCCTCCTCCGCGGGCAGGCGTGGGCGGCCAGCCGTCTCCCCCCGTCGTTCGTCGTCGCCCAGTACACGACCGACGGTGGCGAGGACCTGCCGGCGGCGGTCCACGAACTCGTCAAGCGGGACTTCCTCGAGGCGCTCGCGGCGAGTCGCGCCGGCGTCGTCCGGGAGTCCCGGCAGTTCACCCGCGACTGGGCGTTCTCGCTGGAGTGTGTGGACTGCGAGGTGCGGTGGTGGCACGGCGAGGACGACGCGAACGTCCCCGTCGACGGTGCGCGCCGCGTGGCCGACGCCTTGCCGGACTGTGAGTTCTCCGCCCTCGCCGACGCGGACCACCTCGGCGCGCTCGTGGAGAGCCGCGAGCACGTGCTCGCCAGGTACGCGCCCGACGCGTAGCCCCAATCTCTGCCACGGCAGCGACGTTTTTCCCTCCCCACCGCGAACGACGGCGTGATGGCTCTGGTCGCGTTCGACTTCGACGGCACGCTCGCCGACTCCGAGATGCTCGACCGACTCGCCGCGCGCCACGGCGTCGGCGACGAGGTGGCCGAGATTACGGACCGCGCGATGCGCGGGGAACTCTCCTACCCGGAGAGCCTCCGGGAGCGCGCGAGTCTCGTCGCCGGCCTCTCGAACGACGACGCCGCGGCCGTCTACGGCGACGTCCGCCTCCGGGACGGCGCCGGGGACCTGGTCCGGTCGCTCCGGGACGCCGGCGTCACCGTCGTCGTCCTTACTGGCGGCTTCGCACCGGGCGTCGAGGCGGCCCTCGACGCGGCGGGCGCCGACGCCGACAGCGTGGTCGCGAACCGCCTGCCGACGGACGACGACGGCCTCACGGGCGACGTGGAGGGGCCGCTCGTCGAGGGGACGAAGGACGACGCGCTCTGGAAGGCGTGCGCGGAGTTCGAGGAGACGACCGACGAGGCGATCGCCGTGGGCGACGGCGCCAACGACGTCCCGATGCTCGACGAGGCCGGCTTCGCGGTCGGCTTCCAGCCGAAGTCGGGGGTCGCCGACCACTGCGACGTCACCGTCTCATCGATGGGAGAACTGGAGGAACTGTTCCGCGAGCGGGGACTACTGGGCTGACCGTGTTCTCGGCGAGCTAGTCGACTCCCGCGGGAGTGCCGTCAGTACGTCGGCGCGTACTCCCGACTGACGTAGGCGGCCGCCGCGCTGACGAGACCGACGCCGACGCCGATCGCGGCGGCGTTGAACGCCAGCTTGTCGAAGGCGAGCTTCGTCCCGCCGATGTACACCGCGGAGATGGCGCCGGAGGCGCTCTGGAGCTGCGAGGTCTCCATCGAGGAGAGGCCGCCGAACGCCGAGGCCGTCTCGGTGGGCTGGGGCATCGGCACGGCGGAGATGGCGAACGAGCCGAGTACGCCGACGACCACGACGAGCGCGAACGCGCCGACGCCGCCCCCGAGCGCGCTCGCGACGTACGTGTGACGGTCGGAGCCGTCGAGGTTACCCGCGACGTAGAAGCCGCCCGCGACGCCCAGGACGCCCGCGACGAGCGGTGCCGCGTTCATCGCCTGGAACGCGAGCCGGTTGACGTACAGCTGCCCCATCATCGTGTCGAAGTTCTGGACGAACGTGGTGGGGCTCATGACGGTCTCTGGCGTCAGCGGTGCACCCCCGACGAAGCCGACGAACAGCGCACCGAGACCCGCGGCGGCCCCGACCAGCGCGAAGGTGGCCGTGAGGAACTTCACGTACGCCTTCGTCACCGGGTCGGTGGCGAGGTCCGTGATCGACGGCTCTGCCGGCGGCCGCTCCCCCACGGCCGGCGATTCGGTTTCCGGTTCAGTTGATACGTCAGCGTCTTCGTGTTGGCCCGACATCAGGCTACGATTCTGAGCGCGCGAGTTAAACGTTGTACATACGTTCACCAGCGAGCACGTGGAAATAGGGACGTCACTGTTCGTTGACGTGACGGCCAAAGAGAAGACTGCGTTCCGAATCCCGCGACGGGTGGATCGCGGGAGCCCCGGGTGAATTGGCCAGGGCACACTGGTGGTTCCGCACCCGGGCGTTCTCCAGTTGCACGCTACCCCCCTTTCTTAATTGGTGATTAACCGGCGTTCTCGGCGGTTCGGCAGTGCGGGTCGCTCGGTATCGTGGCAAACCAAACACTTATCGACTAGATGGCACACAGAACGGGGTAGATTGACAGCGAGCAGCGGTTTCGACGGTACGGGGGGAGCAGGAGGCGAGCTCGCCGAAGGGGAGATCCACGACGTCCTCAGGAACGACCGGCGGCGGATGGTCCTCGAACTGCTCGGAGACGCCGGCGAGCCAGTGACGACGCGGGAGCTCTCGGAGGCCATCGCCGCCAGGGAGGCCGACGCCGACCCGCCACCCCGGGACGTCCGGCAGAGCGTCTACATCTCCCTCCAGCAGACCCACCTGCCGAAGCTCGCTGGGCTGGGCGTCGTCGACTACGACGAGAACACGAAGGAGGTGACGCCCGCGACGAACGCCTCGACGCTCGGCGTCTACATGGAGGTGGTGCCGAAGTACGGGCTGGCGTACAGCGAGTTCTACGGCGCGCTGGGCGTGCTCGGCGTGCTGCTCGTCGTCGCCGCGGAGATCGGGGTGCCGGTCGTCGCCGCGCTGAGCGCGGGGACGTGGGCGGTCGTCGTCTTCAGCGTCGTCGTCGCGTCCGCCGCCTACCAGACGTACGAACAGCGGAGTTCGCTCGTCCACCGCCTCCGGGAGTAGTTACCGGGAGGCCGCCTCGATGGCGGCTTCGAGGTCCGCGACGACGTCCGCCGGGTCCTCGATACCGACCGAGAGCCGCACCAGGTCGCCCGAGACGCCCGCGTTCTCCTGTTCCTCCTCGGTGAGCTGCTGGTGCGTGGTGCTCGCGGGGTGGATGATGAGCGTCTTCGCGTCCCCCACGTTCGCCAGCAGGCTCGCCAGTTCCGTGTTCTCCGTGGTGGCCTGGGCGGCCTCGTAGCCGCCCTCGAGGCCGAACGTGATCATGCCACCGTACTCGCCGCCGAAGTACTCCGTGGCGGTGTCGTGGGTCGGGTGGTCCTCGAGGCCGGGGTAGGTGACCCACGCCACGTCGTCGTGGTCCTGGAGGTACTCCGCTATCTGCTGGGCGTTCTCGCAGTGCTTCTCCATCCGGAGGGGCAGCGACTCGAGTTTCTGGAGGGTCTGCCACGCGTCGAACGGCGACTGCTGGTTGCCGAGGTCGCGCAGACCGCGCGCGATGCCGGCGTACGTGAACGCCGCCTCGCCGAACGCCTCGGCGAAGTTGACGCCGTGGTACGCCGGGTTCTCCGCGGCGATTTCGGGGTACTTCTCGGCGTGCTCGGCCCACGGGAAGGTGCCCGCGTCGACGAGCGCGCCGCCGACCGTCGTCCCGGCGCCGTGGATCCACTTCGTGGTCGAGTGCCAGACGATGTCGGCGCCGTGTTCGATGGGGTTGCAGAGGTACGGCGTCGCGAACGTGTTGTCGACCAGCAGCGGGACGCCGTTGTCGTGGGCGATGTCCGCGATGCGCTCGAGGTCGGGCGTCTTCAGACTCGGGTTGCCGATGGTCTCGACGAGCACGTAGGCCGTGTCCTCGTCGATGGCGTCCTCGTAGGCGTCGTAGTCGAGGACGTCGACGAACTCCGTCGTGACGCCGCGGCGCTCGACGCTGTGCGTGAGGTAGGTGTACGTCCCGCCGTAGAGGTCGCTGGACGCGACGACGTTGTCGCCCGCGCTCGCCAGCAGGAAGGTGACGAGGTCGAGGCTCGCCATCCCCGAGGCGGTGGCGACGGCGCCGACGCCGCCTTCGAGGGCCGCGAGGCGCTCCTGGAGCGTCTCGACGGTCGGGTTCATCAGCCGGGAGTAGATGTAGCCGGGCTTCTCGAGGCCGAACTGCGCGGCGGCGTCCTCGCTGTCCTCGAAGACGTAGGAGGTGGTCTGGTAGATCGGCGGTGCCCGCGACCCTGTCGTGGGGTCGACGTCCTGGCCCGCGTGGACGCTGTTCGTGTCGAAGCCGTAGTCGTCTGCCATACTCGCGAGAGGGGCGGCAGCGGGTTAAGCCCGGTAGTCACCTGCAGTACCTGCCGGTCTCTGCTACAACAGTCGCGATTTCAACCCGAGAACAGGCTGTTGTGGACGGGCGCGTACCGCGTGCGGTCGTCCTCGTCGTGTTCGACGGTGTCCGTGACCGAGGCGCCGGCGACGCCCTCGGCGAGGAAGTCCTTCAGCGGCGGGCCGACGGACTCGGGTTCGACGAGGAACGCGTCGTGGCCGTGGTCGGAGTCGACGACGTGGTGGGCGACGGGGACGTCGCGCTCGCGGAACGCCTCGGCGAGCCCCTCGCTCTGTTCGACGGTGAAGTGCCAGTCGCCCGTGAACGACATGAGGAGCGCCTCGCCGGTGAACGCGCCGACGGCGCTGGCGTCGGAGTCGTACCCCTCGGCGAGTTCGTAGTCGTCCATCGCCCGCGTGAGGTAGAGGTAGCTGTTGGCGTCGAAGCGGTCCGTGAACGTCTCGGCCTGGTAGTCGAGGTAGGACTCGACGTCGCGGTAGGGGAAGAACTCGGCCGCCTCGTCCGTGGGGAACGGGTCGCTGCCGGCCTCCCGGCCCGCGGTCCGGCGGCCGAACTTCTGGGCCATCGAGTCCTTCGAGAGGTACATCAGGTGGCCGAGCTGGCGGGCCATCGCGAGGCCGCCGTCCGGCGGGTCGCTGTCGTAGTAGTCGCCGCCGTTCCAGTTCGGGTCGCCGCGGATGGCGCGGCGCGCGACGGCGTTCAGGCCCAGACACTGGGCGTCGAGGCGCGGCGCGGCGGCGATGGCGGCGACGCGACGGACGTCGTCGGGGTAGCGTCGCGCCCAGTCGAGGGCGTTCATCCCGCCGACGCTCCCGCCGAGGACGGCGTGGAGGCGTCCGACGCCGAGTTCGTCGAGCAGGCGGCGCTGGCTGCGCGTCCAGTCGCCGACGGTGACCGGCGGGAAGTCGGTGCCCCACGGTTCCCCGTCCGGCCCCTCGCTGGACGGGCCGTCGGTCCCGTAACACGACCCAGGGACGTTCGCGCAGACGACGAAGTAGTGGTTCGTGTCGATGGCCTTCCCGGGGCCGACGACGTCGTGCCACCAGCCCCGGCCCTGCCCGCCCTCGCCGCCACGGACGTGCTGGCTGCCGGTGAGCGCGTGACAGACGAGCACCGCGTTCTCGCCGGTGAACTCGCCGTACGTCTCGTAGGCGACGGTGAGGTCCTCGACGGCCTGCCCGCAGTCGAACTCGAAGCGCCCGATGCTCGTCGACGGCATCAGTGCGCACCCCGCAGGGCCTGCTCGAAGTCCGCGACGACGTCGTCGACGTCTTCGATGCCGACGGAGACGCGCACCATGTCGGGAGCGACGCCCGCCTCGCGCTGTTCGTCGGGGTCTAGCTGTGCGTGCGTGGTGCTCGCGGGGTGGACGACGAGCGTCTTCGCGTCCCCGACGTTCGCGAGGAAGGAGGCGAGTTCGACGCCCTCGCAGACGGCCTTGGCGGCCTCGTAGCCGCCCTCGGGCCCGAACGTGAGCATCCCGCCGAACCCACCGTCCAGATACTGGCTGGCGGCGTCGTGGGTCGGGTGGTCCGCCAGACCGGGGTAGGAGACCCACGCGACGTCGGGTTGGTCGCGGAGCGCCTCGGCGAGCGTGCGGGCGTTCCGACAGTGCTTCTCCACCCGGAGCGGGAGCGACTCGACCCCCTGGAGGGTCTGCCACGCGTCGAAGGCGGTCTGGCCGGTGCCACACGAGCGGACGGCGCGCTGGCGGACGGCGGCCGCGAACGCGCGCTCGCCGAACCGCTCCGTGAAGTCGAAGCCGTAGGCGGGGTTCTCGCCGGAGAGTTCGGGGAAGTCGGCGTCCGGGTGGTCCCACGGGAACGTCCCGCCGTCGACGACCACACCCCCCAGGGTGGTGCCGGCGCCGTGGATCCACTTCGTCGTGGACTCCCAGACGACGTCCGCGCCGTGTTCGATGGGGCGACAGAGGTGGGGGGTCGCGAACGTGTTGTCCACGACCAGCGGGACGGCGCGCTCGTGGGCGACGGCCGCGAGTTCCTCGAAGTCCGGCGTGACGAGCGAGGGGTTGGCGACCGTCTCGACGTGGACGAACGCGGTGTCGTCGTCGACGGCGTCCGCGACAGCGTCGGGGTCGAGTGCGTCCACCGTGCGGATGCCGACGCCCCGCTTGCCGGCGATGTGCGAGAAGTACGACGCGGTGCCGCCGTACATCTCCGCGCCGGCGACGATATTTCGGCCGCTCTCCGCGAGCGTGGTGGTGATGGCGTCGATGGCGCCCATGCCGGCGTTCGTGGCAACGGCGTCGACGCCGCCCTCGAGGCTCGCGAGGCGGTCTTCGAGGACGGAGACGGTGGGGTTGGAGATGCGAGAGTAGACGTCGGATTCGGAGTCGAGCGCGTAGCGAGCGGCCGCCTCGTCGGCGCTGGGGAAGACGTAGGAGGTCGTCTGGTGGATGGGCGGCGCCTGGGCGCCCGTCGCGTCCGGGTCGTACCCTGCGTGGACGCTCCGGGTGCGCGGCCCGTGGCTCGCGTCGTTCATGTACAGAGGTAATAGAACTACACTAAAATATGCACGTCAGTTACGGCAACGTTTGCCCGGCGGCCGCGGCTACGACTAAGGACGGGCGACCCGTACTCCTGGTCGATGGGAGACACCGCGTCCATCCGGCGGCCGCCAGGGCCCGACGGGGTCCCCATGCTCGGCAACGGGCTGGCGTTCGGCCGGGACCCCCTCGGGTTCCTGACCGACGTCGCCGACGAGTACGGCCCCCTCGCCACGGTCGACGTCGGGCAAGCGGAGCTGTACGTCGCGAACGACCCGGCGCTCGTCGAGCACGTCCTCGCCAGCCACAACGAGCGGTACGTCAAGGGCGAACTGTTCCAGCGGTCGCTGCGCCCCACGCTCGGCAACGGGCTGCTCACGAGCGAGGGGGAGTTCTGGCGGAGCCAGCGCCACACCATCGAACCCGCGTTCCACCCCGCGGTGCTCGCGGACGCCGCGGATACGATGGTCGCGTACACCGAGCGCACGCTAGCGGACTGGACGCACGGGGAGACACGGGACATCCACGCCGACATGATGGCGCTCACCGTCGAGATCGTCGCCCAGGTGCTGTTCGACGTCGACATCCGGGAGTGGCGGGCCGACGTCGGCAACGCCCTCGAGACGGTGATGGACCGGGTCGCAACCGGGATGCGGCGGCCGTTCGACATGCCGCTGTGGCTGCCGACCCCGGGAAACCGCGAGTTCTCGCGCGCGGTCGACACCCTCGACGACGTCGCCGACGCCATCGTCGCAACGTCCGACCCCGGTGACGGTTCCGTCGTCGGCCGCCTCCTCGACACCACCGACCACGAGGGCCGCCCGCTCTCCCGCCGGCAGGTACGCGACGAGGTCGTCACGCTCCTGCTCGCCGGCCACGAGACGACCGCGCTCGCGCTCACGTACACGCTACACGCGCTCGGCGAGACACCCCCCGCCGAGGCCGCGCTCCACGACGAAGTAGACGCCCTCGACGGCCCACCGACGCTCGCCGACCTCCCCGACCTCGAAGTCACCGAGCGCACCGTCACCGAGGGGATGCGGCTGTACCCGCCGGTCTGGGAGCTCGTGCGCGAGGCCGCCGAACCCGACGAACTCGCCGGCTACCAGGTGCCCGAGGGGACGACGGTGGCCGTCCACCAGTGGACGCTCCACCGCGACGACCGCTTCTACGACGACCCGCTCGCGTTCCGGCCAGAGCGATGGGACGGCGGCCTGCGGGCCGCGAACCCCGCGTTCGCGTACTTCCCGTTCGGCGGCGGGCCGCGGTGCTGCGTCGGCGAGCGCTTCGCGCTGATGGAGGCGCGGTTGGCGCTCGCCACCATCGCCCGCGAGTGGCGGCTGCGGCCCGAAGACGACCTCTCCTTCCGGCCGTCCATCACGCTACGGCCCGTGGACGGCGTGGCGATGACCGTCGAGCGCCGGGACTGACCGACCCGGTGAATCCCGCCGCGTTCATATCGGACCGCTGCCAACCGCCGGGCATGGTCTGGCGGGAGCGTGCCTCGCTCGCGGGCGTCGTCTTCGCGGTGCTGTTCGCCCAGGTGCTCCTCTACCCCGGCGCCGCGGACCTCGTCGCGGCGTTCCGCGCGGACGACCCCGAGACCGCCAGCCGGTGGTTCCTCGCCGCGGAGTTCGCCGCGTTCGTCGCGTTCGCGGGCGTCTGGGGCGCCCTCAGCGACCGTACCGGCAGGCGCGTCCCGTTCATCGCCGCGGGCGCCGTCGGCGGGGGCCTCGGCTACGCCGCCCTCGCCGCCCTCGACGTCGGCCTCGCGGGCGCGCTCGCACTCCGGGCGGTCCAGGGCGCGGCCACCATCGGCGCGTTCTCCCTGGCAATGACGATGCTGATGGACCTCTCCGACGAGCACGGCAAGGACATGGGCGCCGCCGGCATCGCCATCGGCCTCGGCACCGCGCTCGGCGCCCCCGTCGGCGGCCAACTCACCGAGTTCGCGGTTCGCGCGCCGCTCGTCGCCGGGAGCGTCGTCCTCACGGGCGTGGGGCTGTTCGCGCTCCGCGTCCCCGACCGCGCGCCCTCGGGTCACGGCGAGTCGCTCCGCGAGGGATTCCGCGTGCTCGCCGACCGCCCCGCGCTCGGCGTACCGTTCGCGTTCGGCTTCATCGACCGGTTCACCGCCGGCTTCTTCGCGCTCGTCGGGACGCTGTACTTCCGCCAGGAGTTCGGCCTTGGTGCCGGCGAGACGGGGCTCACGCTCGCACTGTTCTTCGCGCCGTTCGCGCTCCTCCAGTACCCGTTCGGGCGGCTCTCGGACCGGATCGGCCGCACGCTCCCCATCGCCGCCGGGTCCGCGACGTACGGCCTCGCCGTCGTCGGCGTCGGCCTCGCGCCCACGCTCCTGCTCGCGCAGGGCGGGATGGTCGTCGTCGGCGTGCTCGGCGCGCTGATGGCGCCCGCGACGATGGCACTCGTCACCGACGTGGCGGACGACGACGAACGCGGCGTCAGCATGGCCGGCTTCAACGCCGCGGGCTCGCTGGGCTTCCTCGCGGGCATCGTCGGCGGTGGCTGGGTCGCCGAGCAGTGGGGGTTCGCCGACGCGTTCCTGCTCGCGGGTGGCGCGGAGCTGGTGCTGGCTGCGCTCGCGCTCCCTGCGCTCGTGAAACTCACTCCGAAGAAGGCGCCGGCCTGAGACCTACCGCAGTCGTTCGCGTGCGGCGTCGAGAGCCGCCTCCGTGTCCACGTCGACGCCGACCTCGCCAAACGCCTCGCCGACGGTGCGCACGCCGCGGATTAGCTGTTCGCTCGTCAGGTTCCCCATGTTCGAGACGCGGAAGATGTCGCCGCCGAGGTGGCCCTGCCCGCCGCTGATGGAGACGCCCCGGGCCTCCACGGCGTCGAAGAACGCGGGCGCGTCGTCGCCGCGGGCGCCCTCGGGGAGGCGGATCGCGGTGACCGTGTTTGAGTACTCGGCGTCGTCGTTCAGCCTGGGGAACGACTCCAGGCCCATGGCGTGGAACGCGTCGCGGAACGCCCCGGCCTGACGGCGGTGGCGCTCGATTCGGTCGGGCATCCCCTCCTCGCGGATGTCCGAGACGGCTTCGGCGAGCCCGCGGAACAACGGCACGGCGCTCGTGAACGGCGTCTGGTGGGAGTCGGCCTTCCGGAGGTGCCAGTCGAGGTCCTCGTAGAACGGCGCGTGCTCGCCGTCGAGGTGGGCCTCCGCCTCCTCGGTGACGTACAGCGCGCTGATCCCCGGCGGTGCGGCGAGCGCCTTCTGGCCGTCCGTCACTGCGACGTCGACGTGCCAGTCGTCGATGCGGAACTCGTCGCCGCCGATGCTCGTCACGCCGTCCACGACGTAGCGTGCGTCGTGTTCCTCGGCGAGTTCGCCGACCGCCTCGACGGGGTTGAGGATGCCCGTGCTCGTCTCGTTGTGGACCATCGTGACGACGTCCGTGTCCCCGTCGACGGCCTCGGCGACGGCGTCGACGGGGACGGGTTCGCCCCAATCGAACTCGACGCGGGTGACGTCGGCGTGGCGGTCCGCGATGCGGGCGAACCGGCGGCCGAACTTCCCGTTGACGACGGACACGACCTCGCTGTCGCGGTCCGCGAGGTTCGCCACGGCTGCCTCCATCCCCATCGTCGCCGTCCCGTTGAGGATGAGGGAGGTGCCGCCCGCGGACGTCGAGGCCCCGCTCGGCGTCGAGTGCTCGAATACGTAGTCGAGGTGGTCCTGTGCTCGCTCGTAGACCGCCTCGAAGGCCTTCGAGCGGTGGGACACCATCGGTTCGGCCATCGCGTCTCGGACCGCCCGCGTCACGGGGACGGGGCCGGGGTTCAAGAGGAGAAAGTCCTCGCGCATACAGAAGGGTCGACGCGAACGCGGATAAGGTAGCGGGATGCGTGCAACGTCTGCCGAGTCGACGTGGCGGCGGAAGGCCGAAATCCCCCCGTCCCGTTCCTCGGGTCGAGACCGATGCCAGGGGACGACGAGACGACACTGACCCCCGCGGAGGCGTTCGCAATCCTCGGGAACGAACACCGCATCGCCATCCTGCGGGCCGTCGCGGCGGCCGAGCGTGACGTCGCCGACGCCAGCGAGCCGTACGGCCTGTCGTTCTCCGAGCTGTTCGACCGCGTCGACCTGGAGGCGACCTCCCAGTTCGCCTACCACCTCGACCGCCTCGTTGGCTCGTTCCTCAGGGAGACCGAGGACGGTTACCGGTTCACGGCCGCGGGAGAGCGCGTGGTGCGGGCGGTGCTCGCGGGGACGTACAACGAGGACCCGTCCTTCGAGCCGCTGACTGTCGAGGGCCGGTGCCCGGCCTGCGACGCGTCCACGCTCGTGGCGTCCTACGACACCGACCAGCTCGCGGTGACGTGTGCGGACTGCGGGACGCGGGTGTTCTCGCAGACGCTCCCCCCGAGTGCGGCCGTCGACCGGAGCCCCCGTGACGCCCTGGAGAGCGGGTCGCTGCGCGCCCGCCACGACTTCTCGCTCGCCGTCCAGGGGACGTGTCCGACGTGCGCGGGGGTCACCGACGCGGAGTTGCGTACCGGGGGGACGGGCCAGCACGTGATCGCCTGCACGTGCCGGCAGTGCGGACAGACGGTGTTCGGACCGATCGCGTTCGCCGTCCTCGAACACCCCGCGGTCGTCGCGTTCTACTGGGAGCACGGCGTGAACCTCGCCGAGCGACCGGTGTGGCAGATCGTCGCCGACCTGCTCTCCGACCGGTGGTCGTCGACGGTGACCAGCGAATCGCCGTTCGCTGCCAGCCTGGTCGTCTCCTTCGGCGACGACGAACTCCAGCTCACCCTCGACGAGACGTTCGCCGTGGAGCGCGCGCGCACCGTCTCGACCCGGGGTGGAAGCGACGATTCGGAGGCGGTCGACGAGAACAAGCAGATTCGTGACTAAAACGCGTTTGAGCGAGCGCGACTCGTCGATGCCGTCCGCGAGTATCCTGCTCGAGAACCGACACGCCACGGCGTAACTGGCTCAACTCCGTTTGAGTTGAGTTGTAGTAAGTACGTCGACAGTTCGAAAGACGTATCCATCCGGCGCTGTCCGTGGACGGCGATGCCAGCAATCGAAACGACCGGCCTGACCAAGGAGTACGGCCCCGGCGTCCGCGCGGTGGACGACCTCGACCTCACGGTCGAGACGGGCGAAGTGTACGGCTTCCTCGGGCCGAACGGCGCCGGCAAGTCCACGACCATCGACGTCCTCCTGGACTTCGTGCGCCCGACCGCCGGACAGGCCTCGGTCCTCGGCCTCGATGCCGGCGAGGACACGCGCGAGATACACGAACGCGTCGGCGTCCTCCCCGACGGCTACGGCCTCTACGACCGCCTCGACGGCCGCACCCACCTCGAGTTCGCGGCCGACCTGAAGAGCACGGACGACGACCCGGATGCCCTCGCCGACCGCGTCGGCCTCGACCCCGCGGCGCTGGACCGTCCCGTCGGCGGCTACTCGAAGGGGATGACCCAGCGCCTCGCGCTCGGCATGGCGCTCGTCGGGCAACCCGACCTCGTGATTCTCGACGAACCCACGAGCGGTCTCGACCCGAACGGCGCTCGCGAGATGCGGGAGGTCATCCTCGCCGAGAACGACCGCGGTGCGACGGTGTTCTTCTCGAGTCACATCCTCGAGCAGGTCGAGGCCGTCTGTGACCGCGTCGGCATCCTCCGCAACGGCCGTCTCGTGGCCGAGGGGAGCCTGGAGAACCTCCGCGACGACGTCGGCGGTGGGAGCGTCATCACGCTCTCGGTGGCCGACGTCCCGGCCGGGTTCGACGTCGGTCCAGTCCTCGGCGTCACCGCACTCGACGTCTCCGAGAGGGCCGTCCGCGCGACCTGCGAGCACCCCGAAGCGAAGGTGGCCGTCATCGACGCCGTCCGCGAGGCCGGTGCGAGAGTGACGGATGTCCACACGGACGGGTCGTCGCTCGAAGAGATGTTCGCCGCGTACACGGAGGGCCTCCAATGACGTGGCTCGTCGTTGCGCGCAAGGACGTGGCCGACGCCGCACGCTCGCGGTTGCTGTGGGCGACCATCGCTCTCTTCGCCGGCCTCACGTCGCTCACCGTCGTCCTCCCGCTCGTGCTGCCGGTGCCCGAGGAGGGAGCCGTCGCCGGCGTGCAACTGGCCGCGCAGTTCGCGGGCAGCCTGGTCCCGATCACCGCGCTAGTCGCGGCGTACCTCTCTGTCGCCGGCGAGCGCGAGTCGGGCAGCCTGAAGATCCTGCTCGGCTTCCCGCCGTCCCGTCGCGACGTCGTCCTCGGGAAGTTCGTCGGACGGAGTTTCGTCGTCCTGGTCGCGGCCGTCGCGGGGTTCTCTCTCGCCGGCGTCGTCGCGCTCGCCGCCTACGGAACGCTCCCGGTCGGCGCGTTCGCGGGCGTCGCCGCGCTCACCGGCCTGCTCGCCGTCGTGTTCGTCGGCATCGCGGTCGGTCTCTCGGCCGCCTTCGACACCCGTGGTCGCGCGATGACCGCGGCCGTCGGCGTCTACGTCGTCCTCACCGTCCTCTGGGACATGGTCCCGCTCGGCACCCACGTCGCCGTCACCGGCGAGCTCCCCGGCGCGACCGTCCCCGCGTGGTTCTACGGCGTCACCGCGTTCAGTCCGACGGGCGCGTACAACATGCTCACGCGGTCCGTCCTCGACGGCGCGTACGTCGCTCCGTCGGTCGTCGGCCGCGTCGCCGGCGAGATTCCATTCTACCTCGACGCTCGGTTCCTGGTGGTGGTCGTCGTGGCGTGGACCGTCGTCCCGCTCGTCCTGGGCTACTGGCGCTTCGAGCGCGCAGACCTGTAGCTTCCACACCGCTTACCACCCCGCACCGTCTACCGGGACGTATGCCAGAGGCCGAGGCCGGAGCGGACGCACCGGCGAACAACCCGTACGTCCGCGACCCGGCCACGTCGTTCGCGCCCGTCGAGCAGCTCTCCGAGAGCGAGGCCACGGAGCAGGCCGAGCTGCTCCGGGAGGCCATCCACTACCACGACTACCGCTACTACGTCGGCAACGACCCCGTCGTCGGCGACCGGACGTACGACGCGCTGTTCTCGCGCCTCCAGGACCTCGAGGACGCCTTCGAACTCGCGACCCCGGACAGCCCCACGCAGCGCGTCGGCGGCGAACCGCTCGACGAACTCGGCACCGTCGACCACGTCGTGCCGATGCTCTCCCTGGACTCCAGCGGCGAGGCCGACGACGTCCGGGAGTTCGCCGCCCGTGTCGAACGCGAGGTCGGGGCCGTCGAGTTCGTCTGCGAACCGAAGTTCGACGGCCTCTCCGTCGAAGTCGTCTACGAGGACGGTCGACTCGTGCGCGCCGCCACCCGCGGCGACGGCGAGACGGGCGAGGACGTCACGGCGAATGTCCGCACCATCGACAGCGTCCCCCTCCGACTGCGCGGGGACCCGCCGTCGTTCCTCGCGGTGCGCGGCGAGGTGTACATGCCCCGCGACGCGTTCCAGGCGTACAACGCCGAGCGCGTCGAGCGCGGCGACGACGCGTTCGCGAACCCGCGCAACGCCGCCGCCGGGACGCTCCGCCAGCTCGACCCGACGGTGACCGCCGAGCGGCCGCTGGACTGCTTCTTCTACGACGTTCTCGCCGCGGGCGAGTCGGAAGCGGACGCCACGGCCGACGCCTCGCGCGGCGGCCTCGACGGCGGCTTCGAGTCCCACTGGGCGGAGCACGTCACGCTCCCCGAGTGGGGGTTGAAAGTCGACGACCGCTCCGAGCAAGTGCCGGACGTGGAGGCTGCCATCGAGTTCCGGAACCGCCTGGGCGACCAGCGGGAGTCGCTGAACTACGAGATCGACGGCGTCGTCGTGAAGGTCGACGACCGCGCGCAGTGCGCCGAACTCGGCACTACGGCCCGGCACTACCGGTGGGCGTTCGCCTACAAGTTCCCGGCGCGCGAGGAGGTGACGACCGTCGCGGACGTCGTCGTGCAGGTCGGCCGGACGGGGCGGCTCACGCCGGTCGCGCTCCTCGAACCCGTCGAGGTCGGCGGCGTGACTGTCTCCCGTGCGAGCCTCCACAACCGCGACGAGATCGAGGCGATGGGCGTCGGCATCGGCGACGCAGTGCGCGTCCAGCGCGCCGGCGACGTCATCCCGTACGTCGCCGAGGTGGTCGAGTCCCGCAGCGAGGAGACCATCGACCTCCCGGAGACGTGCCCGCGCTGCGGGAGCCCCGTCGAGTACGAGGGACCCATCGCGTTCTGTACTGGTGGGCTCGCGTGTCCGGCTCAGCTCGTCCAGCGGCTCAGCTACTTCGCCGACGTCCTGGACGTCGAGGGGCTGGGCGAGCGCGCCGCCGAACAGTTCGTCGAGGAGGGACTCGTCGCGGACGACGTAGCGGAGCTCTTCGACCGCAGCGTCGAGGAGATCGCCGCCCTCGAGGGGTGGGGCGAGACGAGCGCGCAGAACCTCCGCGAGGAACTGAAGGCCGCCCGTCACCCCCCACTCGGGCAGTTCCTCGCGTCCGTCGGCATCCGGGAGGTCGGGCCGACCGTCGCCCGCGACGTCGCCGCGGAGTTCGGGACGCTGGACGCCGTGCTCGACGCCACGGAGGAGGACTTCCAGTCGGTGGCGGGCGTCGGCAGCGTGGTCGCCGGCCACCTCCGGGAGTTCTTCGAGAACGAGCGCAACCGCCGCGTCGTCGAGCGCCTCCGCGACGAGTCGCGCCTCGGGGAGCCCGAACCGGTCGAGCGCGAGGCGGCCACCGAACTCGACGGGCTGACGTTCGTGTTCACGGGGAGCGTCGAGGGGTGGACCCGCGGCGACCTCCAGGACCTCGTGCAGCGCCACGGCGCGAACGCCGTCTCCTCGGTCTCCGGGAACACCGACTACCTCGTGGTGGGGGAGAGTCCGGGGCAGACGAAGCGCGACGACGCCGCCGACGAGGGCGTGCCCGAACTCGACGCCGGGGCGTTCTTCGACCTGCTCGACGAGCGCGGCGTCGACATCGAGTAACCGATACCGGCGACGAACCTGTTATTGCGTTCCCGTCCGAGGAGTCGGGCAACGGCGACCATGCTCCGAGACTACATCTCCTGGCGGCCCCACGAGGCGCGACGCCGCGCGATAGTGAAGACACTCCTCTACCGCGCGCTGATGGTCCTCGTCACGATCGTGGTCGCCTGGGCGGTGACCGGGAGCGCGACCGACGCGGTGAACATCGGCGTCGCCGCGAACGTCATCAAGACCGGGACGTACTACGGCTACGAGCGACTGTGGAACCGCATCTCGTGGGGAGTCACGGCGCCGGAGCGCTGACTCTCAGACGAACTTCCGGACCGTCACGTCGAGTGTGTCCAGGTCGAGGATGGGCGCCGTGGCGACGTCCGGGTCGATGTTCACCGACTTCTGGAACTCGGTCTGGTGCTGCCAGCAGCCGGAGTTGACCATCCGGACGTTGTGGTAGGTGCCGACGCCGAGTTTGTGGACGTGGCCCGTGTGGAAGACGTCGGGCACCTCGTCCATCACGAGGTAGTCCTCCTCCTCGGGCGCGAGCCGCGTCCGGCCGCCGAACTGCGGGGCGACGTGGCGCTTCCGGAGGAGCAGTTCCATCGCGCGGTGGGGGTTGTCGTAGGAGACGTCCTCGCTGGGGTGTTCGGCGATGACCTCGTCGATGGAGACGCCGTGGTACATCAGGACGTTGACGCCCTCGAGGGTGACCGTCGAGGGGTTGCCGGTGAACGTGGCGTCGTGGGCGCTCATGATCGAGCGTAGTTCCTCGTCGAACGCCGGTTGCGGTTCGGCGAGGCGGACGGCGTCGTGGTTCCCCGGGATCATCACGATCTCCGTGTCGCCGGGGACCTCCTTGAGGCGCTCCGCGAACGTCTCGTACTGTTCGTAGAGGTCGACGATGTCGAGTTCCTCGTCCTGGTTCGGGTAGACGCCGACGCCCTCGACCATGTCGCCCGCGATCAGGAGGTACTCGACGGCGTCGGCCTCTGGCGTGTGGAGCCAGTCCGCGAACGCCGACCACTCGTCGTCGGCGAACTCCTGGCTGCCGACGTGGACGTCGGAGACGAGCGCGGCCTGCACGTGGCGGTCGGCGGTGTTCGGGTCGTGTGTGCGCGGAATCTCGGGGAAGAAGATGTCGTCCGCGAACAGGATGCCGCCGTCGTCCGAGAGCGTCCCCTCAATGGCGATGACCTCGTCCATGAGGAGTTCGTCGACGGACGCCGCGATGTCCTTGTCCTTCATCACGAGCGCGGGGAAGACGCCGTTCGTGTCCTCCACCTCGACGAGCCAGTGACCGCTCTTCGTCGACCGGACGTCGTTGACCATGCCGACGACGGCGGCGTCGCTGCCGCCGGGCATCGAGTCGAGTGCGGTCGTCGGACGGTGGTTGACGCGCCCGCGGAGTTTCTTCGAGAGACGGTCGTAGCGGTCGCGGAACGTCGCGACGAAGTTCTTGTACTCGCCCGTCCCGGTGGACTCTCCGGTGATGTCGCCCGCGATGTCGAGGCTGCGCGCGTCGGGGTCGCGACCGGATGAGTTCCCCGCCGAGTCGGCAGCCGGAGTCCCGTCGTCGACCCCCTTCGTTTCTAGTGGAGAACCTGTTTCCTCAGTGCGGTTACTCTGGGTTTCGTCTCCACTGGAAGCGGTGGGAGAGTCGGTAGGATCGGATTTATTCGACTCTGGTGTCGTCGGCGGGAAGGCGTCGGTCGCCGCGTCGGCGGCCTCGCTCGCACCGTCCGTCCGGGCGTCGGTAGGATCGGCTTGCAGCACCGACCGGACGTGGTCGACCGTGAGCGTCAGGCCGTCTGCCGGCGCCTCGTCGACGGCTCGCTCGACGGCGGCCATCGGGTCGTCCGCGCCCGCCAACAGCGTCACTGCCTCGCGGTCGGCGTTGTACCCCCGGCTCGTGAGCTCGCGGACGACCCGAACCGGGGGTTCTAGGGGCACGTTACTGAGCGACGCGGACGCCGAGCAAAAGCGTGGCGGTCGCAGGAGGGGAAGGTTGAAACCCGCCAGCGCCGAACGGGGAGTGAATGACGAACGGCGACGACACGCCCGACCCCCGCGGCGGCATTCGCGCCGCTGCCAGCTGGTTCCTCCGCACCGACAACGGCGTCGTCCTGTTCGTCCGGGAGGCCGCGAGCAGCGCGCTCGCAGTCGGGATGGTCGGGCTGTTACTGTTCGCCGTCAGCGGCGTCTGGCCACCGCTGGTCGCCGTCGAGAGCGGGAGCATGCAGCCGAACATGGAGAAAGGCGACCTCGTGTTCGTGATGGAGGAACAGCGGTTCAGCCCCGACTACGCGACCGGCGAGACGGGAGTCGTCCCCGCGCGCACGGCCGCCGACGAGAACTTCCGGAAGTTCGGTAGCTACGGCGACGTCGTCGTCTACAAGCCGAACGGCAACGACAGGCAGACACCGGTGATCCACCGCGTCCGCTTCTGGGTCGACGCCGGCGAGAACTGGTACGACGAGGCAGACGACCGCTACGTCGGCGGCGCCGACAACTGCCAGGAACTCAGGAACTGTCCCGCCCCCCACGCGGGGTTCATCACGAAGGGAGACAACGCCGTCACCAACGACTACTACGACCAGGCGAAGGGCATCTCCGAACCCGTCCGACCGTCGTGGATCGAGGGGACCGCGGAGTACCGCATCCCGTACCTCGGCTGGGTGCGACTGACCGTCTCCGGGACGGCGTCGATCCAGCCCGCGTCCGCGAACGCGAGTGGCCCCGTAGCGACGACGGCCTAGTCGACGTACAGCGAGTAGACGATCACTGCGAACCCGACAGCCGTGAGCGCGCTCTCCGTCAGGATCGCGAACGTCTGGTCGACGTTCAGTAGCTGGTCGGCGACGCCGGCGAGCAGCGACCCGAGCGTCACGAACCCGAACCCGATGGCGAGCGACCGCAGCGCCGGCGAACCGGTGCGTCGCCACGCCTTCAGCGCGAAGTACGTGACCGCACCGCCGAGCAGCAGCGTGACTGTCTTCAGCGCGACGACGATGGTGTAGTGTCTCATGTTTCCTTGCTCACCTCCGCCCAGAGCGTCTCGAGGCGCTCGTCCGTCGACGCCGGTGGGCGAGCGATACCGACGTCGAGGCTCCGGTCCTCGGCCAACTGGATGACCACCTCCTCGAACGCGAGTTCGTACTCCGTCGTGTGGTGGCCGTCCGGCTGGAGCACCGCGCGCTCCTCCAGTAGTGCGGCGTCCGTCAGCAGGTCGAGCTTCCGGTAGGTCGTGGACAGCGGCACGTCGGACGCGTCGGCGACCTGCTTGGCAGTCATCGGCTCGTCGAGCACCTCGATGATGCGTCGACAGCCCTCGTCGTCCAGGGCGTCGAGGACGTCCTGGAGGTCGGGTGCCTCGTCCGAGTCGAACGGAGCGCGCATCGACAGTCGGACGTCTGGTGTGTCGTCCTATAATTCGTTCGACGTCGGCGCGACGGACAGCGGGCATTCGCTCCCGATTCTCAAAGTCCGAGAACGACCCTCAGAGAGTGGGAACCGCCTGTTCCGTATATCCACCCGTGGAGCCTACGACTAACTGGAGGGAAAACTATGACCCAAACTACGGCCGGTCCGAACACGTTCGAATCCCGGCTCGGCGGCGTGACCGTTCGCGGCAAAGCACACAGCCTGAGCGCGTGGTTCGTGCTCGCACTCCGGCTGATGATGGGGTACGCGTTCCTCGGCTCCGGCGTCGACAAGATCCTCTCGGGAGGGTTCAGCGCCGGCGGCTACCTCGGGAACGTCGCGGCGACCAACGGCAACCCCCTCGAGGGGATGTTCGCGTGGATGGCGAACACGCCGTGGTTCCTCGACTTCGTGAACGTCGCCGTCCCGTGGGGTGAGGCGCTCATCGGCGCCGCGCTCCTGCTCGGGGCAGTCACGCGACTGGCCGCGTTCTTCGGCGCGTTCATGATGCTCCTGTTCTACTTCGGGAACTGGAGCGTCGGACACGGCTACGTCAACGGTGACTTCGCGTACATGCTCGTGTTCCTCGCCGTCGCGGCGTTCGGCGCGGGCCGCATCCTCGGCCTCGACGCCATCCTCGAGGAACTGGAGGTCGTCAAGCAGAACGGCTGGCTGCGCTACCTCCTCGGGTAGCACTGGGGGCGAGTCCCCCACGCAGCCAGTACCGGCCGTCGCTGCGGCGCCGTCGGCTCCGTTCGAACACCGTTCTCGGCGCAGTTCCTGTTTTCGACTGGATAGTTTCGACCACTCAGTGTGGTGTTCTCCACTAGAAACGAAGGGGTGTCAGTGTGTGGACCAGCCGGCGGTCGCACTCGGTGGCGGTCCAACTCAGTTGTCGAAGCGCGCCTGCACGAACGGCGTGACGTCCTCGATGTCGCTCAGCCGGGAGTCGGCCTCGAGGACGGTCTCGGTCTCCTCGACGGGGACCGACAGCGAGATCTCCTTCGTGCGCCCGTAACGGCCCTTCGAGACGACGACCGCGTTCACGATGCCGAGCATGTCGAGTTCGCTGATGAGGTCGGTGACTCGACGCTGCGTGAGGACGTCCGCGTCGAGCTCGTCGCAGAGAGTCTTGTAGATGTTGTACACCTCGCCCGTGTTGACGTTGTGGACGCCGTTGTCCTCCAGGAGGAGGATGGCGTAGAGGACGAGTTTGCTCTGGGTCGGGAGCGTGCGCACGACCTCGACCACGCGGTCGAGTTCGATCTTGTCCTGCGCGCGACGCACGTGTTCTTCGGTGACACCGTCGGACTGGTCGCGTTCGGCGAGTTCGCCCGCGGTCCGCAGGAGGTCGAGCGCGCGTCGCGCGTCGCCGTGTTCCTGTGCCGCGAACGCCGCACACAGCGGGATGACGTCCTCGGAGAGGGCCTGGCCCTTGAACGCCACCTCCGAGCGGTGCTGGAGGATGTCCCGGAGCTGGTTGGCGTCGTACGGCGGGAAGACGATCTCCTCCTCGCCGAGGCTGGACTTCACGCGCGGGTCGAGGAAGTCGGTGAACTTCAGGTCGTTCGAGATGCCGATGATGGAGACCCGGGAGTTGTCGAGTTCGGAGTTCATCCGGGAGAGGTTGTACAGCGTGTCGTCGCCGGACTTCTCGACGAGTTTGTCGATCTCGTCGAGCATGATGACCGCCACTCGCTCGACGTAGTCGACGGCGTCGAAGAACGTCGCGTACACGCGGTCGGTCGGCCACCCCGTCATCGGGACCTCCTCCATCTCCGACTTCTCCTGGAGGAGTTCCTCGATGCGTTCGTCGACGGCCTCGACAGAGTCGAACTGCTCGCGGAGGTCGGTGGAGTCGTCCTCGGACTGCTCGCTCCCGTCGCCCATCTCGAACTCGCCCGGCAACCCCCCCGTTTCGGGTGCGTCGGTCTCGGCCTCCATCTCGTTGCGGAGGTCCTGGAGGTCGGCGACCCGCTCGTCGACGAAGGTGCGGTTCTGCTCGATGAACGTGTTCGCGAGCTGCGCGAGCACGCGGTACTGGGTGTCGGTGACCTCGCAGTTGATGTACTCGACCTCGCAGGGGACGTCGTACTTTTGGGAGGTCCGTTCGAGTTCCTGGCTCACGAACTTCGCGCTCGCGGTCTTCCCCGTCCCCGTCTTCCCGTAGATGAGGATGTTCGACGGCGTCTCCCCGCGGAGCGCGGCGACGAGGATCGTCGCCATGTTGTTGATCTGGTCCTTCCGGTGGGGGAGTTCGTGTGGCGTGTACGACGGGCGCAGTACCTCCTTGTTCTCGAAGATCGGTTCGCCGCTCAGGAGGTCGTCGAAGAGGCCCTCGTCCCCCTCGTCGTCGTCGACGAGGACGTCGTCGAGATCGACCTCGAAGTCTCGGTCGGCCGTGCGTCGTCCGTCCGGCATCGGTTCGTCAGACATGTGTCGATTGAATACCCCTTCGTTTCGTGTGGAGAGCGTCTTCAGACGCGAGCGGTCCGGAAACGACCGTCACCACGGCGTTCCACGGGAGCCCCCCGCCAGACACTCCAGTTGATGCAGATGAACCAATGGAAACGAGAGAGACTAATAAGTTTCGATGACGCTTACCGCGGAGGTCCACGAAGGTAGGATGGCGTTACTCGAGGCGGGAGTTCGGTACGATAACCGTACCGACACGAGACGGATCGGGCGAATGTGGATCGTGAGCAGTACGCGAGGTCGCCGGATGTAACCGCAAGCAGGCGGCGGCTCCGAACGGAGTGACTACGAGTGAGCGGGACGACGCCGACAGCTGGACGACCGATCGTGATGCTCAGCGATACTGGAACAACGGACGTTCACAGACGAGATGTCGCGACAACGGCGGGAGTGCTCGACTGGTTGTTCCATCGGAAACCAGGGGGTTGCACGCCGAGAATGCGTGGAACCCCCCACCCCTTCGTTTCAGGTGGAACGGAGAAAGAGTGGGTGCGGGGTAGAGAGTGCATCTAGGCTGGGAAACAACTAAGTACCCACCCTGGTAACAAGAACCGTAGAACAGAGAAGATAGCTGGTTGTAGGGGTGGAAGGGTCTAGTTCTAGTGGAGTTCCCGACGAATTCCCGTCCGTCCCGTCTCGCCGGACGGTCCCTCTCCCCGTTCCAGTCGAAACGAAGGGGTGGGGGATTCCCGTCTATCTCCTGCCCGGAATTTCCAGTGCGAACGAACCGCTCACGAACACCGCTCTCGTACTCATCGATATCGCACTTACCGGTATCGCACTCACAGCTCTCGAGCTACGTTCCTGAACGCAACACCCCTCCAATCGATCACTCGAAAGTGTCACTCTCCAGGCCGTACTCTTCGTCCACACTATCTGACCAAATTCTTCGGTTACTCTCTTCGATCACTCTCTTCGACCAGCCTTCTCGACACCGAACTCTGGTTCGGAATCCAACTGTTCTCCCGGTGGGTTCCTCCGCATCTTCGTTCGAACGTTCGACACTCCCCGGACCGTAAGTTTAAGTCTCCGCGCCGGTAGCTTCTCGTTACTATCCGCATCCTGCGTCAAGCATACAAGGGGCGGGGTGCGAATGGAGGCCAAGGATGGGACTGTTCGCAGAACTCAGAGACAGCATATCCCGGGTCACGGCGAGCATGTTCGCCGACGACTCGGAGCCGAAACGAATCGGGATCTACGGCCCGCCTAACGCGGGTAAGACCACTCTAGCCAACCGCATCGCTCGCGACTGGACGGGCGACGCGGTCGGTCCGGAGAGCCACATCCCGCACGAGACGCGTCGCGCGCGTCGGAAGGAGAACGTCGAGATCAAACGCAACGGCAAGACCGTCAACATCGACATCGTCGACACGCCGGGGGTCACCACGAAGGTCGACTACTCGGAGTTCCTCGACCACGACATGGAGAAGGACGAGGCCGTCCGTCGCTCCCGCGAGGCCACCGAGGGCGTCGCCGAGGCGATGCACTGGCTCCGCGAGGACGTCGACGGCGTCATCTACGTCCTCGACTCCACGGAGGACCCGTTCACGCAGGTGAACACGATGCTCATCGGCATCATCGAGAGCCGGGAGCTGCCGGTGCTCATCCTCGGGAACAAGACGGACCTCGAGGACTCGAACATCCAGCAGATCTCGAACGCCTTCCCCCAGCACGAGACGATTCCGCTCTCGGCGAAGGAGGGTTCGAACATGGACGAGGTCTACGAGAAGATCGCGGCCTACTTCGGGTGATCACCCATGCCTGAGACAACCAACCCGGACGGCGTCCAGATCGACCTCATCAGCGGCCAGCGAATGTCCGGGAAGACGTCGATGGAGAAGATCCGCATGATTCTCGACGGCGTCCGCGACGGCAAGATCGTCGTCCTGGAGACGGGACTCACGCCCGACGAGGAGTCGAAACTCATCGAGGTGACGATGAGCGAGATCAACCCCGACGACTTCACCGGCATCGAGATCGAGAGCTTCCCGCAGTCCGACACCAAAGACACGACTCTGCTCGGCCGCCTGATGGGCAAGGAGTCGACGTCGAAGCTGACGGTCATCGGACCGGCGAACCAGATCCAGTCGCTCCACAAGGACGAGACGCTCATCAGCGCGCTCATCTCCCGCAAGTAATGCCACACCAGTGTACGAACTGCGGGCACGTCTTCGCGGACGGCTCCAAGGAGATGCTCTCGGGGTGCCCGGACTGCGGCGGCAACAAGTTCCAGTACCACCCCGGGGAGGTTCCCGACGAGCCACCGACGGACGCCGAACCGCCCGAGCGCGAGGGCGGCTCCGTCACCGGCGCGGTCGGCCGTGCCGCGAACAAGGTCCGCGACGCCGTGTCGAGCGACCCCGATCCCTCGTCGGTGGAGTCCGACGCGGCGTCGGAGGCCGCGACCGCCGACGGCGACGATGTCGACGAGTCCGAGGGCCGCACGGCCTGGCCCGGCGAGGAGGACGCCAGCGTGGACACCTCCCCCGCCGCCGATGCCGACGTCGACGCGAGCGAGTCCGTCGACGCGGGCCTCGCGGACCACGAGGACAGCGCGCAGGCGACCGCCCGCAGCGAGGTCGTCGACCGCAACTCGCTGCCGGACACCCCCGAGGGCCGGGTCGTCAAGGAGCCCGATTCGCCCGACGAGCGACCGGATCTAGAGGACCTCCGCGAGGAACTGAACGACCAGTTCGAGTCGATCCGCATCGTCGCGCCGGGTCAGTACGAACTCAACCTGATGGAGCTGTACGACCGCCAGGAGTACATCATCGCGCTCCAGGAGGACGGCCAGTACGTCATCGAGGTGCCCGACGCGTGGGACGCCCCCGAGTCCAGCGAGGACTACTGACGGGAGTGCCAGACACCTAGATTCCACACCCGTCCGGCGACGAGCGGATTGCCGCGTGCCGAAGTTGTTTTCCGCTCCGCCACCGCCAATCGCGTAGATGCCGTTCCGCGACCGAATCGCCGCGCTGCTCGCGGCGTTCCCGGCGGCGCTCGCGAGACTCGGCCTGCTCGACCGGGAGAAGGGCGAGGAGGCCTTCGACCTCGCGGTCCCCGCGATGGTCACCGGCGGCCTCCGGACGGTGTTGCGGACCGCGGACTTCTTCATGGTGAGCATCGCCGCGGGCGACGCCGCCGTCGCCGCGCTCGAGTTCGGCTTCCAGTACTACTTCATCCCGTTCGGGCTCGCGCTCGCGCTCACGAGCGGCACTATCAGCGTCGTCTCCCGACTGAAGGGGGCCGAGGACGACGTCGGCGCGGACTTCGCCATCAAGCAGTCGCTGTGGCTCTCGCTGCTGGTCTCGGTCCCCATCACGGTCGGCGCGTGGCTGTACGCCGACCCGCTCGTGGGACTGCTCGCCAGCGACGCCGAGACGACAGCCCTCGGCGCGGACTACCTCCGCGTGGTGATGCTCGCGGTCGTGTTCCGGTTCTGGAGTATGATTGCCGCGCGTGCGCTCGCGGGAGCGGGGGACACCCGGACACCGATGTACGTCCGCCTGGTGACGCTTCCGACGAACATCGTGTTGAACGCGCTGCTCATCTTCGGCCTCCTCGGCTTCCCGGAGCTCGGCGTCGTCGGTGCGGCGTGGGGGACCGCACTGGCGAACGCGCTCGCCGGCGTCGTCTTCTTCGCGGTGCTCGTCTCGGGCCGCTGGAGCGTCTCGTTGCACCTCGGCGGGAAGCAGTGGGACTCGGCCATCGCGAAGGAGATCGTCCGGGTCGCGCTCCCGCTCGCGGGCACCCGGCTCTCCCGGACGTTCGGGCGGTTCCCGTTCCTGTTCGTCCTCGGCGTGTTCGGGCCGACGACCGTCGCGGCGTACGCCATCGGCCGGCGCGTCATGTTGCTCGCGCTGATGCCGGCGTGGGGGTACGCGACGGCGGCGAGTACGCTCGTCGGCCAGCGCCTCGGCGCGAACGACCCCGACGAGGCGGCGGACTACGGCTGGCAGACGCTCCGCATCGCGCTCGCCACCCAGTTGCTCATCGGCGCGGCGATCTTCCTCGCGGCCGGCCCCATCGCTCGCGCGTTCGGCGCTGGCGACGTCGCGCTGACGGCGACGTTCATCCGCGTCTTCGGACTCAGTGTCGCCGGGTTCTCCGTCTCCCGGACGCTACGCGGGGGTCTGCGCGGCGCCGGCGACACGCGCTGGCCGTTCTACGGCGGCATCCTCGGCACCTACGTGGTTCGCCTGCCGCTGGCGTTCGTCGCGCTCCCGGTCGGCTACGCCATCTCCGTGGGCCCCGTCGCGCTCGGCCCCATCGCGGTCCCCGCACTCTCCGTCGCGCCCGGGATGGGCCTGGGACTGATCGCCATCTTCGCGGCCATCCTCGGGGACATGTACGCTCGCGCCGCCGTCAACCTGGTCCGGTTCCGGTCCGGGGCGTGGCGCGCGTACGGCACACCGACGACCGCGGACTGAACCGCGTCGAGCACCGCGAACGACAGCAATTTAAGTCGTAGCGGGCGAACCCACGACCATGAGCACGGCTACGAAACTCGTCGTCGGATCGGTCGCCATCGCCGCAGTGCTGTCACTGTTCATCATCTTCAACGTCGCGTAGATGTTCTCCGAGCGCGACCTCGGGGACGAACTCGCGGCCGTCCGGGAGGCGTACGTGCCGGGCGCGCTCGTCCTCGACTGCGCGCGGGACTTCCAGACCCTCCCCCCGGAGCACCGCGACGACCTCGCGCTCCTCACGGACAACATCGAGCCCAGCGAGTACGACGAGGCGTGGCTCCCCGGGGACGCGCCACAGCTCCTCCACCAGCTCACGACCACGGAGTTCGTGGTCGGGACGCCGGGCGACGGCGCCGTCGCCTGGACCACACAGACCGACCCGCCCGTGGTGTTCGTCAAGGCGCGCATCGAGGGCACCCCCGGCGCGTTCGCCGACTTCCTCGTCGCGGAGGCGCTCGTCGAGGCCGGCCTCGGGCTCCCCGAGCAGTTCCTCGGCTTCTTCGGCGAGCAATACCAGAAATTCGACGCCGCCGTCGACCGCGAACCGGCCACCGTCTACCAGCTAGCGGCGGCGTGCTGCGACGCCTACCGCGGCCTCCACACGCGCGAAGAGTTCGAGGCGTGGACCGAGGACTTCCCGGCACTCCACGACGCGTGGGTCGACGCGGGCGAGCGCATCCAGCCGCGCATCGACGGGCTCTCCGGGGAGGTCGCCCGCGGCGAGACGTCGTTCTCGGACGCCGCGGAACTCGCCTGCAGCGGCGTCAAACACGGCCTCGACCTGCCCGCGCCGTTCGCGGCGCTCGACACGCTCGCGTACCGGCGACACGGCGCGAGCTACGCGGTGAAGTGGGCGGAGAAACTGTTCACCGACGAGTAACGTGTTCTTCCCGCGCGAGCGCAGTCAGTAGTCGGTGACGACGTCCCCGCCCTCGCCGAGTTCGACGACGAGGTCGCTGGCGTCCCGGAACTGCTCGAGGACGAAGTCGTCGTGGACCTCCTGGGAGACGTGGACGAGCGCCACGGCGTCGTGTGCCTCGAGGAGTTCGCCGAGGCGCACGAGCGCGTCGAGCGCACGCTCCTCGTCGGCGTAGTAGGCGAGCTCCGTGAGCGAGTCGAAGCTCACGCGGCGCTTCCCCGTGTTGTCCGCGAGGAACGACTCGACGGCCGAGAGGATGCCGTCGACGTCGTCGGGCGAGGAGACGTAGTGGATGTGGCTGGCGCCCCGTCGAGAGTAGCCGCGTTCGACGGAGAGCGTGTCGAGGATCTCCGCGCGGTCCTCGTCGACGTCGTAGTACTCCAGTTTCTGGGTCACCTCGCGGGCGGTGGTCCGCGTGGAGACCACGAGGAAGTGGTCGGTGTCGGTCTTCAGGAAGTCGGTGTCCATCCGGTCCGTCTCGCCCGTGCTCGGGTGGAGCAACAGTACGACAGTGCCACCCGGGACAGCGTCGGGTGCACCCTCGATGGCGAGGTCGTAGTCCATACCGCAGGAGAACGGTCGCGTCGTCTTAATGTTGCGGGTGGCGGCGGTCAGAACACGCTGTCGGCCGTCGCGGCGCCGACGACGCTGAAGATGGCGCCGACTGACGTCGCTTTCAGCGTGAGCGCCGCGATCACTGCCGGCTCGGTGCCGAGTTCGAGCTGTTCGGCGAACGTCGTCGGCGCGGTGATCGCGAGTCCGAGGACCAGCACCGAGCCGAAGGAGACGACCATCAGGGAGACGAAGCGCACGGGAATCCCGCCGACCTCCGCCTCGCGGTCCGGGTCGCGCCCGGAGTCGGCCTGGTAGAGCGCGCCGTAGCCGATGGCGAACACGATAGCCACCGTCACCACCACGTTGTACCACGCCATCTCGTTGGCGAGCAGCCACACCTCCTCGGTGACGACGAACGGCCCCGCGAGTAGGAAGCCGCCGACGACCTGCTGGGCGGAGTCGGCGAGCGCGTACCGCTGGTTCCGACCGACCATACCCTCCCAAGGTCAAGCGCGGGGAAAACGCCACCGACTGGCGGGGTGCTCCCGGCGAGGTCGTCGGTGACACCGGGACAGGACCGACTCCGGTGTCGTTTTCCCGTCCGCAAGCATCCCCCCGGTATGAGCGTTCGCGAGGAGTTCGACGAGTGGGCGGCCTCGGGCCGCGACCGGGGGATGGAGGAGCGCCACTGGCAGACCGCCAAGCACGTGCTCGCCCGGATGCCCGTCGAGGACGACGACTTCGTCCTGGACCTCGGCACCGGCAGCGGGTACGCGCTCCGCGCGCTCCGGGAACGCGGCGTCGCCCGCGGCTACGGTCTCGACGGCGCCCCGGAGATGGCGCGCAACGCCCGGTCGTACACCGACGACGACCGGATCGGGTTCGTGGTCGGCGACTTCGGCTCCCTGCCGTTCGCCGACGACAGCGTCGACCACGTCTTCTCGATGGAGGCGTTCTACTACGCCGCCGACCCCCACGAGACCCTCGCGGAGATCCGACGGATTCTGCGACCCGGCGGGACGTTCTACTGCGCGGTGAACTACTACGAGGAGAACGTCCACAGCCACAACTGGCAGGAGAACATCGCCGTCCAGATGACGCGCTGGGACCGCCCGACCTACCGCGAGGCGTTCCGGGACGCCGGCCTCCACGTCACGGAGCAGGACAACGTCGCCGACCGCGACGTCGAGATTCCGCCGGAGAGTGCGTTCCCTCACGAGGGCTTCGACACGCGCGAGGAGATGGTCGAACGCTACCGTACCTACGGGACTCTCCTGACCGTCGGGGTCGCGCCGTAGTCCTCAGAGAAGCGTCGCGTCCGCGGGGTCGAACCCGAGCGTCCCCTCCCCGGTCGGCGGCGCCTCCCGGGTCTTCACGAGGACGTCGCGGCCGTCCCAGTCACAGTGGACGCGGTAGGCGTCCCCGAGGAACTCGACGCTCTCGACGCGCACCGCGAAGCGGTTGTGCACGCAGTCGAACCGAAGGGACTCCGGTCGCACACAGACCGTCGTTCTACCGTCTGTCTGCTCTCCGACTTCGAATTCGGTTCCGCCGACACGAATAGAACACCCCTTCGTTTCGACTGGAATGCCGCCGTCGAAGACGTTGTTGTCCCCGAGGAACGACGCGACGAATCGGGAGGCCGGTTCGCGGTACACCGCCTCGGGCGTGCCGACCTGTTCGACGCGGCCGGCGTTCAGTACCGCGAGGCGGTCGGAGATGGAGAGCGCCTCCTCCTGGTCGTGCGTGACGTAGACGGTGGTGATGTCGAGTTCCGACTGGATCTGCTTGACCTGCACGCGCAGTCGCTCGCGCAGGCGGGCGTCGAGGGCGCTCATGGGTTCGTCGAGCAGCAGCACCGAGGGGCCGGGGGCGAGCGCCCGGGCGAGTGCGACACGCTGCTGTTGCCCGCCGGAGAGCTGGTCGGGCGAGCGGTCGCCCATCCCCGGCATGTCGACGAGTTCGAGCAGTTCGTCGACGCGCTCGTCGGTCGTCTGGTCGCCGGGCGGGTCCCGGAAGCGCAGGCCGTAGGCGACGTTCTCCGCGACGCTCATGTGGGGGAACAGCGCGTAGCTCTGGAAGACGATGCCGACGTCGCGGTCCTCCGGGGGGACGCCGGTCATCGACTCGCCGCCGAAGCGGACGTCGCCCTCGTCGGGCGACTCGAAGCCAGCGATCAGGCGGAGGGTCGTCGTCTTCCCGCACCCCGAGGGGCCGACGAGCGTGAAGAACTCGCCGTCCTCGACAGTGAGGCTCACGTCGTCGACGGCGGTCGTCCCGCCGAACCGTCTGGTCACGCCGTCGAGTTCGAGGCTGGTCACGGTCTGTACCGCCCCCCGACGCGGTCGATGACCACGAAACTGGCGGCCGTGACGACCAGCAGGACCGTCCCCATCGCGGCCGCCGGGCCGACGCTCGGGCCGGCCGTACGGTCGACGAGGTAGCGCTTCAGGGCGACTGGCATCGTGTACGCGCCGTCGCTCGCGAGCAACACGGTGGCGTCGAACTCGCCGATGCTGATGGCGAACGCGAACGCCGCGCCCGCCAGCACGCCCGGCCAGACGAGGGGCAGTTCCACGTCCCAGAGCGCCCGCCCCCGACTCGCGCCGAGCGCCCGCGCGGACTCCACGAGCCGGCTGTCGACGGCCGACAGCATCGGCGCGACGTTCCGCACGACGAACGGATAGCCCGCGACGGCGTGGGCGGCGACGACGACTGCGGGCCCGACCACGCTGACTCTGGTGCCGAACAGCTCCACGCCGAACACGAGCGACTGCAACATCCCAAACCCGACGACGATGCCCGAGACGGCGATGGGCGCCATCAGCACCGCGTCGACGACCTTCCGGCCGCGGCCGCCGCGCGCGGAGAACGCCGCGACGACGACGCCCATCGGGAGCGCGAGCGCGAGCGCCCCGACGCCGAACACCAACGAGTTCCACACCGCCGTCGAGGGCTGCGTGCGGCTCCCGGACTGGCGTTCGACGAGGAAGCGCCACCACTCCAGCGTGGGGTCGGCGGCGCCGCCGAAGCTCGCCAGCACCATGCTCGCCAGCGGCGCGAGGAAGACGAACGCCACGACGACCCCGTAGACGCCGATTCCGGCCCGGACGAACCACTCACGAGCGGTCTCGGCGTCGAAGAGCCGACTCCGCGGGAGTGGGTTGTTCGTGCCGCTCGCCGCGCGCCGCGCCTCGTAGCGCAGGTAGACGTACGTCAGGGTCAGCGAGAACAGCGTCTCCAGCGTGGCGAGGGCGGCCGCCGTCTCGTAGTCGAGTTGCTGAACGCGGGCGTACAGCCACACCTCGACGGTGGCGAGCTGGAGGCCGCCGAGCGCGAGCACGATGGGGAACGTCATGAACGTGAACACGAACGTCAGCACCGCGCTCGCGGCGAGTGCCGGCAACAGCTGCGGAGCGACGACGTCGCGGAACGCCCGCAGCGGGTTCGCGCCGAGCGACCGCGCCGTCTCGACGGCGCTGGCGTCGACGTTCTCCCAGGCCGTCCCGACCATCCGGGTGACCAGCGGCGCGTTGTAGAACGCGTGGGCGAGAACCACCAGTTCCAGCGTGTACAGCATCTGGACGCGGCCGATGCCGAGCGCCGCGAGCAGGTCGTTGACGGTGCCGAACTGGCCGAACGTCGCGACGAAGCCGACGACGACCATGATGGAGGGGAGGACGAACGGGAGGATGGTGAGCGCCTTCAGCGTGCGCCGCCCGGGGAACTCGAAGCGCGCGAGTACGTACGCCCCGGGCAGCCCGAGTACGACGCTCGCCAGTGTCGAGAGTGCGGCCTGGTAGGTCGTGAACCCGAACAGCCCCTTCCGCAGGCGGGGGTAGGTCACCCAGACGTCGGGAAGCAGGCCGGTCCACGCCGCGTGGACGCGCACGCTCGCCAGCCACGCGAGCACGTCGCCCGGCACCCCCAGCGGGTCCGTGAACAGGCCGTGGGCGGCGCCCAGGTAGAACTCCGAAGTGAGCACTGCGCGGACGGGCGCGGCGGCGCTCCCGAACGCCTCGGCGAACACCGACCAGACGGGGTAGTAGAAGACCACACCGAGGACGAGGAGCGTGAGGACGCCGGCCGCCCGCAGCCCCAGTCGCTCGACGGTCGCGGTGAGTCCCAGTCGGTCGGCGGCCGCCGTCAGTTGCTCGCGACCTGCTGTGCCCACGATTCTGTCCACTCCTCGACGTTCCCTGCGAGTTCGTCGTACGTAAACGTGACCGGCTCCGGCGGCTCGTAGGCGTACTGGGCGTACTCCTCGGGCAGCTCCGCCGTCGTCGTGGCCGGGAACTGGACGTTGTTGACGGCGACGTTCCGCTGGGCCTCGTCGGTGAGCACGAACTCGACGAACTCCGCGGCCGTCTCCGAGCGGTCGGCGTCGGCGAACCGCGCCACCGTCTCCGGGTTCGCGTACCCCTGGTCGTCGAGGAAGCCGACCTGGTGGTGGGGGATCTCGTCCTCGTCGTTGTAGTACACCTGGTCGGTGGAGTAGGAGACGACGATGGGTCGCTCGTCGTTGAGGAACGCGTCGTAGGACGGTTGCCAGTCGTCGAGGACGCGGACGTCGTTCTCGACGAGGCCCTCCCAGTAGTCGAGGTAGCCCTCCGGGCCGAACTCGTGGACGGTCCAGAGCAGGAACGCCCGTCCGGGGTCGCTGGACTGGGCGTTCTGCGCGAGGAGCGTGCCCTCGTACTCCGGTTCGAGCAGCGCCTCGAAGGTGCTCGGGTTCTCCACCTCGGTGCCGTCGTACACGAGTGTGATGTAGCCGGTGTCGTAGGGCAGCGCGCGATTCTGGGGGTCGATGCGGAGGCTCTCCTTGATGTTGTTGGTACCCGCGACGTCGCCGAGCGAGTCGAAGAGGTCCTGGTCCGGTAGCTGTTCGTCGACGCGAACGAGTTCGCCCGTGTTCAGCCCGACGAACAGGTCGGCCTCGATGTCTGCGCCCTGCTTCTTCCGCTGGATGAACTCGTTGATGCCGTTGCTCGGCGCCGTGAACTCGATGTCGACGTCGTGGTCGGCCTCCCACTCGTCCTTGAGCCACCGCCCCGCCGTCCCCTCGTCGCCGAAGAAGGAGTCGTACGTGGCGACGGTCAGCGGCCCGGACGGCCCACCTCCGCCGATTTCGAGGCAGCCCGCGGTGGCGAGTCCGAGGACACCCGCGCCGGCCGTTCTCAGGTACGCTCGTCGTTTCATTACTGGGTTGTTCCAGCCTGTGGTAGAAAAGACCGTCGCTTCCGGGAGCGCTAGCCAACGCTTTTGTCGGTCCTCTCGGTACTCCCCGGCGTGCCTCTGTCGCGAAACGTCGTCCTCGCCGGGCTCCTCGGGGGGCTGCTCGTCCTCTCCGGAGTGTTGCTCGGCGCGGTCATCGGCACCGTCTTCTTCGCCGGGACGGTCGCCTACCTTCTCATCCCACTGCTGTACCGCGTCGAGCGCCTCGGCCTCTCCCGGTGGTTCGCCAGCGCCGCCACGGCCGGCCTGGCCTCCCTCCTGGTCGGCGTCCCCGTGGCGCTGGGCCTCTACCTCGCCAGCACCCGGATCGGCGTGGTGCTCGACGCGCTCCGGGACGTCCCCGAGGAGTACCCGATCTCCGTGCTGGAGTACGAGTACGCCGTCGACATCAGCCTCGTCGTTGACGCCGCGATCACCTACGCCGCGGCTCTCGCCGTAGACGCCGCCGCCGCGCTCCCCGTCGTCGCGCTGAAACTGACGCTGTTCGGGATGCTCCTGTTCGGCCTGCTACTGGCCCACGAGAAGGCCGAGCGCGCGTTCCTGGCGACGCTGCCGGACTCCTACCACGACGTCGCGCACGCGCTCGGGAAGCGCGCGACCGCCACCCTGTACGCCATCTACGTCCTCCAGGCCGCGACGGCCATCGTCACAACCGTCCTCGCGCTGCCGGTGTTCCTCGTCCTCGGCGTCCCCTACCCGGTCACGCTCGCCGTCGCGGCGGGAGTCCTCCAGTTCGTCCCCATCGTCGGACCGTCGCTGGTCGTCTTCGGCATCGCGGCCTACCAGGTCACCGTCGGGAACGTCACCGGCGCGCTCACCGTCCTCGTCGTCGCGGGCGTCATCGTCGCGTGGCTCCCCGACGTGCTTGTGCGACCCCGCCTCTCCCGGTCGACGGCGGACCTCCCCGGGAGCCTCTACTTCATCGGCTTCACGGGCGGTCTGCTCACCGTCGGCCCGGTCGGCATCATCGCCGGCCCGCTGGTCGTCGCGCTCACCGTCGAGGCCGCCGAACTCCTCGCCGCCGAGCGGAACAACGGCCGCGTCTGAGCGCTACTCCAGCGGGTGGCCGCGCTCGGTCCACTCCGTGAGACTCCCCTCGTAGAACGCCACGTCCGGGTAGCCCAGCCACCCCAGCACGACGAACGTGTGGCTGATGCGGCGCGCAGTGTTGCAGTAGAGGACGACGCGCTTCTCGGCCGTCACGCCCCGGGATTCGAGGAGTTCGGCCACCTCCTCGCGCGGTTTCAGCCCGCGCGACTCGGCGTCGACGACCTCCTTCCAGTCGAGGTTCACCGCGCCGGGGACGTGGCCCTCCTCGTACTCCCACGGTTCGCGGGTGTCGACGAGGACAGCGTCGGGGTCGTCGATGGCAGCCAGTACCGTCTCGTCGTCCACGAACACGCCGGCTGGCGCGTCCCCGGCCCGGTAGTCCGTCTCGTCGACGTCGGGCACCTCGGTGGTCGCCTCGTGGTCCCGGATCCAGGCGCTGTAGTCGCCGTCCAGCAGCCGCAGGTCCTCGTGGCCGAAGTAGAGTGCGGTGAGGAGGAAGCGCGCGGCGAACACGCCGTGGGTGTCGTCGTACGCCACGAGCGTGTCCTCGGGCGCGACGCCCGCCGCCGACAGCAGCGCCTCCCAGTCCCCGCGGTCGGGCATCATCCCGGCCGCCCCGTCCGTCGACCGGAACTCGTCGAACGGGACGTTCACGGCGCCGGGGACGTGGCCGATGCCATCGTACTCCCAAGCGTCCCGGACGTCGACGAGGCGCACCCGGCCACCGTCCTCGCCCGCCTCGTCGGCGAGGCGGCCCGCGAGCCACCCCGTCGTCACGACCCAGTCGTTCATCGCGTGGCGGTACGCACGCCGCCCTCTTAGCGTCCGGGTCGTCGCCGCGGCTCCGGAGTAGCGACAGACGCTGCCGGTACTTCTCCCGGCAGTCGCTGCAGCGACCGGCTCCGAACCAGAGTTCCGGCGAACCTCGCCGCTACACTCGACGGCCGGGGGAACCTGCCGGGGTGTCTGACAGTTATGGGGCCGCGGGTCCTAGAGTGTGGTATGGCAGACTACGCTAACGACGTACTCGTCACCGCCGACTGGGTCGAGGACAACCTCGATCAGTTCCAGAGCGACGACCCCGACTACCGACTCGTCGAAGTGGACGTCGACACCGAGGCCTACGACGACGCCCACGCGCCGGGCGCAATCGGCTTCAACTGGGAGACCCAGCTTCAGGACCAGACCCAGCGCGACATCCTCGAGAAGGAGGACTTCGCGGACCTGCTGGGCAGCCACGGCATCACCGAGGACTCTACGGTCGTCCTCTACGGCGACAACTCCAACTGGTTCGCCGCCTACACCTACTGGCAGTTCAAGTACTACGGCCACGAGGACGTGAAGCTCCTCGACGGCGGCCGCGACTACTGGGTCGAGAACGACTACCCGACCACCGACGAGGTGCCGGAGTTCTCCGCACAGGAGTACGACGCCCGCGGCCCCTTCGACGGCATCCGCGCCTACCGCGACGACGTCGAGAAGGCCATCGACCGCGGCATCCCGCTCGTCGACGTGCGCTCCCCCGAGGAATTCAGCGGCGAGATCCTCGCCCCGCCGGGCCTCCAGGAGACGGCCCAGCGCGGCGGCCACATCCCCGGCGCGTCGAACATCTCGTGGGCCGCGACGGTCAACGACGACGGCACGTTCAAGAGCCACGACGAACTCGCAAAGCTGTACGAGGACGGCGGCATCACGAACGACCAGGAGGTCGTCGCCTACTGCCGCATCGGCGAGCGCTCATCGATCGCGTGGTTCGCGCTCTCCGAGCTGCTCGGCTACGACGACGTCACCAACTACGACGGCTCGTGGACCGAGTGGGGCAACCTCGTGGACGCACCCATCGAGACCGGCGACGGCAGCTAACGCCGCAACCGCCACAACCGACCGCATTTTCTTCGCCGCGACGCCAGCATACAAGCCGCAGGCTCGCCTATCCACTCGTATGAACCCAGACGAGTTCCTCGATGCGGTCCGGGACGACAACGAAACCGCGCTCTCCCGGCTCGGCTCCTCGAAGTCGCTGTACGCCGCCACCGGTGGCGAGATGGACGCCGACCACGTGTTGCGCGCCGCCGCCGACGCCGAGTTCGCCGCCGCGCGCACGTTCGAGTCGTGGGCCGACACGGAGGACCACGCCGAGGCACGCGAGGCGTTCGAGACCACCGCCGACGAGGAGGACGACCACTACGAGTCCGTCCTCGCCGAACTCGGCGAGTACGACCCCGACGGCGAGCCCTCCGCGATGCAGGCCCACCTCCGCGGCCTCGACTCGACGGTCGAGCGCGCCGGCGGCCTGCTCGGGCGCGTGCTAGCCACCGGCAAGTCCAAAGAACAGCTCACCGGCTTCTTCGTCGGGCAGGCCGACCCCCAGACCGCCCAGTTGTTCCGCGAACTCAAGGGGGACCTCGGCGACCAGCGCGAGCGGGCCCTCGAGCTCCTCGACGCAGTCTGTGCGGACGACGCCGACTGGGACGCGGCGAAAGCGGCCGCGGACGGCGCCATCCAGGCCGCCTACGACGAGTACGTCGACCAGCTGGAGTCGATGGGCGTCAACCCGAAGCCGGTCTGCTGACGCACGTTTTGCTGCGCTCGCGGCCTCCGGCCGCTCGCTGGCAAAACCTGCACTAAAAGCACTCCGCCTTCACTTCGCTTCGTGGTTCGAGAGACGCCTGTGGCGTCTCTCGTCATCACGAAAGAGCGCTTCGCGCTCTTTCGACCGACTCCGTTCAGTCGTCGGCCTCTGCTCGCTCGCTTCGCTCACTCGCAGAGTGAACCGCGACCCTTCCGGGTCCTTCGGACCACTCGGGTCGCGGATGCGTGCGTTGTTTCACTCACCGTTGTTCGGAGCGACTCGCGCCCCGCTAGACGCCTTCGACGGTCTCCCGGTAGGCTACGACGCGCTCCTTGGCCGCCTCGACGCTCTCCTTCGCGTCGGCGTCGAGTTCCGCGGAGAGTTCGTTCAGCGCGTTCGTGATGCGGTCCAGGCGCCCGTGGTCCGGGCCGGAGTCCGCCGTCGCGAGCCGCGCTAGCTGGTCGGACTGCTCGTAGAGTCGCTGTTCGCGCTCTTCGTTGGTCGTGGCGATCGCCGCCTCGCGCAGGTGGTCGCTCGCGGCGCTCAATTCGTCTCGTGCCATGTGTCGGTATCGGGTCCCGAGAGAGAAATAACTGCGGTCCGGTGTCGACTCAGTCCTGCAGTCCGAGGCCGCCGCCGACGAGCATCCCGAGACCGCCGAGCGCGGTGACGTACAGTCCCATCCCGGGCTGGAGGGCCTCCGCGATGGCCTCGCCGAAGGCGCCGGCCTGTCCGAGGTTCGTCCCGGCCGCCGGGTCGGTGATGTACAGCGCACCGATTCCGAGCGTGAGGAGTCCGAGCACCGCCACGGCGCCCTTGTCGATTCGCTCCCAGTTGCGCACCACGATGATACCGACCGCGACGACGGCGAAGATGAGGGTGTACGTCCCGTCCCCGTCCAGGCCGTTCATGCTACCCAGCTGGCCGAGTTTGATCCACGGAAGGAACGCGCCGACTGCGGCGAGCCCTGCCCCACCGAGTGCTACTTTTTCGCCCTGCGAATACTGGTTGGCTGTTGCCATGTCCAAGCCGACAAGGAGGATCACCCCACTTAAACGTACGTCAGACTCGCACTCGCGGCAGGGGGCGAACGGCGCCAGTGGAGGTCCCGGACGCCGCACGACGTGCGGCCACCGCGCTCCTGAAGTGGCCACGTGACTAGGGGGAACCAATGAGTGACGCCAGCGGCCCACTCCAGCCGGACGACCCGAAAGCGGAGGTCCCGTTCCGAGTGGAGGCCCCGTTCGACCCCGCGGGCGACCAGCCCCAGGCAATCGAGGAGCTCGCCGCGGGCTTCCAGTCGGGCGCCGACAAGCAGACGCTGCTCGGCGTCACGGGGTCGGGGAAGACGAACACCGTCTCGTGGGTGGTCGAACAGGTACAGAAACCGACGCTCGTCATCGCCCACAACAAGACCCTCGCCGCCCAGCTGTACGAGGAGTTCCGGAACCTCTTCCCGGACAACGCCGTCGAGTACTTCGTCTCCTACTACGACTACTACCAGCCCGAGGCGTACGTCGAGCAGACGGACAAGTACATCGAGAAGGACGCCTCCATCAACGACGAGATCGACCGACTCCGCCACTCCGCGACGCGCTCGCTGCTGACGCGGGACGACACCATCGTGGTCGCGTCGGTGTCGGCCATCTACGGCCTCGGTGACCCGCGCAACTACGAGGGGATGAGCCTGCGCCTCGAACGCGGTCAGACCATCGAACGCGAGGAACTGCTCTCGAAACTCGTGGACCTGAACTACGAGCGCAACGACGTCGACTTCACGCAGGGGACGTTCCGCGTTCGCGGCGACACCGTGGAGGTGTTCCCGATGTACGGCCGCTACCCCGTTCGCGTTGAGTTCTGGGGCGACGAGGTCGACCGCATGGCGAAACTCGACCCCCTCGAGGGGACCGTCGAGAGCGAGGAACCCGCAGTCCTGTTCCACCCGGCGGAGCACTACTCGGTCCCCGAGGACGAGATGGCGTCGGCCATCGAGGAGATCCGCGAGGACATGGAGGCCCGGGTCCGCTACTTCGAGCGCGAGGGTGACATGATCGCCGCCCAGCGCATCGAAGAGCGCACCACCTTCGACCTGGAGATGATGGCCGAGGCGGGCTACTGTTCGGGCATCGAGAACTACTCGGTCTACCTCTCGGACCGCGAACCCGGGGACGCGCCGTACACCCTGCTGGACTACTTCCCCGACGACTTCATGACGGTCATCGACGAGTCCCACCGCACGGTCCCGCAGATCAAGGGCCAGTACGCGGGCGACAAGTCCCGGAAGGACAGCCTGGTGGAGAACGGCTTCCGCCTCCCGACCGCCTACGACAACCGCCCGCTCACCTTCGAGGAGTTTGAGGAGAAGACCGACCAGACGCTGTACGTCTCCGCGACGCCCAGCGACTACGAGCGCGAGCACTCCGCGAACGTCGTCGAGCAGATCGTCCGCCCGACGCACCTCGTCGACCCCGAGGTGAACGTCGCGGAGGCGACCGGACAGGTCGAGGACCTCATGGCACGCATCGACGACCGCGTCGAGCGCGAGGAGCGCGTGCTCGTCACCACGCTCACCAAGCGCATGGCCGAGGACCTCACGGAGTACCTCGAGGAGGCCGGCGTCGCCGTCGAGTACATGCACGACGAGACGGACACCTTGGAGCGCCACGAACTCGTCCGCGGCCTCCGCCTCGGCGAGTTCGACGTGCTCGTCGGCATCAACCTCCTCCGGGAGGGCCTGGACATCCCCGAGGTGAGCCTCGTCGCTATCCTCGACGCCGACCAGCAGGGGTTCCTGCGCTCGGAGACCAGCCTCGTCCAGACGATGGGGCGGGCGGCCCGGAACGTCAACGGCGAGGTGATCCTCTACGCCGACGAGACGACCGACGCGATGGCCGATGCCATCGAGGAGACCCAGCGCCGCCGCCACATCCAGCAGCAGTTCAACGAGGACAACGACACCACGCCGACGACCATCGAGAAGGACGTCAGCGAGATGAACCTCCCCGGCGCGGAGACGGACACCTCCTCGGTCACCGGCGAGGGGCCGGCGGACGAACAGGAGGCCGCGCTGCTCGTCGAGGAACTCGAAGAGCGCATGGAGGCCGCCGCGAACAACCTGGAGTTCGAACTCGCAGCGGACATCCGCGACCGCATGCGCGAACTCCGCAGGGAGTTCGACATCGGCACACCCGACGCCGCCGACGAGGGCGTCGCCCCCGAAGCCGAGGAGTGGTAGGCCCGGACAACGCTTTTCGAGTCGGTCGCCGTCTGTTCGGACGCAATGATTCTCGTCGCCAACCGCTTCAAAATCGCCGACGGGTACGAGGAGGAGTTCGTCGAGCGCTTCCGCGACAGCGTCGACGGGCTCGAGGACCACGACGGCTTCGTGACGTTCGAACTCCTCACGCCCGCCAGCGAGGAGACGGACACGTTCGTCTCCGCGACGTACTGGGAGTCCCGAGCGGACTTCGAGGCGTGGACGGAGAGCCAGGACTTCGGGGACGCTCACGCCGGTGACGCGCCCAGGGAGATGTTCCTCGCCCACCCGGAACTGGAGGTACACGACGTCGCCTTCGAGTACACCGGGAGTGACTGACCGACGACCGCCGCCACCCGCCACACTCCGGCCCGTGCTAACTTCCCACAGACGGGTGTCTCAGAGCCTGTAAAACCAGGATAGTTTATTAAGTCGTGTCCACAGACGTGCACGTATGCCCGCAATCGAGACAGACGGCCTGACGAGGCGCTTCGGCGACCTCACGGCCGTCGACGCCCTGAATTTGACCGTCGAGGAGGGCGAGGTGTTCGGCTTCCTCGGTCCCAACGGCGCCGGGAAGTCCACGACCATCAACGTGCTACTGGGCTTCCTGAACGCCAGCGACGGCACCGCGGCGGTGCTCGGCCACGACGCCACCCGCGAGTCCCGGGCGGTCCGCCAGCGCACCGGCCTCCTCCCCGAGGGATTCTCGGTCTACGAGAATCTCACCGGCCGCGAGCACGTCATCTCCGCCATCGAGACGAAGGGCGCCGACGACGACCCCGACGAGATTCTCGACCGCGTCGGCCTCGACCCGGACGCCACCCGCCGCGCCGCCGGCGGCTACTCGAAGGGGATGACCCAGCGCCTCGCACTCGGCATGGCGCTCGTCGGCGACCCCGACCTCCTCATCCTCGACGAACCGTCCTCGGGCCTCGACCCGAAGGGCGCGAAACTCCTCCGGGACATCGTCCGCGAGGAGGCCGCACGCGGCGCTACCGTGTTCTTCTCCAGCCACGTCCTCGGGCAGGTCGAGCAGGTCTGCGACCGCGTCGGCATCATGAACCAGGGGACGATGACCGCCGTCGACACCATCGACAACCTCCGCGAGCGCATCGACGCCGAGTCCGTCATCGAGGCCGACGTGGCGTCCGTGCCCGACGTCGAGTCGGTCGCGGCCGTCGACGGCGTCCGCGACGTGACCGTCGTCGGCGAGACGATCGAGATCGCCTGCGTCCGGCCGGACGCGAAGATGCCGGCGCTCCGCGCGCTCGACGCCGTCGCCACCGTCACCGACATCACCGTCGCGGACGCCTCCCTGGAGGCGCTGTTCGAGCAGTACACCGAGAACGGCGACGGCGAGCGGAGCGACGCGAGTGGAACCGCACCGAAGGCTGCCGCCGCTCCCGGAGGTGACGCGGCGTGAGTCTCCGCACCGTCGCTCGCGACGACTTCACGAACGCCCGCCGGTCGTACGTCGTGCTCGGCGTCGTCGGCGTCCTCACGGCGCTCGTCGCGCTCATCTTCGTCTCCGAGATCACCGTCTACGATCACCCGTACCGGGCGCTGTTCGACGTGTCGTTCTTCATGTTCCTGGTGTTCCCCATCATCCTCGCGCCGCTCACGTACCTCGCCATCGCCGGCGACCGGGACAGCGGCGCCATCAAGTACGTGATGGGACTGCCGAACACGCGCACCGACTACGTGCTCGGGAAGTTCGCCTCGCGGTTCGCGGTGGCCGTCGCCGCCGTCGTCCTCGCCGTCGCCGCCGGCTTCCTCGTCGCGCTCCTGGCGTTCGTCGAGGCCCCGGGTCCCGCGCGGTTCGCGGCGTTCGCCGGCGTCTCGCTGCTGGCCGCGTTCGCGTTCGTCGGCATCTACGTCGGCATCTCCGCGGTCACGAACAGTCGGTCCCGGGCGATGCTCGGCGTCTTCGGCGCCTACTTCCTGCTCGTGCCGTTCTGGTTCGGGTTCCTCCCCGTCATCGGCCTCCCCGACCTCCTGAACACCGTCGCCGACGTCCTCGGGACGACCATCTCCGAGGACACCCAGCAACTGGTACGGGCGCTCTCCCCGGCGACGTCGTACCTCTACAGCACCCAGATCGTCTACCAGGGGCTGTTCCCGACGCCGTACGACTCGCTCAACGCCCAGATCGGTAACGCACCGGACAAGGTGTACGCGAAGTTCTGGTTCAACGCCCTCGTGATGTTCGTCTGGGGCGCCGGTTCGATGCTCGTCGGCTACCTCTCCTTCCGCCGGTCGGAACTCGGGTAGTCAGAGCCGCCGTGCCAGCGTCTCCGCCGTCTTCTCGCCGACGCCCTCGACGTCCCGCAGGTCGCCCGCAGAGGCCTCGCGGACCGCTTCGACGCTCCCGAACCGCCGAAGGATGCGCTTGCGCAACTCCGGGCCGACGCCGTCGACGCCGTCCAGCGCCGTCGACACCTCGTCGCGCACCGTCTGGTGGTACGCCACCGCGAACCGATGGGCCTCGTCGCGGACGCGCTGGAGGACGTGCAACTGGGGTGCGTCGCCGTCCCAGTCGTACGTCCGCTCGGGGGTGATGACGACCTCCTCGTCTTTCGCCAGCGCCACCGCCGGCACGTCCCACCCCGTCTCCTCGAGGGCATCGAGTGCGGCGTTCAGCTGTCCCTCTCCGCCGTCGACGAGCAGCAGGTCGGGGTCCGGGCGGTCGTCCCGCCCTTCGAGCGCGCGCGCTGCGCGCCACTGCACGAGGCGCTTCATGTTCGCGTAGTCGTCGTTCTCGTCGTCGAGTTTCTTCCGGCGGTAGCCGGCCTTCTCCGCGCTCCCGCCGACGAAGCAGACGTCGCTGCCGACGGCCGCCTTCCCCTGGGCGTGGCTCACGTCGAACCCCTCGATGCGTTCCGGACGGGCAGTCCCGAGGGCGTCCGCGAGCGCGCCGAGTTCGTCCTTGTCGCCGGCGCGCCGGTGGGCGTTCTTCAGGGCCAGATCGACGAGCGTCGCCTCCCGGCCAGCGCCCGGCACCTGGACCTCGACGCCCGCCGCGTCGAGCCACGCCGCCACGTCGTCGTCGCCGTGGGCCTCGGGGAGCAGCAGGCGGTCCGGGAGCTCCCGCTCGGCGTAGAACTGCACGATGAACGCCGCGAGCAGGTCCGCGATGTGGCTCACGGGTCGTCCCTCCCCGTTCGCTCGTTCCGCGGCCTCCTCGGAGTCGGCCGCGCGGTCGGGCGCGTCCAGATAGTGCTGGTCGCGCTCCACGAGTTGTCCGTGCTCGGCGTGCAGGCGGGCGACGGTCGCCCGGTCGCCCTCCACGGCCACACCGAGCACGTCGGTCGTCTTCGTGTCGTCGTGGCTCGCGACCGCCGCGCCCGCGCCGCCGTGGAACGACTCGACGTCCTCCAGTCGGTCCCGGAGGTTCGCCGCGCGCTCGAACTCCTGGTTCTGGGCCGCTCGCTCCATCTCCCGGCGCATCGGGTCCGCGAGCACGCCGGGTTCGCCCTCGAAGAACCGCCGCGCCGCTTCCACGTCCGTGAGGTAGTCTTCCTCGGCGATCTCGCCCGTGCAGGGCGCTGTGCAGAGCCCCATCTCGTAGTCCAGGCAGGGGCGCTCGCGGCCCCGGTACTTGTGCTCGGAGCAGCCCCGGACGCCGTACACCTCGCGGACGGCCTTCACGACCGTGTTCACCTGTCCGATGTCCGTGTACGGGCCGTACGCGACGGCGCCCTCCTCGGGGTCGCGGGTCACCTCGATCCGGGGGGCGTCGTGGTCCGTGAACTGCACCAGTGGGTAGGACTTGTCGTCCTTCAGGCGGACGTTGTACCGTGGCTGGTGGCGCTTGACGAGGTTCGCCTCCAGCAGCAGCGCCTGCGTCTCCGTGTCGGTGACCGCGAAGTCGAGGCCGTCCGCACGCTCGACCATGTTCGCGATGCGCCTGCTCCGCGGGTCCGCGTACGACCGCACCCGGGAGCGGACGTCCACGGCCTTCCCGACGTACAGCACGGTCCCGTCGTCCCGCAGGAACTGGTAGACGCCGGGCTCCCTGGGCAGGTCGCTCGCGAACTCCCGGACCGCGTCCCCGTCCATCGGGCGGCCGTAGGCGCTTCGGCCGCTTCAGTTACGCGGTCGCCGAGAGCGAGGGCGAACGAGCGAACAGCCCCGGGAGCCGCGAACAGCGGGGGCGCCCGCCACGTTTAGGGTGCGCCGGAGTGTTCCTGAACGTACACATGTCCGTCTCTGAACCGGAGTCCTCGGTCGACCACGACCTCCCGGCGTCCTGGCTGCTCGACAGCGCCATCGACTGGCTGGTCGCCGCGCTGCTCGTGGTGGCAGGGGCCGTGCTCGCCGTCCCGGGCGCCCTCTTCTACGCCGCCGTCGACGAGGAACTGGCTCGCGAACTGGTCGCCGAACAGACCGTCGAGTCGACGATCCTGACGGAGGCTGAGACGATCGAGGTCACCGAGGCACTGGGGTCGTGGACCGGCCTCGGGATGGTCGTCACGGGTGTGGCGCTGGTCGTCGCTGGCGTCTGGTTCCTCGTTCACTACCGCCGCGTCCGCTCGCGGGGTGGCGAGCGCGCGCTCGCGGAATCTCGGCGGAACGTCGTGCTCGGTGCGGCCGTCACCGCCGTCGCGAGCAGCATCCCGCTCTCGCCGGTGATCGGCGGCGGGCTCGCCGGCTACCTCGAACGTGGGGGCGGAGCCGTCGCGGCCGGCACGCTCTCCGGACTGGTCGCGTCCGTGCCCGTCGTCCTCCTGCTCGTGTTCCCCACGGTCGGCGTGGCGACCGTCTCGGTCCCCATCGCGGCCGTGCTGGTCGCTGCGCTGCTGTTCTCTGTCGTCTACCTCGTCGCGTTGAGCGCGCTCGGCGGCTACCTCGGGGGCGCCGTCGCCGGCTCCCGGTAGGCCGACCCCGAACGCTTCAAGGGCGTCCTCCGAGAACCGCCAGACGATGACCGACACCGAGCGCGCCTGGCTGGTCTACCGGGAGTACACCGACAAGGGCCTGCTGAACGTCGTCTACGCCACGCCGGACGGCGAGCGAGTCCTCCGCAAGCAGCGCTCGATGAACGCCGGCGACCCGACGGCCGCCGTCGACGTCGAGGTCGACGACCTCGAACCCCCAGCGGACGACCAGGAACGACAGCGCTACGCGGAGGAGGCGACCCGGATGCGCGACCGCCACGACCCCGACGACCGCGTGTAGGGTTCGCAGCGGTGGCGACCGGGAGCAAAACACTTCACGTCGCCGCGAGACGTCGGCGTATGCACGACGCCCTCCCCGCGGTGACCGACGCGTGACCTGGCAGGTTCTCGCCCGCCGCGACCTCCGTGAACTGCTCGCAGACCGGACGCTGTTGTACTTCTGTGGGTTCTTCGCGCTGGTCGGCGGCGGCGTCTCGCTCGTCGCCGCTCGCGGTCAGAGCCCCACGCCCCTGGCCGGTATCCTCGCCGTCCTGCTCATGTTCGGCGTCCCCCTCACCGGCGGGACCATCGTCCACGAGGCCATCCCGCGGAGCGTGACGAGTGGCCGCGTCCGACTCACGCTCTCGTTGCCACACACCCGCGAGGCGTTCGTCGCGGGTGCCGGTGCCGCGGCGCTGGCCGCTACCCTGGCCGCCACCGGTGTCGGCGCCCTCGCCGCGCTCGCGGTGTACGTCTTCCGCGGCGCTCCGGTCGACGTCTTCGTCACCGTCCAGACGCTGGCAGTCACCGCCCTCCTCGGCGCTGCGTTCGTCGGTGCGACGCTCGCGTTCACCGCACGCTCGCGGTCGACGACGCTGGCGGCGGCCACGACCTACGGGTTCTTCCTGCTGTCGTTCGTCTGGCCGGGCGTCGTCGCCGTCGGGTCCGTCGTCCTCACGGGACAGTTCGGGGTCCCCGTCCCGCAGCAGGCCGTGGACACGGTCGTCCAGCTCAGCCCCATCTACGCCTACCAGAACGCCGTCTCGGCCGTCGGAGGGGGTCTCACCGGACCGACCGGCCACCTCCCCGAGTGGGGCGGTGTCGTCGTCCTGCTCGCGTGGGCGAGTCTCGGCTACGCGGTCGCCGCACACCGGTTCGGCGGCATCGACCTCTGAGCGGCCGCCGCAGGCGTTTCCTCGCCTGAGAAACACCACAACCCATTTATAAGCTCCTGGAGTTGTTCCCCCCATGCCAGCAATCGAGCTATCGGGCGTCACCAAGCGGTTCGGTGACGTCACTGCTCTCCACGACCTGGACCTCGAGGTCCAGGACGGCGAGATATACGGCTTCCTCGGGCCGAACGGCGCCGGGAAGTCGACGACCATCGACATCCTCCTGGACTTCGTGCGCCCGACCTCCGGGCAGGCGTCGGTCCTCGGGATGGACGCACAGGACGACTCGCTGGCCATCCGCCAGCGAACCGGCGTGCTCCCGGACGGCTTCCACGTCTACGACCGACTCACCGCGCGCCAGCACCTCCAGTTCGCCATCGAGTCGAAGGACGCCAACGACGACCCCGAGGAACTCCTCGAGCGCGTCGGCATCCCGGACGCCGCCGACCGGAAGGCGGGCGGCTTTTCGAAGGGGATGGCCCAGCGCCTCGCACTCGCCGTCGCGCTCGTCGGCGACCCCGACCTCATCATCCTCGACGAGCCCTCGACCGGCCTCGACCCGAACGGCGCTCGCGAGATGCGGGCCATCATCCAGGAGGAGGCCGACCGCGGCGCGACGGTGTTCTTCTCGAGTCACATCCTCGAACAGGTCGAGGCGGTCTGTGACCGCGTCGGCATCCTCCAGGACGGCGAACTCGTCGCCGAGGACACCATCCGCGGCCTCCGCGACGCCGCCGGCACCGGGACGACGCTCCGGGTCGCCGTCGACGCGCTCACGGACGACGTGCTGACCGCAGTCCGGAACGTGCCCGGCGTCACCAGCGTGACTGCCGACGGTGACACGCTCACCGTGCGCACGGAGAGCGCCGCGAAGACCGACGTCCTCGACGCCGTCGAGGGCACCGGCGCGGACGTCGTCGACTTCTCCACCGAGGAGGCGTCGCTGGACGACGTGTTCGCCGCGTACACCGAGGAGGAGGAGGCGATGCGCGCATGAGCTGGTCCGTCGTCGCCAAGAAGGACTTCCGGGACGCCGGCCGCTCGAAGGCGCTGTGGGCGCTCAGCGTGCTGTTCGTGCTGTTCATGGCGGGCATGGCGTACGTGTACACGCTCGTCCAGTCGGGCGGTCCCGCCGGGACGGACGACCTCGAGAGCCTCGGCCTCATCTTCTTCCTCATCAGTCCGGTCACGCTGCTCATCCCGCTGACCGCGCTCGTCATGGCGCACAAGTCCATCGCGGGCGAAGTCGAGTCCGGCAGCGCGAAGTTCCTCCTGTCGCTTCCCCACACCCGCCGCGACGCCATCGTCGGCAAGGTCGTCGGCCGGGGCGCCGTCATGGGCGTCGCCGTCCTCGTCGGCCTCGTCGTCGCTGCCGTCGTCACCGTCGCGCTGTACGACAGCTTCGACGCGACGGCGTACCTCGGGTTCGCGGCGCTCACGCTGTTCCTCGCCGTGATGTACACGGCCATCGGCGTCGGCCTCTCGGCCACCACGAAGGACGGCGGCCGCGCGACGATTCTCGTCGCCGGCTTCTACGTCTTCTTCGAACTCGCGTGGGGTCTCGTCCCGACCGGCCTCCTCTACCTCCAGACGGGGCGGTTCTCCCCGATGGGCACGCCACCGGACTGGTACCTCCTCCTCAACCGCCTGCCGCCGTCTTCGGCGTTCTCCAGTGCGGTGTTCCAGTTCCTCCCCGGCAACGCCGGCAACATCGCGCAGTACTTCCCGCAGAGCCCGCCGATCCACCTCTCGAAGTGGGCGGCGCTCGCGATGATGGTGGTGTGGTTCGTCGTCGTGCCGCTCGTCGGCTACCGCATCTTCGAGCGCGCCGACCTCTAGGGTCGACAGCGGAACCGCCGCGTCTCCTCGCCGTTGAAGGCCGGTCCCTCTCCCTCGTCCTCGAACCCGGCGTCCACGAGCACCTCGTGGAACGCCTCGTCGCCGTCCGGCACCACGACCTCGACGGGCAGGGACTCGCCGGCCGCGAACGACCGGGGTTCGCTGAGCAGTTCGCCGACGACGTCGGATTCGCCGTCGAACCGCGTGACGTGGACGGCGCCCCGCCACGTGTCGAACGCGACGAACCCGGCGACCCCGTCGTCGGTCTCTGCCACGCGGACGGTCCGGTCACGGATCAGTCGCTCGGCGTCGATGTCGTCGCTGGCGAGCGCGACGAGGGACTCCGCGTCGTCGTCCGTCGCGTCGCGGACGTTCATGCCCTTCCGTAGGCGGGCGACGGACTTAATCCCCGCGCGGCAACCGTTTCGTCCATGCAAGCAGTTATCCCGCCGGCAGACCGTACGTTCCGGCAATGACCACGGTACGCAGTGCCGGTGACCGCCGATGCGAGTAGTCGCGAAGTTCGGCGGCACCAGTCTCGGCAGCGGCGACCGCGTGGAGCGAGCGGCCGACTCCATCGCGGACGCCGTCGCCGCCGACCACGAGATAGCGGTCGTCGCCTCCGCGATGGGGAACACCACGGACGAACTGCTCGAGGACATCACCTTCGAGGCCGACGACACGGACCGCGCGGAGATCGTCTCGATGGGCGAGCGGACGTCCGTCCGGATGCTGAAGGCGGCGCTGGCCGCCCGCGGCGTGAACGCGACGTTCCTCGAACCCGGCCACCCGGACTGGCCCATCGTCACGAACCAGCGCGGCGAGGTGGACGCCGACGCCACGAGGGAGCGCGCGGCCGAACTCGCCGAGCGACTGGGCGAGACGGTTCCCGTCATCACGGGGTTCCTCGCCGAGGACCACGACGGCAACGTCACGACGCTCGGCCGCGGCGGGTCGGACACCACCGCGGTGATGCTCGGGCGCTACGTCGACGCCGACCAGGTGGTCATCGTGACCGATGTCGAGGGCGTCATGACCGGCGACCCCCACGTCGTCGAGGGCGCGCGGAACGTCGGGGAGATCACCGTCGACGAACTCCGGAACCTGTCCTTCCGCGGCGCCGAGGTTGTCGCGCCGTCGGCGCTGTCGTTCAAGGACGACGAACTGGACGTCCGCGTCATCCACTACCAGCACGGCGACCTGCTCTCCGGCGGCACGCGCATCGAGGGCCAGTTCGAGAACATGGTCGACATGCGGGAGTCCCAGCTCGCGTGTCTCACCGTCGCCGGCCGGGCGATCCGCAACCGCCCCGGCATCGCGGCGACGCTGTCGACCGCGCTGTACGAGAGCGACATCAACGTCGACGCCATCGCCTCAGGGATGGACTCGATGACGTTCTACGTCGACGAGTCGGTCGCCGAGCGCGCCGAGAACGTCCTCCACCGGGAGGTCATCGAGGTCGGCGAACTCTCCTCGGTGACGGTCACCGACGACATCGCCGTCATCCGCGTGCTCGGCGGCGAACTCCCGAACCAGCCCGGCGTCCTCCGGCGCATCGTCGACCCGATCGCGGAGGCGAACATCAACGTCATCGACATCATCTCGAGTGCCACGTCGGTCGCCATCTTCGTCGATTGGGCGGACCGCGAGGAGGCCCTCGACATCGTCCAGGACAGCGTCCGCTCGTAACCCCTCTCCAGCCGCAGCTGGCGAGCGTCGAACAGCCCTGTACATCCGCGTACACGTCTTCTACGCCGGAACTTTCACGGTGTAGCACCCTCTCGTACTCGTGCGTTCCTACAAGGCGACGATGGTCGACCCCGTCCGTCTCCTCCCCCGCGAGGACCGCGAGGCCGCTCTCGCGGACGCGGGCTACAACGTCTTCAACCTCGACAGTGCGGACGTCTTCGTCGACCTCCTGACCGACTCGGGCACCGGCACCATGAGCAACGACCAGTGGGCGGCGATGTTCCGCGGCGACGAGGCGTACGCCGGCAGCGAGGGGTTCGCCGAACTCGAAGCCGCCGCCCAGGCGGTGATGGGCTTCGAGCGCGTCGTCCCCGCCCACCAGGGCCGCGGCGCCGAGAACATCCTCTACGGCGCGCTCGTCTCCGAGGGCGACACCGTGCTCAACAACGCCCACTTCGACACCACCCGGGCCCACGTCGCCGCGAACGGCGGCGACCCCGTGGACTGCCCGGTCGAGGCCGCAACGGACATGGACTCCGAGGCGCCGTTCAAGGGCGACTTCTCCGTCGAGCGCGGCCGCCAGGTCGTCGAGGCGGTCGGCGAAGAGAACGTCCCCGTCGTCGTCCTCACGATCACGAACAACTCGATGGCGGGCCAGCCCGTGAGCGTCGAGAACACCCGCGAGGTCGCCGCCTTCGCCGACGACATCGACGCCACGTTCGTCGTCGACGCCTGCCGGTTCGCCGAGAACGCGTACTTCGTCCAGCAGCGCGAACCCGAGTTCGAGACCGAGAGCGTCGCCGCCATCGCGCGCGAACAGCTCTCCTACGCCGACGCCTGCGTGATGAGCGGGAAGAAGGACGGCCTCGTCAACATCGGCGGCTTCGTCGGGCTCCGGGAGGACAGTGAACTGTACGAACAGTGTCGCCAGCGCGGCATCCTCTACGAGGGGTTCTCCACGTACGGCGGCATGGCCGGCCGCGACCTCGCCGCCTTCGCCGTCGGCCTCCGGGAGGCCGTCGACCCGCCGTACGTCGCCGAGCGCGTCGAGCAGGTCCAGCGGCTCTGCCGGGCGCTCGCCGACCGCGGCGTCCCCGTCTACCAGCCAGCCGGCGGCCACGCCGTCTACGTCGACGCCAACCAGGCGCTCCCCCACGTCCCCCGCGAGGAGTTCCCCGGCCAGGCGTTCGTCTGCGAACTCTACCGCGAGGGCGGTGTCCGCGGTGTCGAACTCGGCCGGTTCGCCTTCCCCGAGACCGAACGGCGGGACCTCGTCCGACTCGCGCTCCCGCGGCGTACCTACGGCCCCGACCACATCGAGCACGTCGCCGATACCGCGGAAGCCGTCTGCGAGCGCGCGGACGAGATCTCGGGCATGGAGATCGTCGCGGAGCCGTCGATGGCGGAACTCCGGCACTTCTCTGCGGAACTCCGGCCGCTCGACTGAGTGGTCCCCAGGGCGTCGACGGCCGAGTCGCCGTCCGGGACGCCTTCGATGGACTCGTTGCGCGCCTCGGTCGCGCGTCTCCTGGCAGTCCGCGGGCGGCGTTCGCCTGTCGGCGCCTCCGGCGCACGGCACTGCCGCACGGGAGCACTCCAAAGATAATCATCTTTAGTTATGTTTATCTCGGTGGTGGTTGGAGTTCTAGAGTGGGGTGCACAGCGATGGTACAAGCACACAACCTAGATCGTGACGCAGCGGCAGCGGACTGCCGGTTCGTCGTTCACTCCGAGAACGAGGCGGAAGCCATCGAACTGGCGAACAACCACATGCGCGACGCCCACGGGAAGAACCTCACGGACGAACAACTCCGCAGCGAACACCTGCAAACCGTGTAGCACAGAATCATGTCATCAGGAACCAGGTCGGGGGAGAACCCGATCGACGAAGAGGAGCTGAACCAGCTCGTGGAGACGTCACTCGTGGACCTCGGTGCGACGGTCCACGCCGCGCTGACCATCATCGGTGACGAGCTCGGGCTCTACACGGCACTCGAGGCCGACGGGCCGCTCACGTCCACCGAGCTGGCCGAGGAGACGGACACCGCAGAACGCTACGTCCGCGAGTGGCTGCGTTCGCAGGCCGCTGGCGGGTACGTGAGCTACGACTCCGAGACCGACCGCTACAGTCTGTCGCCGGAACAGGCGTACGTGCTAGCCGACCAGGAGAGCCCGGTGTTCATGCCCGGCGCGTTCCAGCTGGTCGCGTCGGCGGCCAAGATCGAACCCGAACTCCGCGAGGCGTTCCGCACAGGCCGGGGCATCGGTTGGCACGAACACGACGAGGACGTGTTCCACGGCACCGAACGCTTCTTCGGACCGTCCTACGGCGCCTTCCTGCTCGACTGGATCGCGGCGCTCGACGGGGTCGACGAGACGCTGGACGCGGGCGGGCGGATTGCCGACGTTGGCTGTGGCCACGGCGCGCCGACGATCCGGATAGCCGAGGCGTACCCTAACTCGACGGTCGTCGGCGTCGACTACCACGAGGCGTCGGTCGCAGTGGCGCGCGAGCGGGCGGAGACGGCGGGTGTCGCCGACCGCGTCGACTTCGAGGTGGCGACGGCGTCGACCTACGACGGGGCCGACTACGACCTCGTCACGATGTTCAACTGCTTCCACGACATGGGCGACCCGGTGGGTGTGGCGGCTCACGTCCGGGAGACGCTCACCGACGACGGAACGTGGATGATCGTCGAACCCTACGCCGCGGACCAGACCGAAGACAACTTTACGCCGTTCGGTCGCCTGGCGTACTCGATATCGACGGTGGCCTGCACGCCGAACTCGCTGAGCCAGAAGGTCGGCTACGGGCTCGGCGCGCAGGCTGGAGAGGAACGCACCCGCGAGGTCGTCACCGACGGGGGGTTCACGCACTTCCGACGCGTGGCCGAGACACCGACTAGTCTGGTCTTCGAAGCAAGACCGTAACGGTCCGTACCACTCCTTTCGACCGTCACGGTCGGCCGGAACGAAGCAACCTTGAGCGCAACCGCCTCCCGACGACCACCAGGTTCGTGGTTGGCGGAGCGCGAGGGTGGCGCCTATCTCCCTTCCGCCAACCGGTCCGCAGTTCTCGCTGGCAGTCCTGCGTCCCGCACCGCGCCGGCGACGCGCTCGACGTCGTACTCCACGCGGTGCTCGGTCACCTCCAGGGTGTCGAGGTCGAGCACCGCGAACGCCGCCCGCGGGTCGCGGTCACGGGGTTGCCCGACACTCCCGGGGTTGAGAACGACGCCCTCGTCGAACCGCTCGTGGTGCTGGACGTGCGTGTGGCCGAGCACGAGCACGTCCTCCGCGCCGAGCAGCGACGCCGAGAAGTCCTCGGGGTACGTGTAGCGGTCCTGGTCCTCCGGGTGGTCGTGGACGACCTTCAGGCGGCCGTCCGCGAGCGTGCGCTCGCGAGGGAGGTTCTCGATCCACGTCCGCTGGACGTCGTTGAGTTCCGCGTTCGCGTGCTCGACGCCGGCCTGGGCCATCCCGTTCCCGCGGAAGTTCCGCCCGGTCGCCACCATCCGGTCGTGGTTGCCCATCACCGTCGGGACGTTCCGCTCGCGGAGGACGTCCACGCACTCTGCGGGCCACGCGTTGTAGCCGACCACGTCGCCCGCACAGACCAGGCGGTCCACGTCCGGCATATCCTCGAGGACGGCCTCCAGGGCGACGAGGTTCGAGTGGACGTCCGAGACGACGCCGACCTTCATGCCCGGGAGTCGGGCGGCCTCGCCCTTAGTTGTCCGGTCCGTTCTCCACGGCCGTCGCGTAGCCGTCGCCAGCCCGGGTCACGCCGACCGCACAGACCGCGTGCTCGAACGCCGCGCCGTAGGCCTCCTCGGCCGCCTCCTCGGGGGTGTCGGCGTCGAAGCCGATGGGCTCGGGACTGTCCTTCTCGTAGGTCGCGACGAGCGTCGGCTCCTCGACGCGTTCGACGAGCAGCGCGTCCTTGCGCACGGTGCCGACGTAGGCGTCGCCCTCCGGCGTCAGCACGCCCGCGATGCGGGGCGTGTCGTAGTCGTCCTTCTCGTAGTCGAGTGCGAGCAGGCTCTCCGCGAGGGCGTCCCGCGCGGGGTAGCCGAGGCCGAGTTTCTCCGCGACGGGGTCGACGTGGCTGCCGTTCCCGACCACGGCGTGGTCCGCGGACTCCCGGTAGCAGTTGTAGGAGACGTAGGGGTTGTCCGTCTCCGGAGCGTCCGGCGTCGGCGCGACGGTCAGCGAGTCCGCGCGCTCGACGACGCGGCGATTCGGGAACGACCGCGAGGAGACACGGTACGCTGCGACCTCCGGACCGACGACGACGAAGCGTCCGACGTACATGCTCGAACGTGCACTCTCGGCCAGCAAATACTCGTCGGTTGTGCACGTTCGAGCTACCTGTCGCCGGTAGTGGCATCCCCGGAACCACCTGGTATCACCGCCGTCACCCGCTGACACCGCCGTCCGCGAGCGACTAAGGGGCTGGCGCCGCTACGAACAGTGCGGTCACCCGCCCGGCGCGCCACGGCGGCACTCGTGTTGCCGCGCGCGCCGACTTCCACACCAATGTCGCAGACCAAAGCAGACTACGAGGACGACGTAGCGTACGACGAATCACTCGACGAGCTCCCGACCGACGAGGAACTCGAGACCACCGTCTCGAACCTCGAGGACCGCGGCTTCGACGTCGTAGTCGTCGACAGCGGCGAGGACGCCCTCGACGAGGTCGTCTCCCGCATCCCCGACGGCGCGTCCGTGATGAACGGCCACTCCACGACGCTCGAGGAGATCGGGTTCGTCGAGCACCTCGCCGGCGACCACGACTGGGAGGACTTCCACGACCACGTCGGCGCGGCCGACGACGACGCCGAGCGCGCCCGCCGCCGCCGCGAGGCCCAGGCCGCCGACTACTTCCTCGGCAGCGTCAACGCCATCGCACAGACCGGCGAACTCGTCGCCGCCGACGCCTCCGGCAGCCGCGTCGGCGCCTACCCGTTCGCCGCCGGCAACCTGCTGCTCGTCAGCGGCGTCAACAAGGTCGTCGACGACCTCGAGGCGGCCCGCGACCGCGTCCGCGACGTCGTCTACCCGCTGGAGGACGCCCGCGCCCAGGACGCCTACGGCGTCGGCAGCGTCGTCGGCAAGGAGTTCGTCTACCACCACGAGAACACCGAGGGCCGCACCACCCTCGTGCTGATCCGGGACCGACTCGGCTACTGAGGACGCCCGCACCCGGCGGCCTCGTCACACCCTAGCACGACTCCCTGGCAGGGTTCGCAACACTCATAAGCCACAGCCGTCTTGTAACGCGTGCAGACAGCAGTCCCGTGGGGTAGTGGCCAATCCTGTTGCCTTCTGGGGGCAACGACGGAAGTTCGAATCTTCCCGGGACTACTTCTCTCCGAACTTCGCGAGGAGTGAATCGTCCGGATTCGACCCCTGGGAGACCGCGTCTCCCTCCGGTTCGAATCTTCCCGGGACCGTGACTTCTGACGTTCGAATCCTAGCGTTACGCAGTCTCGTCGCTACAGACGGCTCGGAGGACTTCTCGCAGTGGTTGCCAATGCGGGTTCTCTATTCGGCGTCAGGGGTGAGCCTGCCGTTAGAGACACAGTGAACGTGGCTCGCGTGGGTGCCGGTGGTACTGCCCTCCGTCGCTGTTGCAGCACGCGGTGGGCATCCCGCCCCACGAACAGTTACCTGAAGAGCGCCATCCCAAGCACGCCCGCGAGCGAGAGGCCGAGAAAGAAACATAGCAGGAGCAGGCGGCGCGGCCCGCCGGCTTCGGTGGGGGCGCTGAGGAGGTCGTCCTGTTCGACGAGGGGGTCGGGGGTCTCGGAGTTCTCGTTGAGGCTGGTGGCGCCCGCGAGCAGGCTGAAGACGGTGAGACTGCCGAACGTCAAGGCTAACGCAGCCAGGGCGAGGGGAACGACTGCGAGGCGGCGAGCGCGTACCCGAGAGCGGCCACGACGGCGGCTGCGCCGCCGCCGTAGAGGGCGGGGGAGATGAGGACCCGGAGGTTCATATTCCGCGTTGGAACCGTCAACGTAAAAGGGTATGGAAGGGTGGAATATCGAGTTTAGACGCCAGCCTGACCGGGGAAATTGCACACCTACTCACCGATTCAGTCGCTCCAGCTCCTATTCTGAACAGAGAACCCGCGCTAGCAACTACTGCTGCCAACTCCGGGTCGTATCGACGCGCTTGACGGATCACGGTCCCGAAAAATGGGTTCCTCGCAGAGCGACCGCGTCAGTCCGCCGCGGCGGGCGCCGACGCTTCTTCGGCCGCTTCGAGGAGCGCGCGTTCGGCGTACACCTCCAGGAGCTGAGCGCGGAACTCCCCGGACGCCTGCAGGTCGTCCATCAGCATCGCCTCGTCGACGTCGTCGGTCGCGCGACTCGCGGCGTTCGCGGCGCTGTCGTCGTCTATCGAGCCGCCCTCGATGGCGTCGGCCACCGACGGCAGCAGGACGCCCTGGCCGACCACGCCGTTCGCGCCGACCCGGGCGTCGGTGACGGTGCTGCCGTCGACGTCCAGCAGGACGGAGACGCCGATTATCGCGTACCCCGAGGACGGACTCGGCTTCTTCGCGTAGGCGCCGACGGCGCCGTCCGCGACGGGGACCTCGACGCGCGTCAGCAACTCGTCCTCCGCGAGGTCGGTGGCGTACATCCCGTAGAAGAACTCCTCGGCGGGGATCTCGCGTTCGCCGTCCGGCCCCTGGGCGACGAGCGTGGCGTCCGAGACGAGTGCCGCCCCAGGCAGATCCGAGGCGGGGTCGGCGTGCGCGAGGTTGCCGCCGACCGTCCCCCGGTTCCGGACCTGTGCGTCGCCGACCTCGGCGACGGCCGCGGTCATCGCCGGTGCGTGTTCGCGAGCGGCGTCGGCGTCGAGGAGGTCGCTGTACCGCGTCATCGCCCCGATAGAGAGCGTGTCGCCGTCGGCGCGGACGCCGTGGAGTTCGTCGACGTCGCCGAGGTCGACGAGTACGTCCGGACTCGACAGTCCGGTCTTCATCGCGGGCAGGAGGCTGTGCCCGCCCGCGAGCAGTTCGACCTGCTGGCCGCCGTACTCGCCGAGCAGTTCGACCGCGTGGTCGACCGACTCCGCCTCGTGGTAGTCGAACTCGTCGGGGAACATCAGCGCTCACCCCCTTCGTCCGCGTCCGAATCTCCGCGCTCCCCGCTGCCGTCCGCGGTGGCCTGGCCGTTGACGGCGCGCCAGACGCGCTCCTCGGTCATCGGCATCTCGACGCCGTCGACGCCGAACGGTTCGAGGGCGTCCGAGACGGCGTTCACGACGGCCTGCGGCGCGGCGATGGTGCCCGCCTCCCCGACGCCCTTCACGCCGAGGGGGTTGTGGGGACTCGGTGTCACCGTCGACTCGGTCTCCATCTCGGGGATGTGCTCGGCCTTCGGCACCGCGTAGTCCTGCATCGACCCCGTCAGGAGGCTGCCGTTCTCGTCGTACTCCGCGCCCTCGTAGAGTGCCTGGCCGACGCCCTGGGCGACGCCGCCGTGGATCTGGCCCTCCACGATCTTCGGGTTGATCTGGTTGCCGACGTCGTCGACCGCGACGTAGCGCTCGAACTCGATCTCGCCGGACTCGGGGTCGACCTCCACGATGGCGACGTGGGTGCCGAACGGGAAGACGAAGTTGTCCGGGTCGTAGAACGACGTCGCCTCCAGGCCGGGCTCCTCGTCCTCGGGGATGTCGTGGGCGAGGTACGACTGCGCGGCGACGTCCTTGATGCCCATCGAGCGGTCGGGAGCGCCCGCGACGCGGTACCGCCCGTCCGAGAACTCCACGTCGTCGGGGTCGGCCTCGAGCTGGTGGGCGGCGATGCGTTTGCCCTTCTCGACGACCTTCTCGGCGCTCTTCACGAGCGAACTCCCGCCGACCGCGGCGCTCCGCGAGCCGTACGTCCCCATCCCGTGGGGGATCTCGTCCGTGTCGCCCTCGACGACCTCCACGTCGTCGTAGGGGATGCCGAGTTCGTTCGCGACGATCTGGGCGTACGTCGTGCCGTGGCCCTGCCCGTGGTCGGAGGTGCCACAGAACGCCGTCACCGTCCCGGAGGGGTGGAAGCGCACGACGCTGGACTCCCAGAGCCCGGCCTGCGCGCCGAGCTGGCCCGCCAGCTCCGAGGGCGCGAGCCCGCACGCCTCGATGTAACAGGAGAACCCGATGCCGAGGTACTTGCCCTCCTCGCGGGCCTGCGCCTGGCGCTCGCGGAAGCTCTCGTAGTCCACGAGGTCCTTCGCCTCCTGCATCGGTTTCTCGTAGTCACCGCTGTCGTAGACGACGGCGACCTGCGTCTCGAACGGGAAGTCCTCGCTGTCCACGAAGTTCCGGCGGCGGAACTCCGTGGGGTCCATGTCGAGTTCGCGCGCGGCGAGGTGCATCGTGCGCTCGACGACGAACGACGCCTCCGGGCGGCCCGCGCCGCGGTAGGCGTCGACGGGCGGGACGTTCGTGAACGCACCCTCCACCGAGCAGTGGATGGCGGGGATGTCGTACTGGCCGGAGAGCAGCGTGCCGTAGAGGTACGTCGGCACCGCGGGCGCGAACGTCGAGAGGTAGGCGCCGAGGTTCGCCTTCGTGTCGACGCGGAACCCCTCGATGTCGCCGTCGTCGCTCACCGCGAGTTCGGCGGTCGTCTCGTGGCCGCGACCCTGCGCGTCCGTGATGTACGTCTCCGAGCGCGTGGCGACCCACTTCACGGGCCGTTCGAGGTGTTTCGCGGCCCACGCCACGAGCGCCTCGTCGGCGTAGTGGTGGATCTTGCTCCCGAACCCGCCGCCGACGTCCGGCGCCTTGATGCGGAGTTTGTGCTCCGGGTGGTCGATGACCCCCGACATGAGCAGCCGGTGGACGTGGGGGTTCTGGGTCGTCATGAACACGTCCAGCTCGTCCGTGCCGGGCGAGTAGTCCGCGACCGCCGCGCGGGGCTCCATCGCGTTCGGGATCAGCAGCTGGTTGTCCGCCTCGAACTCCACGACGCGGTCGGCGTCCGCGAACGCCTCGTCGGTCTTCGACTCGTCGCCGATCTCCCAGTCGAGGGCGACGTTGCCGTCGGCCTCCGCGTGGAGTTCCGGCGCGTCGCCGGCGAGTGCGTCGCTCGGACTCGTCACAGCCTCCCGGCGCTCGTAGTCCACGTCGATCTCGTCGAGTGCGTCGTGGGCGAGGTAGCGCTCCTCGGCGACGACGACCGCGATGGCGTCGCCCTGGTAGCGCACCCGGCCGTCCGCGAGAATCGGGTGGTCGACGGCGTTCAGGCTCGGCAGCAGCCACGCCACCGGCAGCATGAACGGGAGCTCCCCCGGCGTGTCCTCGCGCGCCAGGTCGTCGTGGGTGTAGACGCCGATCACGCCGTCCATCTCCTCGGCACCGCTCGTGTCCACGTCCTTGATGTCCGCGTGGGCGTACTGGCTCCGGAGGATCGCCATGTGCGCCGTGTTCGGCAGCTCGATGTCGTCCGTGTACTCGGCGTCGCCCGTGATGAGCGAGGGGTCCTCGCGGCGCTCGATTGCCGACCCGAGGATGTCCGCGGCGTCCACGTCGTCCGGGTCGACGGAGTCGATGCTCATTCCGAACCACCTCCGTCGCCGGTCGGGTAGTCCGCGGTGAGGTCCAACTCCGCTCCGCCGTCGGACCGGTGGTCCGACGAGGGTCGCGTTCCACCGGGACGCTCCCCGCCGTCCGCTGCCGCCGTCTGCTGGCCGCCGGGTGCGGTCTGCAGCTGTTCGGCGGCGTTCTGGACGGCGTTCACGATGTTCTGGTAGCCCGTGCACCGACAGAGGTTCCCCTCGAGGGCCTCCCGGACCTCCTCGCGGTCGGGGTCCGGGTTCTCCTCCAGGAGGTCCGCCGCGGACAGCATCATCCCGGGCGTGCAGTACCCGCACTGGAGGCCGTGTTCCTCCTGGAACCCCTGCTGTATCGGGTGGAGGTCGCCGCCCGTCGACAGCCCCTCGACGGTCTGGATCTCCGCGCCGTCGGCCTGCACGGCGAGCGCCGTACAGGACTTCACCGCGTCGCCGTCGAGGCGCACCGTACAGGCGCCGCAGGTACTCGTCTCGCACCCCACGTTCGTGCCCGTGTAGCCGAGTTCGTCCCGGAGCGCGTGTACGAGCAGTGTTCGGGACTCGACCGTGAGGTCGTGGTCCGTGCCGTTCACCGTCAGTGTGATGTCGTGTGTCGTCATGTCTTGTCTCCCCTCGACCGGCCGAGCAGCCGGTCAGTGAGGCTTCGGTCGTCTGTCTCTCCGTCGCCGTCGGCCATCTCCAGCTCCCGGAGCTCCTGCTGGACGGTGGCGAAGAACCGCTTCACCACCTGGTTGGCGACCGGGTTGACGACGCGCTGGCCCATGTTCGCGACGCGGCCGAACACGTCGGCCTCGGTCTCCCAGTCGACGGCGACGCCGTCGTCGGTCTCCGAGAGCGCCATCGAGGACGCCATCTCGAAGGAGCTGTCGCCCGAGGACCCCTCGCCGGACGCCGACATCTCCGGGAACTCCCGGTGGTCGACGGTCACGACGGTCTCGAACGTCGGGTTCACCGGACCGACGCTGATCTGGACGAGCGCGGCGTACGTGGCGCCCTCCTCGAACGCGCGCTCCTCGATGACGTCCGGGTCGGCGGTCGGCTTCAGGTCCCGGTCGGCGTACTGCTCGCGGAGCGCGTCGAAGTCGACGTCCTCGTCCTCGACTTCGACGAGGAACTCACAGCCCGGGAGCGCGGCCGCCACGAGCACGGGGTCCGAGAGGGCGAGCCACACCTCCTCGGTGGTCGTGTCGTCTAGCTCGAACGTACCGTCGAATTTCATCGTGGACAGTCACCTATTGCTGGGTGTGAACAACCCTCGTGGTAACGTCTGTCCCCGGCGGCAAAAGTGTTCGTGTGGAACAGGAAACGGCTGGAAAAAGTAAATAGAACTCGTTACGAGCCGGAACTCGCGTAACGAGTTAAGCGCCGATTACCGGCGGACGGCCGTGGATTCCAGCTGACTCGGCGGCCGTTCGGCGCCGCCTCCCCTTTCTCTCTCGCTCCCGAAGACAGAAAACTGATGCCCGCCGTCCGTGAAACACTGCCAGTCCGATGCTCCGTTCCGCCCTCCACGCCCTCCGTACCGTGTTGTTCGACCCGGCGACGTTCTTCGAGCGGAACCCGCCGGAGGACTCGTTCCTCGGTGCACTCGCCGCCGTCTCCGCCGTCGCGGTGCTCAGCAGCCTCGTGCTCGCCCTGATCGGCGTGTTCCTGGCGTCGCGAATCGACGCCACGGTGACGGTGACGACCCTTGAGCCGTGGTCCGAGTCGATCTGCCAGAGCTACGCCGAGATGGAGGGGCCGCTCCCCGAGCCCTGCACCATCGACGAACCGCAGACGAAGCAGGTGTCCGTCGGGGCGAAACTGCAGTCCGCGGTGTTCGGCCGGATTCCCTTCGCGTTCTTCGGGACGTACGTCGGCTGGCTGCTCGTCGCCGTCGGTCTCCACGCGGTCACCGCGTTCACGAGCGGGAGCGGCTCGTTCGGGGACACGCTCGTCGTCACCGGCTGGGCGACCCCCGCACAGCTCGTGTCGACGCTGTTCGGGGTCGTCGGCATCGCCCTGGCGTTCGGCGGCGTCGACTTCGCGAGCGACCCCGAACTGCTGGCGGACCAGCTCCGCCGCCTCGCGAACACCTCCAGCAGCGCGCTCGGCGTCCTCGGCACGTTCGTCGGCGTCGCGTGGCAGGCGTACATCTGGACCCACGGCCTCCACGAGAGCCACGACAGCTCGCTCGGCGGCGCCGCCACCGCAGCCGGCATCGTGGGCGTCGTGCTGTTCGTGCTCTCGCTGGCGTAACCGTCCACTTTCACTTTCACCTCGCGGCAGGATGCGGTATATGGGGCGAACGAGCCCACGTACAGACAGGTGACTGATGGATGAGAACCACGCCGACGCGGGCTGGCGCGTCAAGTGCCCTCGCGGGCACACGCGTCTGCGGCGGCTCCGGGACGGCCGGTACTACTGCCGGAGCTGCGACACGCACTACGAGCCGACCGACCTCCGGGGGTGAGCGAGCGTGTCGATAGACCCCCGGGCGAACTCCGTGGCGAACGGCACGCGGAGCGTCCTCAACGGCAATCCCGACGCGACCGCTCGCCTCCCGTCGCCCGCCGAGACGTACGAACTCTCGGACCTCCCCGAGGAGGTCCGCCGCGTCTTCCGGCGGTTCCGGGAGCACGGCATCGTCGAGGCGGTGTCCCGCTCCGACGGCGGGTCGAACGTCTACCGTACCGACCCCGGCGCCTACGAGGTCGCCCGCGAGATCCGTCGCGAGCGCCGCACGCTCCCCTGCGGTCACGGCGGGATGCGGAACCTCCGCGGCGACGACTACTCCTGTAGCGACCCCGACTGCGACGCGCGCTACGACCGCGACACCGTCGCCGACGTGCTGTTCGCGTAACGTCTGACGCTCGTCTGCTCTCCGCGGGCGCCGTTTCGACTGGAGAACTCACCGACGGCTCGCGGTCCCAGCGACCTCCTCACTACCTTCTGGCACGCGAAACCGTGGGGTAGCGCGGCGACGCGACCCCTTCGTTTCGACTGGAACGTGGTGTGCGAGCACGCCTCACTTCTCGACGTCGAGCAGCGCCACGCGCTCCCGGACGACCCCGGAGAGGTCGTCGACGACCGCGTACTCGTCGTCGCTCACGTCGAAGAACTCTCGCAGCGCCGCCGGGTCCCCGCCGAGGGTCGCCCGCTCGTCGAGCAGGTCCGCGACCGCGCTCGCAGCGGCCGCTTCGTTCTCACCATCCACGACGACGACTACCTCGTGTTCGCCCTCGTCGACGCCCATCGCGAGCGCGCGTCGAATCTGGCGGCGGCCCGCCGCGTACAGCAGAATCTCGACTGCACGGTCACTGGCAACGTTCTCCCCGCGCTCGAACGCCCGGTTCGCGTGCGCGACGGCGGACTCGAGGTGCGCGCGGTCCGCGACGTAGTCCGCGTCGAACGCCTGCACCGCACAACCGTGCTCGTCGCCGACGTCGCCGAGGGTGGCGACGAACGCGTCCACGTCGTCGACGCTCGCGACGCCCTCGACGACTCTCACGAGAAGTCCCCCAGGTTCGCCTGCCCGTCGCGTTCGCTCTCCTCGACCGCCGCGACCGTGTCTGCGTCCGCGTCGACGTCCGTCAGGTCCGGGTTCGGGTGGCCGACGTTCTCCAGGATGCGCTCGGCCGTCTTCCGGCGCCCCCGGACCGCGCCCAGGACGACGCTCTTCTCGGCGTTCCGGAGGTCCGCCCGCGTCTCGATGCCCGCCTCGTACAGCCGTCGCGCGCGCTTCCGGCCGACGTCCCTGACGCCCGCGAGGTCCAGTAGCTCCTCGCGGACGCCGTACTGCACGCGCTTGCGGGCCGCCCGGACCGCGGTCGCGCCGACGCCGATGTCGGCGGCGAGCCGTTCGGTCGCGTTCAGCAGCCACTCCGCCGTCTCGACCTTCCCGCGGATGTCCCCCGGCCCGACGCCGTAGCGCTCCGCGATGCGGTCCTCGTCGAGTTCCGAGGCCCAGTCGTCGAGGAGCTTCGCGGTCTTCAGCGCCGACAGCCAGTCCTCCCAGTGGGCCTCCTCCTCTCGGGGCGCCGGGCCGAGCAACTGGTCCTCGACCTCGTAGGCCAGTTCCGTGTACGTCTCCCGGTCGCCAGACCGGAGGTAGAGCTCATACATGTCCGGCGTCCGGCTCACGAGGTGGTAGAGCCCGAGCGGCGTCAGTTCGACGTCGACGTCCTCGGGAATCGGCTCCGCCTCGGTCTGGAGGTCGCTGGCCGTCTGGAACGGCCCGCCAGCCTCGTCCGCGCGGCTCGCGGCTTCGCCGCTCGCTCCGTCCGCGGCCTCGCTTCGCTCGGCCGCGCGTGCGGCATCCCGCAGTCCGTCCACGAGCGTCGCCGCGCTCATCGGGTCGACGTACAGCTGGCTCACGAGGTGCCCGGTGGTGGTCGCGCGCAGCGCGCCGTTCTCCCGCTCGACGAACTCGTTGGCCTCCAGGTAGGCGAGCACGTCCCGCGTGACGCTCTCCAGGCGCCTCGGATCGTCTGTCTGGGCGGCGTACAGCGTCTCCCCGAGGAACTCGTGGAGCGCCTCCTCGGTGGTTGTGAACCCCGTCGCGACGGCCGCCAGCACGTGCGTCCGGAGCGCCGGCTCGGCCGCGAGTTTCGAGCGCACGGGGTCGGGCTCCGCGTAGATGTAGCGGTCGAACAGCTCCTCCAGTTCGTCGTGACCGTTCGCCAGGAGGACGGCCTCCCCGTACGGGTCGAGGCCCGGGCGGCCCGCGCGCCCGAACATCTGGTGGACTTCGAGCACCGAGAGGGGTTGCATCCCGCCCGCGGTGCCGTCGTAGCGCTGCCAGTCCCGCACTACGACCCGTCGCGAGGGCGTGTTCACGCCCGCCGCCAGCGTCGGCGTCGCCGCGACCACGCGGATGAGGCGTTCCCGGAACGCGTCCTCGACGAGTTCGCGGTGTTCGCGGGCGAGGCCCGCGTGGTGGAACGCCGCGCCCTTCGCCACGGCGTCCGCCAGGTCGTCGCTCGTCTCCGTGTCGCTGACGCCCCGGATCTCCTCGGCCACCTCGCGGAGGCGGTCGCGCTGGTCGGCGCTCAGCGACCCCTTCGTCACGTCCGAGAGCCGGCGGGCCGCCGCTTCGGCGTTCCGCCGGGAGTTCACGAACACGAGCGTCGAGCCGTCGTCCTTCAGGGTATCAGCGACGACGGCCGCGGTCTGGCTCCCTGACCCCACCGAGAGCTCCTCCTGGGTGCCGTCGTCGTAGTGGACCGCCTGCCCGTAGTGGACGCCCGTCCGCAGGTCGATGGGCCGCCAGTCGGTGTCGACGAGCGCGGCGTCCAGCCAGTCGGCGATCTCGTCGGCGTTCCCGACCGTCGCCGACAGCGCCACGACCTGGAGGTCGGGCACGCGCTGACGGAGTTTCGCGAGCGTCACCTCCAGGGTCGGGCCGCGGTGCTGGTCGTCCACGAGGTGGACCTCGTCGGCGACCACGCAGGCCAGGTCGTCGATCCAGCCCGCGCCGTTGCGCACGAGCGAGTCGACCTTCTCGGAGGTGGCGACGACGATGTCGTTGTCCGAGAGCCGTTCGCCGTCGCTCTGGTAGTTCCCCGTCGAGACGCCCACCGAGATGCCGAACTGCTCGAAGGCCTCGAACTCGGTGGCCTTCTCGCCGGCGAGCGCGCGCAGCGGCACGATGTACAGCGCCGTGCCGCCGCGCTCGATGGCCGACAGCATCGCCAGTTCCGCGATGAGGGTCTTCCCGCTCGCAGTCGGCACGCTGGCGACGAGGCTCTCGCCCTCGGTGGCGCCCGCCTCGACGGCCTCCGCCTGTGGGGGGTAGAGCTCCTCGATGCCCTCGCTCTCGAGGTGCTCGGCGACCCCCTCGGGCAGCCCCGAGATGTCCGCGACGTTCATTGGACCGGGATAGGCACGTCCCGCGGTTTAAACTGTCGGGGCGGACGTGCAGGGGTGGTCGTTCTCGTCCCCGGCAACGATCTACCCCGGGGCTGCCGCAGACCACTATTCGAGTACGACCGGGACACCTGCACCGGGACGTTCCAGTGCGTCGCGAAGTGGGAGGAGGGCGTCGAAATCGACAGAGAGAGTGCGTCGTCACTCGGCGCGACCGACCCAGCGGAGGGCTGGCGCGAGGGTCCCGTGGACGCGTGCCGGATGCGAGTTCGGCGCGATCACTCCTCCGCCGACAGGTCCAGTACCGTCGCTTCCTCGCGGTAGCGCTCGTACTCGGCGAGCGCCCACTCCCGTGCGGCGGGGTCGCTCGTGTCGACGAACGCCCGGAGCATCCCGGTCTCGGCGTCGTACCCGCCGACGCCGATCCGGTCCTCGAAGATCGCGAGCCCGTACGGGAGGTCGGGGTGGGTGGAAAGCGTCAGCCGCCCGGAGTCGACCGCGGCGCGGACCTCGTCGGGGTAGCTGTCGACCACGGCGTCGACGACGGCGGGCAGGTAGACGACGTCGACCTCCATCCCGCCGAGTATCTCGTCGCGGATGTTGTCGACGAACACGGGCGCGATGGTCGTCGTGTCGAACCCGCGGAGGCTCGGCGACGCGACCAGGAGTTCCATGAACCGGCCGACCGGCCCGTAGGGGTTCGTCGGTGCCATCGTGGTGACAGTGGCGTCCTCGAACAGCGACACGTCGATGGCCGCCGCGTCGTCGCCGACCGCTTCCAGCAGTGGCTCGAGTCGACTGGCCGTCCGGACGCCCCGGCGGAACGACGCGACCTCGGCGGCGACCGCCCGCCCGAGCGGTGTCAGTCGGAACTCGCTGCCGTCCTGTACGATCAGGCCCCGGCCCTCCAGCGCTCGGACGACGCGGTGGACGGTCGTCCGCGACACGTCCAGCGTCGCCATGAGGTCGGCGCGGTCCATCGCCCCCTCGTGGAGCGCGTCGAGCGTATCAGCCCGCTTGATACTCTCGATCGGGAGACTGTTGTCCCCTCCTTCGGGCGTCTCGGCGGCCATTACAGTTCCCGCGCAGGCACACATCAAAGCTGTTTCCTCTCGTGGAACGCGTTCCACGTTCCGGACGTCGTCCGCTCGCCGAACGACGTGCGGTGGATGCATATAGGGAGCGTGACTGCGTCATGCGGTTATCATATGGCAACAGGCCCCTTCTCGTGTAGACACATCCGAACGGAGCAGGTGCTTGCGACGCTCGTGGCGACGCTTCTCGTCGTCTCGTCGGTTGCGGCGGGGACAGCTGGCGCGCTCGACTCGCCGACGTCGCCGGCTGGTACCGCGTCGCTCTCCGAGCCCGCCACAGTCGGCGACTCGGCGGCCATCGACGACCCACCCTCCTCGGGCGACTGGCCGACCGCCGGCCACGACGCGAACCGATCCGGGGCGACCGACGTCGTCGGCCCGAAGACGGCGGTCGACGCCCGCTGGATTCACGAGTACGACGACCACGACCAGAACCCCGCAGTCGTCGCCGACGGCCGCGTGTTCGTGCCGGGCGACAGCAGCCTCCGCGCGCTCGACAACGAAACCGGCACCGAGCTCTGGAACGTCACCGGCGTCAGAGCCGACAGGGTATCGGTCTCGGACGACCTCGTCGTCGCCACCAGCCCGTACTGGGACGAGCTGTACGTGTTCCACGCTGCGAACGGTACCGAGCTCTGGAACAACACCGACTTCGACGTGCAGTCGTCAGTCGTCGCCGACGGCACGCTCTACGCCGAGCAAGCCACGTACGGCAGCGGGGTGCGCCTCCACGCGTTCGACCTCCGGACCGGCAGCGAGGATTGGTGGCGGAGCTACGCCGGCGCGTCCACGGGCGGCCTCGCTGCACACGGCGACACCGTCTACGCGACGGCGCGCGTCGACGACGGCTTCGCCCGCGAGCACTCCGTCTACGCGCTGAACGCGTCGGATGGCTCCGAGCGCTGGCGGTTCGAGGTCGAGGGCGTCGTCTCGATGACGCCGACGCTCGTGAACGGCACGGTCTACGTCGGCGGCGGCACCGAGACCCACGACCCGAAGCTGTACGCTCTCGACGCCACCGACGGCCACGTCGAGTGGATCCACGACCTGAACGATCGGCCGACTGCGGCCGCGGCGTCCGGGGGTTCCGTCTACGTCTCCTCGGGCCACACTGTCCGCGCGCTCGACGCCACGACCGGCGAGCAGCGGTGGCTCCACCGGCTCTCCGGCAGCCTCGACTACGGCCTGAGCCACGGCCGGATGGTCGCGCTCGCACCCGCCGTCGCGGACGGCGTCGTCTACGCCGGCACGCGCCGTGGGGACGTGCTCGCCGTCGACGGGACGACCGGCGACCTCGCGTGGCGCTACCACGCCGGGACCGAGGTGCCGTTCCGGCCCGTCGTCGCCGACGGCCGGCTGCTCGTCGCTAGTCTGAACGACAGTTCGTACACCCACACCCTGTACGCGCTCGACGGCGGCGAGACCGCCACCGAACGCGTGCTGTTCGACTACTACGACCTGGGCGCGTACCCGACCGACGCGGCCGTCGGTCAGCAGGTGACGGTCAACGCCACCGTCGAGAACCTCGCCGACTCGGCCTGCTCCTACGAGGCCGAGTTCACCGTCGACGGCGTCGTGAAGCAGACGACGTCCGCTGAGGTCGGCACCGGCTTCTACGACACCGAGACCGTCGAGTTCACGTGGACACCGGACGCGGTCGGAACCTACGACGTCTCCATCGAGGGCCTGCCGCCGGTCGAGGTGACCGTGACCGAAGCCTCCGCGGACCCGGTCCTCTCGCAGACGACTCTCGACTTCGGGGACGTGGACACCGGCGACCACCTCGACCGCCTCGTGCAGGTGAAAAACGAGGGAACCGAGACCCTCTACCTCGACGGCGCGCAGCTCTCCGGGACGCACCCGGGCGACTACTCCATCCTGAGCGTTTCGCAGACGAACGTCAACCCCGGCGACAGCGCGACGATCTGGCTGCGGTTCGCGCCGACCGCGTCCGGGACGCGGACGGCAACGCTCGAGGTCGACACGCTGTTCTCGGGGGCACTGACGGGGACGCTCACCGGTACGGGCGTCGCCCCGGCACCGAACGCCTCCGTCACACCCACGAGCTACGACTTCGGCGACGTCCCCGTCGGGCAGACCGCGACGACGAACGTCACCCTCACCAACGACGGCGCAGGACCGCTGAGCTACGACGGCGTGACGAACTCGGGTCACTCGGCGTTCGAGGTCACCGCCGGGAACGAGTCGCGGGTTCTGGCCGTCGGCGACTCCCACGAGTTCACGGTCTCGTTCGCGCCGGAGACCGAGAGTTCGCTCGGCACGAACCTGAACGTGCTCACCGACGACCCCGAGGCGCCGTCGGTCGGCGTCTCCGTGTCGGGAACGGGCGTGCCCACCCCGAGCGTCACCGTGACGCCGTCCTCGCTCGACTTCGGGAACGTGTCGGTGGGGTCGGCCGCCACGGCCAACGTCACCATCGGGAACGACGGCGATGCTCCGCTCGCTGTCCACGGCGCGTCGTTCGAGACGTCGTTCCTGACGTTCAGCGTCGTCTCCGGCGGTGGTTCGACGGTCGTCGCGCCCGGTGAGACGCACAACGTCACGGTCCGGTTCGCTCCGCTCAGGCAGGGGCCCGCCGCCACGTCGCTGCCGATTTCGACCAACGACACGTACGTCTCCGTCTCGATCCGGGGCAACGGGGCCGAGCAGAACCGTGCACCGGTCACGGCGACCGACTACTACGTCGTCTACGAGGGCGAGTGGCTGAACGTGAGCGCGCCGGGCGTGCTAGCGAACGACCTCGACCCGGACGACGACACCATCGACGCACCCAGCTACGTCCAGCCGGGCAACGGCACGCTCGCGTCGTTCCGCGCCAGTGGCGGCTTCAACTACACGGCCGACCCGGGCTTCACGGGGACGGACTCGTTCACGTACCGGGCCGAGGACGAGGCGGCCGGCTCCTCGACCCTGGGTCGGGTCGTCATCGAGGTGCTGCCGGACTCGAACCGCGGGCCGGACGCGACCGACGACCACTACTCGGTGCACGCGGGCGAGTGGCTGAACGTGAGCGCGCCGGGCGTGCTGGTGAACGACCGCGACCCGGACGGGGACGACCTCGACACGAAGTATCACAGCGACCCGGAGAACGGCGACCTCCACCGGTTCTCGGTGACGGGCGGCTTCGAGTACCGGGCCGACTCGTGGCAGACCGGCACCGAGACGTTCGGCTACTGGATGGAGGACGAGGACGGCGAGACCGCGTACGCCACCGTCACCATCGAGGTGCTCCCGCCGCAGAACCGCGAGCCGACCGCTGTCGCGGACACGTACACCGTCGCGCCGGGCGAGTGGCTGAACGTGAGCGCGCCGGGCGTACTCGCGAACGACTGGGACCAGGACGGGGACGACGTGGACACGAAGTACCACGGCAACCCGAGCCACGGCACCCTCAACCGGTTCTCGGTGAACGGGGGCTTCGAGTACCTCTCCGACGAGGGCTTCACGGGGACCGACAGCTTCGTCTACTGGGTCGAGGACGAGGACGGCGAGACCAGCTACACGACCGTCACCGTCGTCGTCCAGGAGAACTGGCAGCCGACGCCCCTCGACGACCACTACGCCGTCCTCGAGGGCGAGTGGCTGAACGTCTCTGCGCCGGGCGTGCTCGCCAACGACTACGATCTCGACGGCGACGGCGTCGACACGAAGTACCACGGTGACCCGGACGACGGCACCCTCCACCGGTTCTACGGGCCGGGCGGCTTCGAGTACCTCTCCGACGAGGGCTTCACGGGGACTGACTCGTTCACGTACTGGGTCGAGGACGAGCGTGGTGCGGAGGCCGGCATCGGGACCGTCACCGTCGAGGTGGTCGACCCGAACGCGACGAACCCCGTCGCAGTCGACGACCACTACACCGTCTACGAGGGCGAGTGGCTGAACGTGAGCGCGCCGGGCGTACTCGCGAACGACGTCGACCCGCGAAACCACTCGATAACCACGAAGTACCACGGGAACCCGGGCCACGGTGACCTCCAGACGTTCTCCGTGACCGGCGGCTTCGAGTACCGCCCCGACGAGGGGTTCACCGGGGCCGACACGTTCACCTACGTGATCGACGATGCGAACGGGAACGAGTCCCTGACGGCCGCCACCGTCACTGTCGAGGTGCTCCCGGACCCGGACACCACCGGGAACCGCGCGCCGACCGCTGTCGCGGACACGTACACCGTCACGGAGGGCGAGTGGCTGAACGTCTCTGCGCCGGGCGTGCTCGCCAACGACTACGACCCGGATGGCGACGACGTGGACACGAAGTACCACGGTAACCCGGACGACGGGACCCTCCACCGGTTCTCGGTGAACGGGGGCTTCGAGTACACGCCGGACCTGGGCTTCACGGGGACGGATTCGTTCACGTACTGGGTCGAGGACGAACACGGCGAGCAGACCGCCGGCGGGGTCGTCACCATCGAGGTCGTGCCGGACCCCGACGCGACCGGGAACCGCGCGCCGACCGCTGTCGCGGACACGTACACCGTCACGGAGGGCGAGTGGCTGAACGTGAGCGCGCCGGGCGTGCTGGTGAACGACCGCGACCCGGACGGCGACGGCGTGGACACGAAGTACCACGGCAACCCGAGCCACGGCACCCTCAACCGGTTCTCCGTGACTGGCGGGTTCGAGTACCGCCCCGACCCGGGCTTCACGGGGACCGACAGCTTCGCCTACTGGGTCGAGGACGAACACGGTGCGACGGCCGCTGGCGGGGTCGTCACCGTCACGGTGCTCCCGGACCCGAACCGCGCGCCCGAACCCGTCCCGGACGACTACGTCGTCCTCCAGGGCGAGACGCTAGACGTGAGCGCGCCGGGCGTGCTCGCGAACGACTACGACCTCGACGGCGACGGCGTGGTCACGAAGTACCACGGGAATCCGAGCCACGGCGACCTCAATCGGTTCTCCGTGACTGGCGGGTTCGAGTACACGCCGGACCCGGACTTCGTCGGCGTCGACAGCTTCACGTACTGGGTCGAGGACGAACACGGCGAGCAGGCCGCCGGCGGGACGGTGACCATCACCGTCGTCGACGCGTCCACCACCGGTACCGCCGACGTCGCCATCGCCAGAGACGAGGTCGACTTCGGCACCGTCCCGGCCGGCACGACTGCCCGGGAGACGCTCACCGTCGCCAACGTCGGTGACCTGAACCTCACGGTCTCCGGCGCGACGCTCTCCGGGCCGAACGCGACCGACTTCGCTGTCGTCGGTGGGAACGCGACCGACGTCCTCGGCTACGGCGGCACCAACGCGTTCGTCGTCGAGTACGCACCGACGGGACTCGGCGCGTCAGAGGCGACGCTGACGGTCCACAGCGACAGCCCGGGCGAGGAGGCCGTGAACGTCACGCTCGCCGGGACGAGCTACGACGGTGCCGACCCGACCATCCACGCGGTGAACGTGACCGGCTCGTACGCGGACGACTCGAACCCGAACGGCTCCGTCGTCTACGAGAACGAGACGGTCGCGTTCGAGGTCGACGCCACCGACGCGCACGGGACGGTCCAGGACGTCCGGGTCACCCTGAACGCCCGGACGGCGGGCGACACCGCCTCGGCGTTCGCGAGCGAGAACGGGACCACTGGCAACTGGACGACCACCGTGGACGTCTCCGCCCTCGCCGAGGACGAGTACGACGTGACCGTGCTGGCGTCCGACAGCCGGGGTAACTGGCGAACCGTCACGGTGAACGACAGCGTCGTGGTCGACCGGACGCCGCCACCGCTCGCGGCGTCCGTCACCCGGCTCGATGCGAGCAACGCGAACGTCACGGTCAGGTCGAGCGAACCCCTCCTGAACGGAACGCTCTCGGTCGACGTCGAGCGGCCCGACGGCAACGTCGTGACGGTCACGATGACCGACGAGGGCGACCACTGGAACGGGACCTTCGCCACCCCCGCGGACGGCCAGTACGGGCTCTCGGTGACCGCACTCGACCTCGCCGGGAACCGCGGCAGCGACACCGCGACCACCCGGCTCACCACCGCGAACACGACGAACAACACCATCACGGTCCAGATGGAGCCCTCCGGGCTGTTCGTCCGCTTCAACACGAACCGCTCCGTCAACGACACGTTCGTCACCATGACGGAGAGCAAGGTACCGGTCGCGCCGCTCGTCCGCGGGCAGGCCGGCCTGCAGTTCCTCGACGCTGCACTCGACAAGCGACTCACCGGGAACCTCAGCTACGCCGTCATCGGCATCCCCGTCGATCCGTCGCTGCTCCCGCAGGGCGCCGACGGAGACGACGTACGATTCCGGTACTTCAACGAGACGAGAGGTCAGTGGACGCGGGTCCCGACGACCATCGAGAACGTCACGCTGAACGGCACGACCGGCCGGTACTGGGTCGCCACCGTCACGCACTTCTCGACGTACGGCGCGGTCGTCACCGACACCACCCCGCCCACCATCACCTCGTCGACCCCCGTCGACGGCCACGAGTTCGCCGCCGGCACCACGGCAACGACGCTCCGGGTCGACTTCGCGGACGCGCCTGCCGGCGTGGACGCCGACCGGACCGCCGTCCTCTTCGACGGCACCGACGTCACCACCGACGGCGCGACCACGATCACGAGCAGCTCGGTCGAGTACGCCGCCACCGGGCTCGCCGACGGCTCCAGCCACCAGCTCGAGGTGACCGTCGTGGACGAACTCGGGAACAGCGTCACAGAGGTCGTCTCGTTCACCGTCGCAGCACCGGCGAACAGCGGCGGCAGCCCGTCGTCAGGCGGTCCGGCGGGTGGCTCCGACGGCGACTCACCATCGACAGGCTCAGGCGGCAGCGGACCTGCGGCACCCGCACCCGCCGTGACGGTCACGTCGCTCGGCGACGCCGGCTTCGACGCCACCGTCACCGACGCCCGCGCCGACCAGCCCGCGACCATCGGGTTCCCCGCTGGCGAACTCGGCGCAGCCGGCGTCTCCCTCGACTCGCTCGCGGTCACGCCCACCACCGACGGCGACGTCGCACTCAGCGTGTCCGCGTCCGACTCACCGCCCGCGGGCGGCGCGACGTTCGCCGTCGCCGGCCAGCGTTCAGTCGCGTACATCGACGTCGCCCACCCGTCCGTGCCCGACGACCGCATCACGGGAGCCACCTTCCGCTTCACCGTCGCGCGCGACTCGCTCGCCGACCGCGGCGTCCAGCCCGACGACGTGACGCTCTACCGCCACCACGACGGGGCGTGGGGCGCTATCGACACGCGCGTCGTGGACGAGACCGCCGACAGCGTCGTCTACGAGGCGACCGCACCGGGTCTCTCCGTGTTCGTCGTCGCGACCCGCGCCGCTCCGACGACCCAGGGCACGACCACCGTGGGACCGACGACCACCGCTGGAACGACCACCACCGCACAGTCGCCCGGTACGACGACAGCGGCGACGACCGAACCCTCGGCGGACGTCGGCGCCGGTCAGGACGCCGTCGCACTCGCCGTGCTCGCGCTCCTCGCGCTCGCGGCCGCCGCCGTCTACCTCGGCTGTCGCGACTGAGCCGCCCCGCCAACGCTTTCCCCCTCCCGTTCCGACAGTCAGCTATGCGAATCGAGTACGACCGGGACACCTGCATCGGAATGTTCCAGTGCGTCGCGGAGTGGGAG